>CASEGX010000063.1 GCA_949287505.1 uncultured Spirochaetales bacterium | reverse complement strand
ATTTATCCTGCAAAAAGCATTCCCTGCATTCATAAGTGCATTCGCCTATCATTTTCTTCCTTATCCCTCCCATATTCCTTTCGCAAGTCCATTGAGGAGCCTCTCTACATCCCTCTTTGCCTTGTCTATGCCATCGGAAGCAGGTATTCCCCACTTCTTCACTGTCTCACCGCCTATGATCAGGGTGATTACGATAGTCTCTGAATGGACAACAATCATAGCCTTCACAGGGATTTCTCCTGGAACTCTCAGAGTGAAGTTCGTAGGGCCTCCCTTATTCCATCTCATGCTTTCAATCCCTCCTTTCTCTTGTCTGTGCCAACCAGGTGATAAGCCTCAGCGCCATCCCCTGATAGCCTGGAATATGAGGACTGGCCCAAGAGCCTCATTGCCTCATTCTTGTCACAGTTGCCTAGAATGACTGTCTGGTAGCACCATTCGTAGCGGTAGTCGATGAGATAAGTCAGGAGCATCCAGTCAGCTTCGCTTCCCTTGATCTTGTCGATTTCATCGATGAAGAGATGCTCGGATTTCCCGTACATCTCCCGGATATACCTGTACCAGTCACCTTCTACGGCCTTGACCTCAGAGAGCAGCTCCGCGCCCTTGATGATCTGCACCGAACAGTATGGGTTAAGGTGCTTCCAGTATCTTGCAAGAGCCCATGCAAGACGGGTTTTGCCAATCCCGTTTCCTCCGACTACTACCCCGCTCTGACCATCTCTCAGGAACCTGATGAAAGGCGCTGAGAAATCCTTCTCAAGGCTTGCATCCTTGTACCGTGCAGGGACTGTTTCCTCAAAGAGCCGGAGCTTTGTCCTGATCTCATCGTTCTTCCTGTCGACTTCCTCGATTTTCAGCTCTTCGACATTGCGGCCAAGGAGCGCAGCGATTCGCTCTGTGCCCTTCTTCAGGTTCTCGAAATCAGCAATCGAGAAATCATCGAGAGGGATTTTCTTATCACGGCAGTGCTTCTGGACCATTGACTGCCAGAAAGGCGATAGCGATGTGAAATACTGAGCCATCATATCGAGACCTCCTTCATCGTGTGGCCGTCATACGAGCCGTCATAATCCCTTGGTCTGCCGTCTGTTCCCTGAGAAGGGAATCCCCGCGGCTTTGAATTCTCCCTGCCTGACCACTTGCGTGCGGCAGCTCTCCAGTCGGTTATATTCCGTCCAAGCCCATCGACCCATCCGACAGCAGCGTAATTCGACCAGAAATCATCAGGATTGCCTCTTAGGCAATTGCCTCCGAAATAGGCTCTTACCTCCTCGATTGTCGGTGGATTGAACCAAGTAACAGTCTTTGTATCCACTCTGGAAACGGGTGTTTGGGTTTCTCTTTTGGATTCACTCTCTCTAAGAGAGGGAATCTTTTCTCTTTCCCTATCCTTACCTATCCTATCCTGTGGAAACACTTTGGATACATCTTGGATACAGTCTGTTTCCATTTCGTTTCCAAGCTCAGGTTTGTTATCAGAAGAGCTTGTATCCAGATTGGATACATCTTGGATACATTCTGCATCCAAGCTTTCAGCCTCTGCATTTTTCAGCCTATATTCCTTTCTACCATATACAGTTACAAGCTCAACAAGATTTCTTTCCTCGAATTGTGATTCCTTGTATCTGTCCTTCTGTATCGTGTTGTTCGAGAACCAATGAACGATGCAACCGACACCAGAGGGGAAGAGAATCACATAGCCATTCGATACAAGCTCATCAAGATATGACTGTTTGGAGTTCACTGTCCTGATGATTTTTCTTGACGCAAAGAAGCCATCATCGTCAGCTCTCATAGAGAAATGAAAGTAGAGAAGCTGAGCTCCTTGCGACATGTCCAGGAAACGATCATCGTCGATAAGGGTTATCGAAACCATCCTTCTTTCAGCCATCAGCTCTCATCCTTCACTCCGTCGTGGAGATATCTGTATTTCGGGCACCACTTAGGTACCCTTGCATGCCCTATCTGTTCTTCTCTGAAAGCGCATGTGATTCTGTGTATATCTTTGTAAAAGATTGATGAGACCATATGCCTGCACTTGGTACAGCGGGTCGGTTCTTTGAATTCAAATACCATCACCCCACTTCCTTTGCCCCGTCGTCGAGACCAGCAATCCGTTTAAGAACAGCAAGCGTGTCAAGGCAGTCTGCTGTTGCTCTGTGTTCCTGGCTGTCGCCTATGCCGTAGTCTTTCTTCGCCTCTATGAGCTTGTACCATTTCCTGAATTTCCCAGAAGCAAAGGCTGAAAGCTCCATTGCATCGAACCAGCATATGCTTGCAGCTGCAGGTCCCTGGCTTGCCATCAGGAGCTCTCTTGTGAGCCAATCCCTATCAAAAGGAGCATTCCATGCTATGACCTGCTTTCCGGTAAGAAGATCTACGATCTCCGTCACCTTCTGAAAGAAGAACGGGGCCTCGTCCAACATCTCATCTGTTATCCCGGTAAGCTCGGGTATCTTCTCAGGAAGAGGCATTCCCGGATTGAACAGAGAGCTGAATATGATATTCCCTTCAAGATCTATGACAGAAAGCTCTATTACTCTCACATCACCTTTGAGCCCTGTCGTCTCCGTGTCCAGGATATAAACGCCATCAAGAGTGAAAAGCCTACGGATATCTTCCTTGTATTGCTCTGTCCTCTTTTTCCCCGGGGCCGGGTATACTGCTGCAGCAGGTTTCCATGCTTTGTTGCCGCTGAATGATATCGTTCCCATCGTCAGTTCTCCTCCTCTTCCCATGTGACTTTCACTACAAGCTTCGGTTTATCGCTGTAATAGCGGCAGATCTGCGCTTTCGTGACTTCCTTGTCATCTCTCCAGACAACGCCATTGCAGGCGTCGAGGACTGCTTTCATAACGTTGTCCAGATCTGGTTTGCGGAGAGGTCTGATCTCCCCGCGATAAGCCATCTCCTTCCGCTTCTTCGACATTGCCTCCGGGACTTTCACATAGCAGAGAATCTCAATCGCTATCCCGGTTTTTGGTGAATTGATAAGATTCCCATGCTCTGCTGAAGACATTGCTTCTGCAGCATAGAGCTGTATGTTATGCTTGTTTGCCTTGTCCTCTGGGCTGTCATAAATGGAAGCATATCCTCCCCTTATCGTTGTCCTTGGACGACCCTGCCCCCGGACCTCACCGGGGACAATGAATGAAAAGCTCTTAATCATGGTCAAAGAAGTCCTCCATATCGCTGTTATCATCGAAGGATTCCGGGCCATTCTCGATAATCTCACCATCCTGGGAAACCTGACTATCATTCCAGACTTCATCAGGGATAACCGGAGTCTCATTCACTGCAGTTTCCGCCTTTGGCTCCATCTTTTCTTTCTGCTGCATTTTCGCAGCGGGCTTTTTCTCTGCAGTTTTTTCCGAAGCCGGTTTTGATGAAGCCTCCCTAGGTTCTCCGATAGGCTTTGCATCTCTGTCAAAGAAATCATCCACCTTGGCAATTCCGTCTCTCAGGGATGTTCCTATGTTCATAAGATCGATGAACTGCGTTGCAGTGATTGCATTCACATGGCGCTGTATCCGGGCTTCAATCATCACCTTGCTCACACCATACTTGGAAAATGACTGCACAAGCTCTTCAATGCGCTTCGGGGTTATGTTCACGTTCTTCTCCAGAGTCTCCCTGCAGGTCTTCACAGCAAACTCGACAAGATCGCCAGGAATGAGCGCGAGAATGCATGCTCTCTCACGGCGCGATGCATTGTTGGCAATCGTCTCGTAGATATCCCTAGGGTCTGTAAGCTTCGTCCGGCTGTTTTTGGTCTGCCTTACATGCTCAACATCAAAGGTGCGTTCCTGTATGGTGTTCGTCTCCATGTCGTATGCATATGCCCTTACCCGGGAGAAATCGGCGTTTGAATCAATGACCTCGAATCCGGATTTTGCATTTCCGTACGCATTGATAAGGGCTTCAGCAAGCCTGATGGATGGGCCTGAGATATCCGTACCGCCACGTGCATACTGATAAAGCGCATGCGAAGCAAGCTGTTTTCTTGAACATGCAGCTTCTACTTTCCTGGTGACTTCAGCCATGTCGCGTGGGAACATCTTTGCAAGCATTATCTGCCCCTGGATTGTTGCCACTTCCCTGGCTACAGCTGGAGACATTCCTCCGAATCCAGGAACAATCTGTGCCGGTTCTGGCTGCTGAACAGCGACTCCATTATTGAGCTTTGATACCGGTCTTGAATCAGGATCGTATGCCATTCTATTTCTCCTCCTTTTTGATTTCCGAAAGTGCAAAACGAAGATTTGCATTCTCGGTTCTTAACGCTTTGTTCTCCTTGCGAAGTGCTTCTCCATCCTCCAAAGAGATATGTCTGTTATCAATGTGCCTACTCTCAACAAAGGCATTCCAGCCATCAACGAAATCCTGAAAATCAGAGTCGTTCAAATTGGAAATGATGGCTATTGCCACAGCTATCATCGTTGCATTCCTGCAGTTGACTTCGAGCTTTATCGTTCCGCCAATGTCGACTGCATACAGGCAGCCCTTTGGGATATCACTCATACCACCATCGAACATATTGCCAATCCTGAGCATCTCAGCACGCCTCCTTTGATGATGGTTTCATAATCTTTATTCCAAGTTTGGACATTATTTCCTTGAGTAAATACATCTTGTACCTAGGGAACACCAGGACCGCAGGAATGCGCATAAGTTCTTTCTGCACTTCATCTTCCGGTTCCAGAGGGATATCAAAGAAGATGCGATCAGCAACCGGTGTAACGTATGGGGTCTCTGCGGGCTGATGACCGGGTGCATTCTGTGACTCTGTCTCACTGACTGCCTCAGCTGAAGCTTTCTCTGCTACCTGCACCTTCCTGATTTCATCAAGCTGTGATTTCTTCAGGATTGCAGCAGAAAGTGAACCCGTAGAGTAATAGACATCAAGTGCAGCTGCTGCATCATCTCCGGCAGATGTCTCGATAGAATCTATAGCTCTTACCATCTCTAGGAGCTTCTCTCTTATGATCCTTTCTATAGTTGTCCTTGCAGCTGTGGCATTGAGCCATTTCTGGTCAAAGAACCATGCCATGACATCAGGTCTTGATACGATTGCATGTATGCGCTTACCGAAACTCTCCTCAGCAGATTCCAGGATGAAAGCTTTGATTTTCTCCTCTTTCTTTTGCTTTGCAATGGCTTCGATTTCTTTTATCTGCCTGTCTATGCCTGCAATGGCTTCGTCAAGAGAGGAAACAGCTGCCTTATACATAGCCTCGAACTGTGTATAAGGCTCCATGATGATGGACTTTGCCTTCTTCCTCTCATCCTCAAGTGCTGTCTTCAGCTTCCTGAGATCTGCAAGATCTTTCTTCGCGAATTTTGCCTGGTCATCCGTGACAACCTGGCCAATGTATGGTTCGGTTACGGACTTTACCCAGGTTTCGAGATCTGCAAGATTCGATACGATGTTTCCTGCGCTTGGCTTGACCACAAGGTCAAACTGTTCCTTATCTGTCATATAGCAATCCTCCTTGCCGGTCTTCTGTGTGCCAGTATGTGTTTCTCCCAGAAAGCTTCTTCCTCATCTTCGAGGAGCCTTATATCTTCCTGGACAGCTCTGGATCTGCGATCGATGATTCTGTAGAACGTGCGTATTTCCGGGAATCCCTGATCTTCATCCCTGAATGGGTCTCTCTTAAGACGAGCTCCGAAGATAACGAAATCCCAGCCTGTCACTGATAGCTGGTGGAGCCCCTGGACGTAATAATAAGGCGGAATGTAATTCTCAGTGCCATCCCATGAATAGAGATGTGATTGCTTTGTCCATCCTCCGGTCTTGCCTTCATATACACCTTTCGTTCCGACAGGGAAGCCCCATGGATTCATAGGGCTTGTGACGGTAAGCTCACCATCGAGTGTTGCTCCCATATAAGAGCGCTTTTTCGACTCAAGGATGTCATACTGATTATATTCCAGCGAGAAATAAGGCACATCCAGCATGAAAGCTTCACGGGCCACAGGCTCCATCTTGATGCCATACTTCACATACGGTTTCCCGGAGATATCCTCAGAGGGAAATATTCCCATCTTCTCATCATAGAGCTCTGCTGCACTCTTCCAGGGAGATGAACCATCTATGGAAGCAGCATCGCTTGCCTGCAGGTGTCTATTTCTCTCTGCAAGCCAGTCTTCCCTCTTAAGAAAAGACTTTCTATAAAAAGCCTCAACCATTGCATTCCTCCTGGAAGTCAACAAACTCCCTGTCGATGATTGCCCAGTTCGCTTTCCTCTCCTTCTCAAGCTTTCTCTCGATACGGGGAAGAATGAACATTGCGGCAAATAAGGAAACCGCGATAAGCACAAGTGCTATTAGCTCGGTGATTCTTGTTTCCATCCGTGTTCCTTTGCTATACTTCTATCCAGGTTGATAAAAGGATGAGGGGTATAGCACCCTCGAAGTAGACAGCTCCTGTTTCCGGCAGGAGCTGTGCTTTTCCCTGCTCTAGCCTTTCCGTCCGGCTCGACATCCGATTATGAAAAAAGGCACTAAGCCTGTTTTCTGACATACCTTTTCCTGTTGGCTGCCCAGTTATCCAGATCTGATTCCCTGTAGCGTTTGACCGTACCGAAATCATAGAAAGGAGGACTGTCAGGCCCTTTGCTTAGACGACGGAAATATGCATATGACAAATGCAGGTAATCTGCAGCTTCTGGAGCTGAGAACAGACGGTCAGGCTTCTGTTCTGCTATGACCGGTATTTCTACCGGTTTGTCATCTTCCTGAAGAGTTGCAAGAAGATCCAGAAAGCCGTTTCTCATGGCATTCAAATAACCATCCATAGCTGCTTCGATTTCGGCTATCTTCTCTTTTTTCATGATTTCCCTCCTGAAAACTGGCCGTTTTGGGACGGAGGTGGCCAGCCTCCCAGAATAACCATCTCAGAGGATTGAGCTGTCCCTTATATCGCCTGCAGTGCCACGGCCAAATGCAACCCCTGCAGACGAAACAGAATCATTGGAGGCAATGTTTGAATTGCGTAGCTCTCGTCTGACCAGGAGTCCGAGCCATCCGGAATAAGTCATCCCCATCTTCCTGGCTATCTCTTTTGATATAGCTCTTTCTTCGGGTGTAATCTGAACAGCAAGCATCAATGCGTCTTTCATATTTATTATGACTACCTCGCTTTTATGTAGAACTACTAAACGATAGCCTGATAGTAGTAGTAGTAGTAGTAAAAGTCAAGGTATTTTTTAAGTATTTGTACTATCATTTTCTAAATGCAGTTATACTTTTCTCATGTTTACGGTACAGGAATTCTGGAACAACATTGATCAGATCAACCCTTACAAATCTCTAGGAGAATTAGCCAAGGCAAGCGGAATAGATTACCACAGGCTTACCCAGCAGAGATCGAGAGGATATATGCCAAAACCAGAGGATCTATTGCGGCTTTCCGGAGCAACAAGAAAGACAATTGAAGCTCTCCTTACAGGAAGAACCGGCAAGGCATTCTATTCTGAGAGAACAGAAAGGATTGCAAACAGATGTGAATATACTGCTACCGAAACACAACTGTTCATGGTCGAACAGATACTGGGTCTACCGACTGAATACACAGTTACGAAAAAAGAAGCTGAACGGCACACCAGCGGCAGTATTGCCTAATGGCGTGGAGTTGTTCGTGGGGAGGTAAGATGAAAACAATATTATCGATTTTTACATTTATATGTTTCTGTTGTTCTTTATTAGCGGCAGATCCATTTGGGCTGGAAATGGGGTGGTCTATTGATCAGATACTGGAAGCTGGAGCTGAAATAAAAGAGAAAGAAGACGAGGAAACAGGTTATCTCTTAGCGCTGGATGTCCCTTCTCCTCATCCGGATCTGCCTGTGTATGTTGTTCTTGTTGATAATGAGGTAGGACTTTACTACATACAAGCAGTAGGCATCGGCAAATCAGATTCACGGGATGGAATCACCCTAGAGAATTTGTATGACAAGCTGCATTTTCAGCTGTCCGAAAAGTATGGAGAGCCTATATTGGAAGTATCAAAATATGATTACCCCGACTTTGATTATCTGAATTGGATGTCCGAGATTGAAACAAAACCCGTAGCCGCTTGTTGGGGAGCTGGAGGAGATTCTGGCATTGATACGATTATCCTACAGCCAGAGCTCATTGATGCTGAAACAGGTACCTGCAGTGTGATATACAACGGATTGAATTCATCTGTTATCAGAGAACGCGATTACCAAAAAGGAATAAGTGCATTGTAAAAGAAAAAGCCGGGAGAACCCGGCTACCACATCATTGAATTTGTCCTGTTTGCGATCTGAAAGAATACGCTTCATTCGGAAAAAGCTGGCTTTCTTTTCTCTTCAATATTCCTTCTTTCTGCAAATGGTTATAAAAAGCATCTGCTTTTGCCAAATCATCGGGAATCAATGATTCATCAAAACCGGATATTACCTTTTTGAATTCAGCTTCTATCGTTCCTGATTTCATAAGAAACTCCTTGAATGGATAAATATCCTGAAATTATGAGTCAGTATATATTCTATTACATATTCATAATAGCTATTTATGAGTTGAGCTAGCTTCTGATCCTGTTCGTAATCATCAATTTTTAAACGAAGATTCCCTGAAGTAAGTTCATTGATAGTTATTGGTCTTCCATGAGATTTCCAATACTTGCTATCGCTTAGCGATTGCCCGATTTCCTTGGCTCGCTCTTTTTTCTCATCAACTGTTACAGGCCTTCCGTCTTTATGCGTTATCCAGTTCTTGAATTTATATACAGCGAGCCATTTTTCTAAGAGGTCTATTGTAAGATTTCTTGCTTGCTCATAGGAGCGTATTTCGCCTAAATCTATATCTTTGAGTATCAGAAATTCTGCTGAAGTCAAAGTATTGTTCCGGGACTTCTCTATCATTTCCTCTACTTTATCTAAATAACCAAGCGCGGCGACAAGTTTGCCTTCTTTGTTTTGGACCTGAGGGTCGATTGGGCCTAATGCGCTGTAATAATTCATATAAATATCGTCACCGCTCATACATAGAACCGTTCCTGCGCTGTATGCATAGTCAGGTACAATAAAACAGACATATTTATAGTAGTGACGCATTATGGTTACCATTCTTTCGACGGGAAGTACGCTTCCGCCAGGTGTGGTAAGAATGAAATAGAGCTTGTTGTGCTTATGTTCTTTCTCTTCCTGCAGCTTCTCAATTACAAACTTCAAATTGGAAGCGCTGTCATTGACTATTTCCCCATAATAAGAAATAACATCAGCTTCAAGATAGTTTTCAAGATTACCAAGCAAACGCATTAATTCATTTCGAGAAGCATCTTCAATAGGGCGCTTTAACATTGAATCCTCCCATAATAATTGTAATATAGTGGACGACTCCTAACAACAAGAAGACAATTAACCTTATTCTATATCAATCCTCCTATAGCTTCCTCTATTTCCTTCTGTGTTTCCCTTACTGGTTCCATCCTGGAAGCCTGAAGATGCAAATATCTAGCGGTCATTGCGGCAGATTCATGGCCTATGACAGCCCGGATCATATCACCAGACACATTGGCTTCGACCAATTCAGAATTGAGGAAATGCCTTGTTGAATGGAATGATAGATTCTCTCTTGTAATCCCAGCCTTTTCCATAGCTCGATGCAGATATTTATTGATGTATGAATCATAGACTGGCTTTACACCATTGAGTGTGAAAATGAACCCAGAACGATTGCCTACGAATTCTATTAACTCCGAAGCAAGCTTCTCTGGAATAGGACACAGCCTTTCCTTCTCAGATTTCGTTGTCTTTATGCTGCCGTCCTTCTCTGCGTTATGCTTGATAATGATAGCATTATCATGGATATATTCAGTCCGCAATGCCCTAACTTCTCCTATCCGCATCCCAGTAAAGGCGGCGACCATAACAGCTAGCCGTGCTATTTCAGAATCCCATTCTACAGAAAAGAGAGCAACAATCTCCTCTCTTGTAAAAGCTTCCCGAGGGCTTTCCGGTGACACGTACAGCGGCTTTGTGGCTTTTAAAGGGTTGGCAGAAAGAAGGCCATTTTCAACAGCATTATCAAGAATCGGAGACAATGTGCTTCTGCATCTGTTCACCGTTGAATTTGCCAGACCTTTCTCATGCAGCCATAACTGCCAGCGTTTTATGTCACCGGCATTGATTCCGGAAACTGACATCCTCTCAAAGAATGGCATTATATGATCAGCCAGACGCTGCCTATTCTCCTTTATCACCCGGGTAGTATAAGGCTTTCCTCTAAGGATCTTATCCTGACATATAGGACACTTGTCTTTTATGAAGAAATCTCTTGCATAATCCCTGAAAAGAGTACTGGAACTGCCAGCTTCAGCAATGAGTCTGTCTGATATGAGAGTCCCTGTTCTGATCCTATCCTGGATTACAGCCATAGCAGCAGCCTTTGAATGGGCTCCAGTAGAGCGTTTTACACGCTTGCCATGCTCATCATACACATAATAGTAGTACGTGGTTTTCTTCCCGGAATGTCTGGGAAACGGTGCGGAACAGCGTCCGTTCTTGATTTTCATATTGCAGTCCTCCAAATTTTTTGGAACCACTACCGGAAATTGGTTCCAATATCGAGCAGGGAAAACTGCAATTTCTACAATTAAAAATATAGGCAAGTCCTTATCTTATAAAGACTTGCCTTAGAGCGGAAAACGGGACTTGAACCCGCGACATCCACCTTGGCAAGGTGGAGCTCTACCACTGAGCTATTTCCGCAAATACCGTACACCCACCGGGCTTAGGTTTCGTGCGAGAGGCGGGACTCGAACCCGCACACCGAAGTACTAGTTCCTAAGACTAGCGTGTATACCAGTTTCACCACTCTCGCGGTGTTATGAGCCGCAAAGGGATCGAACCTTTGACCCACAGATTAAGAGTCTGTTGCTCTACCAGCTGAGCTAGCGGCCCAAATTTATGCGCCCTGTAGGACTCGAACCTACAACCTGCGGATTCGAAGTCCGACGCTCTATCCGTTGAGCTAAGAGCGCTTTTCCTCCATTGGAGGTAGTAGGGTGGAAGAAGGGGATCGAACCCTCGACAAGCAGATCCACAATCTGCCGCTCTACCGCTGAACTACTTCCACCATTAAGCGAAAGCGAGGCGTGCACCTAGCAATTTCAACGTCGACAAATATGGCAGAAAATTAAGACTGTGTCAACACTTTTCAGAAATAATTAGCAAGTTCCTGTTTTTACCGTTCGTGAAGCTCATTATTTATCCCCATATTTTTCGATGACTTCCCCTCTTTTGACCTTTTTAGTGCCAGTCATAGGCAATGCTTCATAGACTACATCAACCCTTCTTATACGCTTATGAGAAGCAGCATTCTTATTCACTTCATCGACAATCTCATTCATTCTCCGCTTAATCAGCTCATTGTCATTCGAGAAACGATCCATACAGCTTTTTGACGGGACGATTATGGCTCTTATTCCTTCTTTCTTAAGATTCTTATCAGCCAGATATCCGAAAACACAAATCTGCTCGATATCCTCATAAAGCTGGAAAGGATCCTCTACTTCTTCCGGGAAGACATTCTTGCCCCCCTCTGTGACTATGACATTCTTCTTACGCCCTGTAAGATACAGGTATCCATCCTTATCAAGATGCCCTACATCACCGGTGTTGAGCCATCCATCATTAAGAACCTCATCGGTAGCTTCCTTATTCTTATAGTATCCCTGCATGATCATCGGCCCCTTTATGAAAATAAGACCATTACCATCACTGTCTGGGTCTACGATCTTTACCTCCTCTTCAGGGAAACTCCTTCCGACAGACTCTGTCCTGAATGCTGCGATGGGATTGAGGTGCGTAATAGGAGAAGCTTCCGTAAGACCATACCCCTGCACGAAGTCCATTCCGAGTTCATTGAACATCGTAAATGTTGAAACCGGAAGAGGCCCACCTCCGGATATGCACACTCTCACATTTTCAAATGAGAGCTTCTCAAGAAGGAATCCGAATAAAGATCTTCCAATATTGAGTCCTGTCATTGTCTTGATAAACCCGGAAATCTTCATCATTCCTCTGATAACAGCATAGACAGCCGTCCCCTTTTTCCTAACACCTGCCATAAGAGATGAAATCATCTTGTTGTACAGCATCGGCACGGCCATAAAAACAGTAACACCGCCATCCCTCAGCTCACGGAAAATATGAGAAATCGCAAGCTTCTTTCCGAACACGACAGAAGCGCCTGTGCTTATAGCCATATATGGCACGGCCATCATTGTATATGCATGGTGAAGCGGAAGAATTGCATAAATAACATCAGAAGGGGAAAATTCGATTGTTGACTGCGTAAGGAAACAATCTGAAACAAGATTGCTATGTGTCAGCATTACCCCTTTAGGTACTCCTGTGGTCCCGGATGTAAAGAGTATTGCGGCAAGATCATCTTCCTTGATATCAGGAAAACCTACATCAGGCCCATCCATTTTCATAACATCATCTTCGAGACTGTATTTACGGATTCTTAAAGTCCCATCCTGATCAATTCTGTCTATCCTCTCCTTCTCTACAAAAAGCCCTGTCACATCACCGAATCCGATGAACCGTTCCAATTCGCTATCCTTCAGTGTCGGATCAAGAGGAACAACAACTCCGCCCATTTTTATGACGGCAAAATAAGAGAGCGCCCACTCCACGGAATTATGCCCTGTCACAGCGATTTTATCACCAGGCTTGAAACCATCAGAAATCAAAGCTCTTGCAATGCGGATGACTGCAGATTCAGTCTCCCTGTAAGTAAGAGAAAGATCAGGATCAAATGCACGGAGACAAAGGTTATCAGGATATTTTGAAGCTGTAATATGTAAAAGCTCCGGAATGGTCGGCCATTTCCCTGAGAATTCCTTTCCCCTGTATTCATCAAGGAAACTCCATGCATTTCTATATCCTACTGTCTTCATAAACCCCTCCTGAAATCAAATGTACTTTAACACGTGAAAGGAATCGAAATAAAGATGTCTGCAGTTTTCATGGCGCTCCTCTATGCCTTTCTGTTCACTAAGGCAGTCCACTCTCAAAAGAAACGGAAAATAACATGGTTGTTGAAAATCCTCTTGTTCGTCATAATCCAGAATATGGAACTTGAAGGATTCAGAGAACTTGGACTTGGTGAAGAGTCTATAAGAGCGCTAAAGGAAAAAGGATTTGAAGAGCCTACTGAAATACAGAGACGGGCAATACCGCTTCTTCTCAAGGAAGGGACGGAAATAGTAGGACAGGCACAGACAGGCACAGGAAAGACGGCAGCATTTGCACTGCCAATACTAGAGACAGTTTCCCAGAATGGTAAGGTACAGGCCTTGATACTGGTACCGACAAGAGAGCTTGCAAGCCAGGTAAGCGAGGAAATGAGCTCTCTGAGAGGAAATAGAAGACTTGATATAACACCTATATATGGCGGTGCTAGCATGGTCCAGCAGCTGAAAAGACTTAAAAGAGGTTCTGAAATAGTTGTCGGAACACCTGGACGTGTACTTGATCATATAAGGCGCGGTTCTCTTGATTTGAATTCACTTGAATTCCTTGTTCTTGATGAAGCCGACGAAATGCTCGACATGGGCTTCATTGATGATATCGAAGCAGTGCTCAGGGCAGTACCTGACAAGCGCAGAATGCTTCTTTTCTCTGCAACGATGCCACCTGCCATCATGAAACTGGCCGAAGGATTCATGAAGAATCCGGAGATTATCAGGACACAGAAAAAAGATACAGCTGCAATCTCCACAGATCAGATCTATTATGAAGTGAGAGAGGCAGATAAACTTGAGGCTCTGACAAGAATCATTGACAGAGAGCCGGATTTCTATGGTGTTGTTTTCTGCCGCACAAAACTCCAGTGTGACGAGATTGGCCAGAAACTCCATGACAGAGGATATGACGCAGCTTCTCTTCATGGGGATCTCTCACAAAGGGAAAGAGAGCAGATCCTGAGGAAAATGAAAGAGCATCAGATCTCCATACTTGTTGCTACAGACGTCGCAGCAAGAGGTCTGGACATACAGGATCTGACGCATGTGATCAATTATACAATCCCGCAGGATCCTGAGATTTACATACACAGAGTAGGAAGAACAGGAAGAGCAGGGAAAAACGGAACTGCAATTACATTCATAACACCTTCTGAATCAAGGAAATTCTCATACATAAGGAAGGCTGCGAGATCGGACATCCGCAAGGAAGAGATCCCGAGGGCTGAGGAAATAATCGAGAAGAAAAAGGAAAGAATCAAAGAAAGCATCCTCGACATCCTTGAATCCGATCCCAAAGCAGAATACATGGAAATCGCAAACAGCGTGCTTTCCGGACGAGATGCTACAGAAGCCTTCGCGCTTCTTCTTGCTTCAATCTACAAGAATGAACTCGACATCTCCCGTTACAGGGAAATAGGCTCAGCAATTGCAAAAAGAGAGAAATCAAGAAGGGAAAAGCGTGATGAGGCAAGAAACAGAGAACGCTATGACCGTGTCAAGGCACCATCAATGGACGAAGGCGGGAAGACACGTCTTTTCATTGCAAGAGGCCGTAAAGACGGCCTGACGAAGGGAATGCTCATAAACATCCTAATCGATCAGGCAGGAGTCAGAGACGAAGACATAAGCGATGTGGAAATCAACGAGACATCCTCATTCGTATCTGCACCATTCTCCGTTGCAGAGGAAATCCTCAAAGCATACTCAGATCGCACGATGAAGGGAAAGCCCGTTGTTATGAGGGCAAAACCCGAAGGTGGCGCAAGGGATTCGAGGAAAAAAGCTTCAGGGCGCAAGGAAGCTTTCAGAGGAAAAGGCAAACGCCGCAAGAAGTGGGAAGATGACTATCAGCCATACGGACGTGATACACGTGACGGGGAAGATGGAAGATACACCTTCCCTGATAAAAAACGCAAACGCAGAAGATAATCAGATTTCAGATATGAAGATGATCATCATAACGTGAAGAAAGGAGACGGTGCATGAAGCCGTCTTCTTTTTTCAGCATTCTTGAACCTCTTGTGATCTTGCAAAGTGACAGCTTTCTTTTTTCAGCAATCTCACGCTGAGGCTTACCCTTGTAAAGATCCGTCATTAAAAGCCATCTGGTGATCATGTCCTTCACCTCAGATTCGGTAAACAGATCATCGAAAAGTGCTTTCATATCATCCTTGTCGGAAACAGAACAGAAAACAGATATGATATCCTCAAATGCATCTCTGGCCTCTTTCTCCCCGGCCGCAGAAGGGATTACTGCAGATTTTGTACTCATATATAGAAACAGTACTTGCCAATCGAAGCTAGGTCAAGCTCAGAATGCAGGAGAAAAGAGCCGGAGGAAATACCTGATAAACCGCCTTACAGGATTATGTACGGCAACCATGTCAGGGTTCATTGCCTCAGACATTTCAAACGTACGAAGGAAGTCCTCTTTTACCGACTGCACCACCGATGAACCGATAAAAAGCACGGATAATTCAAAATGGAGATAGAATGACCTGTAATCAATGTTCGTGGTTCCGACAACTGCAGCACTATCATCAGCAAGAAATGTCTTTGAATGTATGAATCCTGGCATATATTCAAAAATCTTCACCCCGGATTTCAGCAGAGGAATATAATTTGACCTCGATACCTCAAAAACTGTTTTCTTATCCGGATAATGTGGGGTAATGATCCGAACATCCACCCCGGATGCTGCCGCCATTTTCAAAGCACCCATCATCCTGTCATCAGGAATGAGATAAGGTGTGGTGATCCACACATACCGCTTTGCATTGGCAATCATCTGTATGTATACATCTTCGGCGGTGCATGAATCATCGAAAGGATTGTCACCGAATGGCTGGACAAACCCATCATCAGAAGAAGCAACGGATGGAAGATAATCACTCAGATTATCGTTTCCGCCCCACACTCCATTCCACATCTCAAGAAACATGAATGTGAAGTTCCATACAGCAGCGCCTCGGAATTTTACGGCATTGTCCTTCCAGTACCCGAAGCGGATCTCATCATTAGCATACTCATCCGCAAGATTGAGGCCTCCTGTATAACAGACAACACCATCGATGTCGAAAATCTTCCGATGATCACGGAAATTCAATCTTGGATTCAGATGAAGCTTGACGCGGTTGAAGGCAACAGCTTTTATCCCATAGCTCCGGAGTTTCGCATCATAATGACCGGGGATTGAATTTATTGATCCCATATCATCATATATGATACGGACATCAACACCCTGCTTTACTTTCTCAACCAGCTCTCCAAGGATTCTTTTCCACCATTTCCCCTCTCCTATGATGAAATATTCGATGAAAATAAAGCGCTTTGCATCGCGTATCTCATTCAGGACATCAAGAAAGAATTCCTCACTGTAATAAAAATAGCTGCATTCAGTCCTGCCCCATGCCGGCATACCAGTTACATTTCTTATATACTTTGAAATATTGCTGTATTCAGGCGCCTCTCTGAGCAGAGAGTCTTCTGCAGTTTCAGGAAACTGCGAAGGATCAGGAAGCGTCTTTAAAAACATTCTCGTTTTCTTCCTGGAAAAATAGCCGAGTTTCTTATTTGCCATGATAAGGTAAAGAACACCGCCAAAAACAGGAAGTATACCTATCAGGAACATCCACACCATCTTGTATGCCGGTTTCTCTGAGCGAGTGAACACAACGAAAAGCATCACTACTGACAATATGGAAAATGCCAGATAGAACCCTTTTGCGTAGCTTGCCCACAGTACTACATAAAGCAGCAATGCAAACTGTATAACAATGAATACGGCAAACCAGAACAAACGCTGTGTCAGTACTTTCAGCAGTTTACGTAGCACTTTTATCCCCCATGGAAAATTCACAGCCGCACCATGTCTGACGATAGAGTCCTAATTCTTTAGAAAGAATGATCGACCTGTTGAAACCATCCTTTTTCTTGAAATCAAATTCCCTGAATCCTTTGAATTTGTCTCCCTCATCAAATATCTTACGGCTGTTTTTGAAACGGGATACAGTCAGCGTTGTGGCAAATTCCTCAATACCCAGTTCTTCCGCCTTCGCCGCAGCTCTGGCAAGATTGAAACGGAAGCAGATACTGCAGCGCTGACCATGTTCCTTGTCTCCCTCATGACCTTTCACAGCTTCGAGCCAGCCGTCATGATCCCATTCATCCAGAATCACAGGCAGATTGTAATGCTCGGCGACTATGAGAAGATTCTCATAGCGTTTCATGAATTCTGATTCCGGAAATATATTGCTGTCTGAAAAGAACAGAACTGGATCATATCCCTCAGAAATCAGTCTCTCCACAGAACTTGTGGAGCATGGTCCGCAGCACACATGAAGCAATATCCTCTTTCCCATAAGCAAAGTGGATGCTAGCATAAGCGGTAAGCTGTCGCAACAGAGGAAACTCTATCTGCGTCATATAAACAAATAGTACGGGAGGAATTGCAGATTCAGATTTCTTTTGCGGATCTGCAGAGATTATATATGGGGAAATACAGATTCATTCCAGGAACAGGCGTCCTTATACTTGCACTGATTGCGATGATGGATGACAGCATTCCGGCTTTCATCGGACTTATACTCATAACAGCAGCTGCGGTACTGCTCATCTATGCAAGCAGGGGGACTGTTTACTTCTCAAAGGCTGTCAGAGCCATAAACAGCATGGAATATGGAAAGAAACAGCAGGGTGTACAGCTTATGAAAAAAGCACTGAAAGCCGGACTGTCCAATGAGAATGCTGTAGTAGCAGCTTCTGTATTGCTTCAGAATGATGACGAAGAGAGCGCAAAGGAAATACTGGAACCTCTCTCACTGTCAAAGGAAAGAAAGGTTGCAGGGCCCGCGCTATCCTCTCTGTCCATGTATTACTGGCTGCAGAAGGATTACGCAAAGGCAATCGAACTCTGCGAGACAGCAAAGACGAATGGCTATGTCTCAAGGAATCTGTGCATAAACCTTCTCACCTATTATCTTGCAGCTGGAAAGACAAGAGAATTCAGCGAACTTCTTGACGAGATGGGCACAAGCGGTGCATCTTCTCCGGCTATTGTAGATTTTCTTGCTGTAAACGCCATGTTCCATGGAGAGTGGAAACAGGCAGGTGCATATCTCAGAGCACTCTGTGATGAAGCAAAACCAGGTTTTCCTGATGCATACGTGCATTTCGCACAGGTCTATATGCATTACGGAGATGTGGAAAATGCAAGGAGAATGCTTAAAGAGGCCCTTGATTCGGACTTCGCACGTTATTCAGTCTATACAAAGGAAAATGTGGCTGAAATGCTAGAAATACTATCGGATGAGTACAGATGCATTCCTTTCGTCGAAGCTGCAAACAGAGATAATAAGGCGATACTCAGAATCGTCAATGGGACAATCCCTCGTTTCGAGAGATCGGAAATTGCAAAGCCGATTCCATCCATACTCCCAGGCTATCCAGCAGAACCTGATTTCTCAGAAGTCATCAGCGAGGCAGATGAAGAAGATGACAGAGAAGCAAATACCGAGCTTACGGATGCAGATGAGAAATGGCTCAAGCGTCACCAGGATTAATATTTCAGTGAGAATATGAAGGAAGATACGAATCCCTCAGCAAGTGAATCATAGCCCATCCTGATACGGAAAGGAAGCTTCATGAGGCCTATGACAGAGAATGATGTCTGGGCCTCAATTCCCGCTGAATAATCAAAGGCCGTATCATGCAAGAGGACATCACAATATGCAGAAAGCTCCATATCCTCAAAGATGAGGAATTCACCGAATGTAGGAGCTGTTTTGAAAGCGTATCCTGCACTTATTGAGAATATCGTATTATGGTAACGGGAAAGACGGGTATAGTCATATCCTGTACCAAGCAATGTGCTTGAATAACCATCTGAAAGGAATAAAGGAACCTCTCCCTTACCATCTGCAGATATCCTGGAAAAGACACCGGCATCCAGGAACCATGTTCTTCCGCCTGGTATCCAGAAGCGCATGGAAAAAGCTGCTTCTGCAAAGTGCCGAGGATTATTGAAGAGAATATCATCCGCGGTGAAAAGATAACCGACAGATGCTTTCATGTCAAAAAGCGAGAGGGTGAAATCACCATCAACCATTCCAGAAATCGCAAGGGCTTCACGTCCGTTGAATCCTGTTGTATATTCAAAGGCTTCCTTGAATGTCAGGGAATATGAGTTGCTTCTATGGAACATCACCCAGTCAAAACCCTGCCTTGCATAAATATGAGGAATGTACCAAGGCTCATGGCAGAAAGTGGCAGATATATCGAATGTGAAGCGCAGTCTGTCGATTGGATAGTACCTGAAGAATCCCTTGATCAGAGGATATGCTGCAGCAACCTCATGTGTGGATAAATCAAAGGCACCGCCTGCAAGGATACCGGTTTCAAGCCCATTCATTCTGTATTCATAGATGAGTGCGAGATCCGTAGTGTCAGATAGATATCTGCGGTATTCATTTCCCTGATTCGATTCAAATGAAAATGAAAGAGAAGTTGAAGGAGAAGAGGCATCAACGCGTCCGAAATAATCAAGATTCCGCTTGGCTGCCTCAATCTGTCTCCCGACTTTCTCCCTGGAGACCAGAAGTGATTCAGGCACACCGCCTTTATATATTGATTCAAGACTCTCCTTCTCTCTTGCAGCGCTCTCATAACCGATTCTTGCCATAAGAGCAGCCTTATCAAAATCCATGAATGAGAATTCCTCTACATCGCAGCGGATCCATATGAATCCTGGATTCTCTTTCATCGACGTGGCAGCCTTCTGGTTCTTGCCTATATCAAAGGATGAATTAAGTATTGTTATCGGATTCATCAGATTGATATCAGTCGCATTATAGAATGCAGTTGAGACAATTACCGTATCCGTATATTCAAATGCCGCCTCAAGAGGAAGCAGTGTAATGACCCCGCCATCGATAAGCAGGTGTCCCTGATACTCTCGTGGAGGGAAATAGACAGGAAGGGCAAAAGAGGCAAGCATCACATCAGTGAAATCGCCTTCCGTTATTCTCACCTCACGCTTTGTCACGATGTCATCGCAGACAACCATGACAGGAATATCAAGATCCTCAAGCCTCGTGTCTTCTCCAACTACAGTTTCCACAAGAGTCTCAAAACCTGAAGGCATGATGATTCCGCCGGATAATGGAAGAGTAAAACTGAATAACGTGGAAAGGTCAGCAGATAACAGCAAATCAATTATCTCAGAAGGAGTAAGGCCTGCCGCATACAGCATGCCGATGATGGAACCCATGGAGTTTGAAATGATAAAGTCAGGAACGATTCCTTCCTCTTCCAGGAATTCAAGAACACCTATATGAGCAAGCGCTCTCGCGGAACCTCCGGTGAGGACCAAACCTACAGGATCACGCTCCCCTTTCGTCTTCTCAAGTATTCTCTCCCTGAAGCTCTCATCTCCGTAAATTACGGGAATATCAGAAACAATAATTCCTGACTCATCCATCTCAGATGCAGACAAAGAAGAGATGACAGTCATGAAGAGGAGAACAATTGATAAGATACGCTTGAGCATGGGTATACAATACCCTAACAAGCAATCAACCTCAATATTCACTTGCCTCCGTACAGGTTATTCTGTTATCATCGCTTACGCGCTGGTATGGTGAAATTGGTAGACACAGCAGACTCAAAATCTGCCGGGCTTGCCCTTGCCAGTTCGAGTCTGGCTACCAGCACTATTATTTTTGTACAAAATCCACAAAATCTGTATATAGTCAAATCATACTATCAGGGTCTGGATTCTGGTAAATGCAGGCTATTTGCTGAAATTGATTAATTTTCGCTTTTTACAACGTTTCCCTCTGCCTGTAGATTCAAGGCATGAGCACATGGATTTCACAGAACATCACACTACCGCAGCATGTAACCATTTCCGAAGAGAAGGAGAATGCCATTTCTCATTTCATCGGTCTGATACTGGCCTTTTTCGGATTCTTTGCAGTAATGGCAGCAGAGGCTCCGGCCGCAAACCAGGAGGCGAAAACAGGAATGATCATTTTTGCAGTCACAAATATCATTCTATATGCCTCTTCTGCATTCTATCATTATCTGGAGCCAGGCCTGATGAAGAAGATCTTACGTGTAATGGACCATTCAAGCATATATCTTCTTATCGCAGGATCCTACACCCCGATACTTCTCTATATCGGCTCCCCGCTCACAATCGCATACACAGCAGGTATATGGATAGCGGCAGCAACAGGAATAATACTTACGATACGTTTCTGGGGTCGTTTCTATCCATTGCATATTGCACTCTATGTCATCATGGGATGGTCAATCATAACAATATACGACAGCGTATTCCCGTACATCCCCTCATCTCTTTTTCCTTATGTACTCTCAGGAGGAATAACATATACAGTAGGAGTCCTCTTCTACTCCATACGGAAAATCCCGCATAATCATCTTATATGGCATATATTCGTACTTGCTGGCTCCATACTGTTCTTCATTGGGTACTATCTGACACTGCTTGCCTGAAGCAATATAATCAAGTACTACTTGTAGCATGAAGACAAATGCGATGAGAATCCTTGAAAGCCTTTCAATCCCTTATGAAATCCATGAGTACGAATGGGATGAAGAGCATCTGGATGCGGTTCATGCGGCAGAAAGTGCAGGCCTGGATCTTGAGCGGGTATATAAGACAATCGTCATGAGAAACTCAGATAAACAGATTTTCGTATTCTGCCTTCCTGCGGAATTTGAAATATCCATGAAAAAGGCAAGAAGCATCACAGGCAGCAAGGAAATCGATCTGATAAAGACATCAGAGCTTCTCGCACTTACTGGATACATACGCGGTGGCTGCTCTCCACTTGGGATGAAAAGACATTATCCGACATACATATCAGAGCTGGCAGAGCTCGAAGAGACAATATATGTCAGCGGTGGCCAGCGTGGTATCCAGATTGAAATAAGCCCCGACAACCTTGTAAAGGCTACCGGAGCCGAATATGCGGACTTTGTCTAACGGACGTAATATACCCAGTCCTTCTTTCTTGGGGCTGCTTCCTTTGGCATGTCGAGAGGATAGCCGAGAATACAATGCCCTATTCCTATCCAATCGCCTTTGATTCCCCATGATTCAAGGAGCTTTTTACCTTCCTCTGTCTCGAATTCCTCATATGCCCTGTTGATCCAGCAGGACCCAAGACCAAGAGCATGAGAAGCATTCATCAAGTTACCCATAACCAGGGATCCATCTTGTACTGCATTGTTATTGTTTCTGTCACCAAGAACGATGATGACGGTTGGAGCACCATAGAACGGATCCTTATCAGAATGCATGATGGCAGCATTCATCTTTGAAAGCTTTGCTATTTCCTCCTTATTCTGAAGCACAACCATTATAGAACTCTGCCGGTTCATCGCAGAAGGTGCATATTCACCAGCTTTCAGTACAGTCTCAAGTTCCTCATCCTTTATCTGCTCATCCCTGTATTTCCTGGAACTCCGCCGTTCAAGAAGATCTTTTATTGTACTATTCATTTATCTTCCTCCTGTACAGATGATATCACATAGAGAAAGAAAAAGGACTCTATCAAGAGTCCTGATCGGGCAGAGAGGATTTGAACCTCCGACCCCTTGGTCCCGAACCAAGTGCGCTAGCCCCTGCGCTACTACCCGGAAAACACCGTGATTATAAACACTTGATGCCTCCTTGTCCACACTCCACGGAAAATAATAGAATCATCTATCATGATAAGTTTTCTGGAAACTCCTGAGGCACGGCTTGAAGCAGAGAAAATGATTGCTTCCATACTGGACAGCAATTCAATATCATTTCCACCATCTGCAGAGTATCCACTCTCTCTGCTTTCAGAACAAACAACACTGAGTGTTCTCATCGCAAAGCCAAAGTCATCAAATGAAATCAGAATCCTCAGAGGTTTCTCCGGAAGTCCGGGAGGTCATTATTCAATCCCTGGTTATGTCCAGCCATGCTTCTCGGTTTCAAGATGGACTGAGGTGCTTGGAAGAAACGACGGAAGGATACATGAGCTGACAGAGCTTATCAATAATGGACGGAATGAATTCATAGAAGAACGGGAAAAACTGAAGGATGAAAGCCTTAAAGCCCTTTCATCCCTTTACCGCTTCAGGTGCTGGGATGGAAAGGATATCGGCTTACCGGAAAAAGCTCCGTGGGGTACCGGTGACTGTGCCGGATTGAGATGCATAAATACCGCATTGAGGAAGGATTGGGAAATAACAGGCCTCTCTGAATTCCGGATAAAAGATGGAAAAGCCGAATTCCACGGTCCATGTGACGCCCGATGCGGCCTGCTTCTTCCATCGATGCTTGGTCTCGATTTTCTCTATGCAGACAGCCAGATTGCAGTCATAAACAAAAAGGATGGAATGCTTTCGGTTCCGGGACGGGGGGAGGACAAGAAAGACAGTGCAAGCTACCGTTTTCACCTTCTCTTTCCTAGCTCTCCTGCAGAATGCAACTGTCACAGGCTTGATATGGATACATCAGGGCTTCTGGTCCTTGCATTCACACGGGAAGCAAAACGTGCCCTTTCAATTGCTTTTGAAAACCATGAGGTAAGAAAAGAATACGAAGCGCTTCTTGAAGGTGTGCTGAAAGAGGAAAGCGGACGAATAGAAATTCCGATCCGCCTTGATACAGACAACAGACCATACCAGATTGCTGATTATGAAAACGGAAAGAAAGCCATCACAGAATGGAAACGCCTTGGCGTGGAAGTAATCGACGGAGAGAAATATACGCGTGTACGCTTCTTCCCACACACAGGCAGGACACATCAGCTAAGGGTACATTCTTCCCTTATAGGTCACCCGATTAAAGGAGACAGGCTCTATGGAAAGAGACGAGAGGGCGAACGCCTGATGCTTCATGCCGCACTCATTGAATTCAGGCATCCTTTGACAGGAGAGAAAATGATATTCTCTTCCACTGCTCCATTTTAAACCTGAAGCCTGTCAATCCTGCCTCTGAGCACCTCGATTTCCTTGCGTATCTCCGCAATTTCCCGATCGATACGCTCCTTCTCTTTCTCAAGAATCATGATCTTTCCCTCTTCGCTTTCAATCATTGCCCTGTAGTCATCCGCCTTGGCTTCACGTTCAAGACGCTCCTTCTCGGACAGTACAGAATCCTCTTCATTATGTAGGTGCAGAAGATTCTCAAGGGCATCTAGTATTTCCGAAGGAGTATCTTTATCAATCCACTCGGAACCCTTGTCATAGAGATAGCTTCCATAGCTTACAAGCGCATCTTCCTCTTTCTTCTGCAATCCCTTGATTCTTTCAGCATCCTGTTCCCTTGTATTCTCCGCATTCCGCGCTTTCTCACGGTCTTCTGCGATCTTCAGCTGGATCTCTGTCTTTTTATCCTCAAGGACAGCTCTCTGCTGTTTTTTTTCAACAAGCGAATGCAGGACAGCAGAAGCATTCTCACCATCCAGAGGAGAACCGCTTTTTAGTGCAATGTCAGCATACGATATGAATCTCCCCTCCTCACCGATCTTCCTCACCTTTGCTTTTCCGGAACCGAAAATACGGGAGATGACGGATGCGGAGGAATCTGCCTCAAGCTTCTTGTCCGTCTCAACATCATCATATACGACGCGGTAGGCTTCCTTATCGAGGAGTGAAAATGAGCATTGCTCATAAATCATCGCTCCAAGCCTTATTGAGAGGTGCCTTGTTTCCTCATCAAGCTTACGTATGGACTGGAGTGTTTCCTCCAGATCAGATTCCATTGCCATATGCTCTGCAAGAAAGGCCTCCAAGGTATCAAAATCATGTTCCGCCTCTTCCAGAGCAGCTGAAGCTGCCAGAGCTGCATCAAGAAGCTTGGATCCAATATGAAGGCCCAAAACTTCATGCTGGGAAACAGCCAGTACACCAAGCTGCAATTCGGAGTTACGGATATTCTCCTTTATAATCCCCTCTTTTTCTTCTATTTCCCCAAGAAGTTCGTCAATTGCACTCATACCATGAGTGTAACAAGCTTTGCGATTGTTGACAAAGAGATGGTCAGAATCTTATCCTTTTCCAGACTATGTCAGTCCGCTTGATTTCATCGGAAACTACATGGATGTGCCCTTAAGGGCATATTTTCACGCCTATAGTCAGGTATTTTGGAGCAGACAATGGAAGAAAGAACCAGCACCCCGATTTCAGGAGATGCATTGGAAAGAAAGATTGATGAGCTTCTTCAGGCAATGAGAAGTGCAGACCCGGCTGAACTTGAAAACATCAAGAGCATTATCAGGAAGAAAGTAAGGTTTTTCGACAGGATGTCTCTTGCAGCAATGCTTCTGAAAACAGTTTCAGAAGGAAGACAGGAATATGCAAAGAACCCGAAAAGGGTAAAAACCGAAAGACCGGAAAGAAAGGCCGAGGCCCAGCCAAAACAGGAGACGAAAGAGAAAACCGAGCGTGTAATTCCCGAGGGGGCAAAAACACTTTATCTCAATATCGGGAAAATGAAGCATCTCTATGCGAAAGATCTCTCTAAGCTTCTCCAGAACGAGCTGGGAATCACAAGGGATGACATCTATCAGATCCGTGTGCATGACAAGTACTCATTCGTCACCATGAGCGAGGAGAACTGTGCAAAGGCTATTGAGAAGCTGAACAATCAGTCAATCAATGGAAGGAATGCAAAGGTCACATATTCAGAGAAATGAGAATACAGCCATTTACAGCAGGGCCATACGGTACCTGCTGTTATGCAGTATATGAATATGATGGAAACAAGTGCATTCTCATCGATGCACCGTATCCTCTTGAAAAACCGCTTTCATTCATAAAAGACCATGGTCTTAGCCTGGAAGCGGTATATCTCACACATGGCCACTTCGATCATATTTTCGGTCTGGCAGAGGCAAGACGAGAATATCCTGATTTGCCAGTCTTCATAGCCGCAGAGGATTATGGATATGTGAAGGATGGATACAATGGCACAATAGAGCTTCTGTCCTCATTCGATCCGTTTTTCTATTCGCGCTATGCTTCTGGACTCATTGCTGATATGCCAGATGACTATAAGATATATGGCGAGAGCGCAGGTCCGTTCCGAGTAATCAGGACACCAGGCCATACCGAAGGCTCCGTATCATTATATTCTGAAAATGAAAGCGTTATCTTTACCGGAGACACCCTTTTCCGCGGAAGCGTAGGCCGCACGGATATCGGCGGTGACAACGAGAAGCTTATCGAGTCTCTAAGGATACTGAAAGGCCTCCCAGAGGAAACCCTGGTTTTTCCAGGCCATGGACCAATGACAAATATAGGGATTGAAATCGCTTCCAATCCCTATATGAAATAATCACATTCCTATTCTTTCGTTCTGAGCCTTGCAGTCAACACAGAGAACCGCCTCAGGGATTGCACGCAGCCTTCCCTCCGGGATTTTCTTTCCGCACTGCAGGCAATAACCGTATTTGCCCTCACCTATACGCTTTAATGCATTCTCTATTGCCTTGAGTTTCTTTGCATCCATTGCATTGAGAGCTTCCATTTTGCGGTAGACACCCTCATCAGAAGCTAAATCACTGGAATCTCCACGTCCTGAAGAGGCCTGAGCTTCGGAACGGAAGTCATCACCTTCTGTATTAAGCTTCTTCATAAGCTCATCGCGTTCATGAAGCAGCCTTTCTTCCATTTCTTTTGTAAACTCATCCATTTTTCTGCACTCCTCTTGTCTTTAACAATCGCCATTAATCTGCACAAAGACAAGTGCATAGTCAATAGCAGAAGTGCGTAATTGCTGTGTAGTTTTTCACTTCTTCAAGAAATCAGCATATTTTCTCGAAAAATGTATAGTCATTCCGGTAATGAAAAGATAAACAAGAAATACGACTGCACGTACCCATACAGGACCGGTATAAACAATAGCAAGAAGGATGAAACCTGTTGTCATCCCGACAAGAAGCATGACAATGGAAACAATGAATCCTGCCCTGCTCTTGTCAGCCATTGATAAAACCTTTTATCTCAGCAAGAAGATCGTCATATTCAGTGACAAGCTTCAGATCCTTCTCTTCCTGAAGAATCTTCTCCGGAGCTCTGAACAGACAGCCTGCATCAGCTGTATGAATCATCTCCAGATCATTATAGCTGTCGCCGGACGCGAAAACCCTGAAACCGATTGACTGTAGGCTTTCGACAGCTTTCTTCTTACCATTCTCTATCCGCATCCTTATGTCTTCTATCATTCCATCTTTTCCAACTACAAGGCTGTTGCAGAATATCGTGGGATACCCCAGCTGTCTCATAAGCGGAAGTGCAAACTCCGAGAAAGTATCTGAAAGGATTATGACCTGTGTCAGCTCTCTCAGTCTGGCAATGAATTCCATAGCCCCTTCAAGCGGTCTGATTGTTGCTATAACATCCTGAATGTCCTTGAGCGTGAGATTGTGCTCTCTCAGGATATCCATGCGGAAAGCCATCAGACGATGATAATCAGGTTCATCGCGTGTTGTACGCTTCAGTGCCTCTATTCCTGTCTTCTCGGCAAAGGCAATCCATATCTCCGGAACAAGAACACCTTCCAGATCTAGAGTTACTATCTCCATTTCCAAGTCCTCCTTGAATACTAGTAGCTGATTCACCTACCACGAAAGCTATCAGTCAAAATGCTCCGGCATCTCCACATCATCATGCTCATCGGCATTGGCATGCTTTTTCCTGCGTTTTGATTTTTCAAAACGTCTACGGTAATCGCGGCCTTCAGAAAGCATGATAGCAACAGGCTTAAGCGACGGGATGTTTGCAGAGATTATCTGTATGATTGAAGTGAGGGGCACAGAGAGGAACATTCCGGCAATTCCCCATATATATCCCCAAATAGCAAGGGACACAAGAATAACAAAAGGAGAAATATTAAGCTGCACTCCCTGGAGACGCGGATCGATTATATTACCAAGGACCATCTCTATGGAAATCATCAGGAGGGTGATATAAATCACATAACCCCAGTCAGGGGCAAACTGTATGATTGCCATTATAATCGTTCCCGCAGTACAGACTATTGAACCGATTGTAGGGATGAAATTAAGAATGACTGCAAGCACACCCCAGACAAGCGCGAAATCCAGACCTGAGATGACAGAAGCAAAATAGAAAAGAATGCCCGTTGCAATGCTTATGACAACCTTGATCAGGAGATATTTCGACATCTGGCGGTTCATTCTCGAAACCATCTGCCCGGCTCTCTGCGCCTTACCTCTCGGGAAAGCCTCCAGAAGCTTCGGGAATATGGTCTGTCTTTCCAGGATAATGAAAAGAAGATATACGTAAACAAGCAACGCATCTGAAAGAATACTGATGAATTTCCCGGATATCGAGGTCAGGGAAGCCATCATTATTCCATACCAGTCTATATTCAGATATCTGAGAATAGAAAACGATGCCGGATCATCAACATCAAAATATGGAGCTATCATTCCGGAAAGATATCTGTCAAAAGACTGCACTCTTGCCGCATATGCCGGTATTCCATCTGACTGGATCAGCATGTTCACCATAAGAAAGAACACATAGACAAAAAGCACAAATACCACAAGGACAAGAAGCATAACGATAATCATCGAAATAAAACGTGGTATCCGCAGTCTGTCCATACGGGAAAGCAGCGGGCTTACAAGCACGAAGATGAAAAAAGCAATGACTATCGGCAGTATGAAATCCGAGCAGACTTTAAGAATGAACAGAAAAAGCACTGCTGCAATGAAAGCAAGAATATTCCTGCTCTGTTTCTTAAACATGTCCTGTGGGCCTGGATTCATGCCCTGATTGTACTCTACTATGGCAAAAACTGGCAATATGCTGTACTCTCCGCAATATGGAAACAGAAGGATATCTCAGCCGCATCCGGATTGTTCTGGTGGATACGCAGGACGGTGCGAATATAGGTTCTGTATGCCGTGCCATGAAAACAATGGGTATCATGGATCTCGCTATTGTCAGTGACAGAGAATATGACGAAGACAGAGTAAGGACACTGGCTCTGCATGCTTCAGATGTATGGGAAAATGCAAAACGGTTCCACACACTGCAGGAAGCTCTCGAAGGAAGCATTTTCACAGTCGGGGCTACAAGAAGACGGGGAAAATTCAGGAAGCTGAGTGCATACTCCCCTGAACAGCTGTCAGACAAAGTCTCATCACTGCCGGATGGGCGAATCTCAATTGTCTTCGGCAGGGAATCCGACGGGCTGAGAGATGATGAAGTCGCAGCCTGCTCCTCAATAGTGACAATACCGACATCAGATAGCTTCCCATCACTCAATCTCTCTCAGGCAGTGCAGATTATCTGCTATGTGCTTTTCCGCGGAGCACTGGTATACAAACAGGGAATGACAGCAGTGACGCATGAAAGGATAACAGAATCAGCTGATGAAATGACAGAGCATCTTTCAGCGATGGGATACTTCAAAATGGCAGATGAGGAGAAATGGACGAATCAGCTTCTGAAGGACATCATAGAAAGGGCAGCGCTTTCCGGAGAGGAGCTGAGACGATTCGAGAAGATTTTCAGGAAAGCTGAGCTGATTGCCATGCACAAAAGAGGAGAAGAGAAATGACACACTCCTTTTTATCTCCGATGCCCAGAATAGTCGCACACCGGGGAGATTCAGAATACTACCCGGAGAACACGCTTCCTGCATTCATTTCTGCTGACGAACTCGGAGTGGATGTAATTGAAACGGATGTGCATCTTACAAAAGACGGGGAAATAGTGATCTGGCACGATCCGACGCTTGAGAGAAACACAAATGGATCGGGAACTATCGAAAGTCACACGCTGGAAGAACTCAAGACATTCGATGCCGGTTATAATTTCACTAAAGATAACGGCAAGACATATCCATTCCGGGGCAAGGGCATCAAGCTCGCCACTCTTGATGAGGCATTGAAAGCACTGCCTGATACCAGATTCAATATTGATCTCAAAAGCCAGGAAGAAGAAATTGTCCAAACATACCTTGAAGTGATAAAGGCAAATCATGCAGAAGACAGGGTCTGTACTGCTTCATTTCATCTTGGCAACCTGATAAAGCTAAGAGCGGCAGCGCCGGAAATGCTGACATCTGTATCAACAATGGAGGTCATTCCGCTGCTTGCAAGACAGAAACTGCATATTCTTCCCAAACGTTTTGACAGGAAGATAATCTTCCAGGTCCCTGTAAAGCAATATGGAATCAAGGTAATCACTCCATCATTTGTAAAAGCCATGCATGAGCGCGATGCCGTGGTTATGGTGTGGACAATAAACAATCAGGAAGACATGAGATATCTTTATTCTATCGGTGTTGATACTATAATGACAGATAATCCAAGGCTGCTTATAGAAACAGCAAAAGACATTGGAATCAGAAAATAACAAGGTGGGAGCTATGGCAAGTGATGTTTTCTTTACGGATCTCAGAACGGGATTCAACAATTCTCTTCTGGACAAACTGAGGAGAGTAATTGATAAGGCAGGGTTCGGGAATATTGATTTTGAAGATCATTATGCAGCCATCAAACTGCATTTCGGAGAACCTGGGAATCTTGCATTCCTCCGCCCGAACTGGGCAAAAACAGTGGCTGATGAGATAAAGGCAAGAGGTGGAAAACCATTTCTCACAGATTGCAATACCCTTTATGTAGGTGGCAGGAAAAATGCACTCGACCACATGGATACAGCAATGGAGAATGGCTACTCTCCCCTTTCAACAGGTTGCCAGATAATCATTGGAGACGGACTCAAAGGCACGGATGATGTAGAAGTTCCAGTTGATGGCAAATATGTTCATGAGGCAAAGATCGGAAGGGCCATAATGGATGCCGATATCATCATATCACTGACCCATTTCAAAGGACACGAAGCGACAGGTTTCGGCGGGGCATTGAAGAATATTGGCATGGGTTCTGGATCAAGAAGAGGCAAAATGGAAATGCATGCAGCAGGCAAACCGAATGTGATTGCAGAGAAATGCATTGCCTGCCATCGCTGCGAGAAGATATGCGCACATGGCGGACCTGTATTCACATCCGGAAAATGCGTGATTGACCATACTAAATGCGTTGGCTGTGGCCGATGTATAGGAATATGCCCAAAGGATGCAATCGTTGAAGGGACCAGCAATTCCAATGAGATTCTCAACTGCCGCATGATGGAGTATGCAAAGGCCGTTCTTCAGGACAGGCCATCATTCCATATATCAATTGCCATTGATATCTCACCAAACTGTGACTGTCATGGGGAAAATGATGCTCCTATAGTACCTAATATAGGAATATTCGCATCTTTCGATCCGGTAGCTCTCGATCAGGCATGTGCCGATGCGGTAAACAGAATGCCGGAAAACCCCGGAACGATGCTTTCAGAGTCTCAGCATGGGCATAACGATCATTTTGATGATGTCCACCCAGACACAAACTGGAAACAGGGGTTGGAATATGCTGAGGAAATCGGTATAGGAACAAGACAATACAACCTTATAGTTGTCAAATAAAAATTGTCTGGTCTCCTCTTCACGTTTTCTTGTGAAGCCGTGATCTGACATAAGGGATGAAGATGAACTGAATCAATGAGAAAAAGTAGTCTTCATCCCTGTAACCATAGGCAATCCCATGCTCCTTACGCTCTGCAAGTCTGACAAATGCAGGTATACCGCTTTCTCGAAACATGAAATCCATCACTAATCCTTTCGTGAAGGACCAAAAAAAATGCCCACGGGAAATAAAAAGCGTGGGCAAAACCTTATTCTTAAGATGATTCTAAAGTACTGATTCCTTACAGCGTATTGGGGTCAAGATTAGCCTGCTCTATATCCTTGAAATACCTGTAAGTGGATACTTTAAGCTCGTCGCAGGCACTCTCATCACAGATGATGATGGCTCTCTGGTGCATCTGAAGTGCAGAACAAGTCCAAGCCTGAGATACCCCACCCTCTACTGTATGCTGAAGTGCGGTTGCCTTGTTATGACCATTGACAAGGATGATGACTTCTTTTGCATCCATTACAGTCTGCACGCCTACTGTAAGCGCAGTTGAAGGAACATCAGAGATGTTTCCACCGAAGAATCTGGAATTCATCACCTTTGTATCATATGTGAGCGTCTTAACCCTTGTCCTGGAAGCAAGAGAACTGAATGGTTCATTGAATGCAATATGGCCATCTGCACCTATTCCACCAAGGAACAGATCTATTCCACCATACGAAGCAATCTTTTCCTCATAACGCTGGCATTCAGCTTCAACATCCTCCGCATTACCGTTCAGGATATTCGTATTCTCTGGATTGATATCAATATGATCAAAGAAATTCGTATGCATGAATGTGTAATAGCTCTGCTCATGATTCCGTGGCAGCCCCACATACTCATCCATATTGAAAGTCACAACATTCCTGAACGAGATATATCCGGATTTATTGAGTCTGATCAGCTCTTTGTATGTTCCAAGAGGGGAAGATCCTGTTGGAAGGCCGAGAACAAATGGACGGGATTCACCTTTCCTCTCATGCTCTTTTATACGCCTTGCAATATATCTTGCCGCCCATTGTGATAACTTCTCGTAATCTGGTTCAATTATAACTCTCATGTTGACTCCTTTCTCGGAAATGATACCATTCATTCCGTCATTCGCAAAACAGAATGATAGCAAAGTACTCTTCTAAATTTCCGTGTTTTTCCTTTCCTTTGCAAGCGCTGCAGATTCTTTTCCGCTCACATGCTCGATTTCCATCTCAATGATGCAGAAGCCCCTCCAGCTTTTTATTATTTCCGCCTCCATGTGGTCTGAAGAGTCCATAGGAGCATATTTCTCTGCTATTGCTTTTATATACTCATGACGGAGATTGTCATCTTCAATGATTCTAACGCGGCCAAAAGCAATGACGCTACGGTATCTTGTCGTATATTCAAGAGGTACAACATCGTCTTCAGAAACGATGCAGAAAGACGCCTTTTCTGACGTTTTTATCGCATCGATTTTATGTCCATCCAGAGCCGAATGGAACACGATGCGTCCGTCAAAGTAGGCATAGCTTATCGGGAGAGCATACGGATAACCATCATCCCCAGACAAGGCAAGGACACCATGCGTGCATCTGGAAATAATATCAAAGACCTCATTATCAGGCAGGATCTGTCCCTGTCTGCGCATTTTTCTGAACATATTATTCCCCTTTTGTGATGATTCCTGAAGCGACAACAGTATCATCATCATAGATTACAGCACTCTGCCCGGGAGCGACTCCTTTCACATATGAAAGGAACGAAACGCGGAAGCCGTCAGGTGTTTTCTCTGCATGTGCTGCTTTCATCTCAGACATGCTCCTGATTTTCACTTTGTAGATCTTATCTTCCTCGAAATCCTCTGCGGCTCCATATACGACATCTGATGCGTCCACAACAGAACTATGTGTGCTTTTCTCAGTACCTACAATGACAAGATTCCTCTCAGGATCAGTTGCAACCACGTACAGCGGTTCTGAATATGCGATTCCAAGCCCCTTCCTCTGTCCGATTGTATAATGCCAGAAACCATTGTGATAACCAGCATGAGAGCCATCTTCAAAGACAATCTCGCCTTTTCTGTCATCAGCTTCCAGCAGGTCTGAGTAATCGCCGCCATAGAAATCCTGGCTTTCCGACTGTCCTTTCTCATGAAAACCAAGCGCCTCATCAATCTCCCGGACCTCGGACTTCAGATAATCTCCGAGAGGAAAGAGTACGGATGAAAGCTGTTTCTGCGAAAGCCGTGACAGGAAATAGCTCTGATCCTTTTTCTCATCACGCGCCCTTCGCAGTGCGTAACGGCCACTCGCAAGCTTCATGATCATTGAATAGTGTCCCGTTGCGAAATAATCAAAGGGAACAACCGATGCTGCATATTCCAGCATAGCCCCGAACTTAACTTTCTGATTACACCAGATACAGGGATTCGGAGTTCTTCCATTCATATACTCCGCCCTGAAATTTGCAAGTACAGCACTTTCAAAGAAATCAGAGCAGTCTACCACATGATGATGGATGCCGATTTTCTCAGAAATCTCTTTTATTTTCTCAAGATCATTGGATTTATCCGGGCTGTAACAGCTGTTTGAAGACATTGCGGAAGGATATGGGGAATCAGGTCTCCAGATGAGCATGGTAATCCCTTCCACCTCATATCCTTCTTTTTTCAGCAGATACGCTGCAACGGAGGAATCGATTCCTCCAGACATTCCTACAAGAACTTTCACAGCGTCATAATAGCATATTACCTGAACAAAGACTCAATCTCTTTCTTGTAGAGCTTCTGTATTTCAGTTCTCTTCACTTCCTGCTTGGCAGAAAGCTCTCTTCCAACCTGGAAGGCTTCTGGAAGCATAACGAACCTGGAAACCTGCTCAAATGTCTTGAATCCACGCTCTTTTGACACCAGACGCATTATTTCAGAGGCTATGAGATGCTTGACCTCCTCCATATCACAAAGACCTGTTCTGCTTATATATGGAACATGATTATCCTTCAGGTAGCGTTCTATGCTCTTGTCATCAGGAACAATAAGCGCACCAAGATACTTCTCATCCTGCCCGACAACGACAGCCTGAGAGATATACTCACTTTCCTGCAATGAGGCTTCAATAGGAACAGGTTCAATATTCTCTCCACCGGAAAGAACGATCGTATCCTTGACTCTTCCAACAATCGCAAAATCACCACGATACTCCAGGATTGCAAGATCTCCGGTATGAAGGAAGCCCTCACTGTCTATGATACGTGCAGTCCGCTCTGGATCATTGTAATATCCTTTCATGATCTGAGGACCTCTGACCAGAAGCTCACCTTTCTCCCCGGGAGGAAGCACATGACCATCTTCGGTGCTTATTACTTTCAGCTCTGTACCGGCAAACGGATGCATGAAACCCCGGATAGAGTGAGGATAGCTCTGGACACCGATGACAGGAGCGGTTTCTGTCATTCCATAGCCATTCAGGAGTTTGACGCCTATAGCTGAGAAGAAATCCTCCACATCCTTGCTCATGGACCCTCCTCCAGAGATTCCAGCAATGAATGATGTACCGAATTTATCCTTTATCTGACGGAAAGCCAGTTTATCACCGATTTTGTATATAAGGCCAAGAATAAGGTATGGTACAAACCATATGATTTTTCCAGGAATATCTGAAGAGGCCTTGAACCTTGGACGGAGTCCGAACACAGCATCTTCTGCCTTTCTGTATTTTCTTGCAGCAGATACGAAGAAGGAGAACATCTTCCTTTCAAGAGGAGTTTTTGAGCGCATCGCCTGATTGACACCGCTTTTAACCGTTTCCCAGATTCTCGGAACAGAGCACATTAGTTCGGGATTTATCCTCAGAAGATCTGTCAGCATGATTTTCCCAATCGGTTTCGAATACGCGAGAATACCTGTTTCATATATCGAGACATACTGGATGATGCGTTCAAACGAGTGCCATACAGGAAGGACCGAAAGCCACTTCCAGCCGGGCTTGAAATCAATAATCTTATCTATCTCTCCCAGCTGATATACCATATTGCGATGGGAAAGCATTACACCTTTGGGCAAGCCTGTCGTACCTGATGTGAATATGATCGTCGCTGTGTCATCTTCCCGCCCCTTATCAATCTCGCACTCTATCCTTGCCTTTCCATCTCCGCTTTCAAGAATACGCCTTCCCTCATCCAGGACATTCGCGTAGCTGAGAACTCTGATTCCATCAAAATCTCCTTCTTCTCCATCGAATACGATTATCGTCTTTAGCGATGGCAGGCTGGAAGAAAGAGATAGAATCTTGCTCTTCTGCTCCTCATTCTCGGCAAATGCAAGACGAGTCTCTGTAACTGACAGGATGTGTTCAACCTCATAAGGCATCGCATCCCGTCCCCTTGGAACATCCGCAGCGCCAAGAGACAGAACGGCAAGATCTGCAACGAGCCATTCAGGCCGGTTATCGCTTATGATTCCGATGCAGTCCCCACGGCTGACACCATACTCCATCAGGGCAAGAGCCAGACTACGGACCTCATTCTGCAGCTCTCCATATGTTTTGGGAACAAAAGCACCCTTTGCAGTCTTTCCCATCTGCGCGACAGCATCTGGATTTCTCTCCGCTATGCTGTCAAACATCTTCACAAGTGTAGTAAACATATCTCTCCTCACCACGTTTTTGACATATTTTCCAATTATGTCAAAAACAATAGTGAATAGATTGCAGAGGGTCAATAGAAAAGAAGTGCAAGATGCAGCAAATATCCGATTTACAGAAAAAGAAAGACCTCAACTGATGAATTGGAAAGGATAAATGATTATCCCATAGGCAGCTCTGCCCGGAATGTGCTTCCCTGACCAATAATGCTTTCCACTGAAACATGGCCGCCATGGGCTATGATTATCTCTTTTGCAATTGAAAGTCCAAGTCCCGCGCCAGAGGAATTATCACTCCGTGACGGATCTACCTGATAGAACCTGTCCCAGATTCTTTCAATGTGAGTCTTATCGATACCTATACCATTATCCTCAGCCTCAATCACGGCAAATCCGTTTCTTTCAGCAATCCGCAGTATGACCCAGCCACCATCCCTGCCATATGTGATGGCATTTGAGACAAAGTTTATCATCACGCGTGCTATCATCCCCTGATCGGCAGTGACAACAACGCCTGGTGCGGCTTTGACAGACAGCAGGATGTTCTTACAAGAAGCCTTCTCCTCCAATGTCGATACAACCATTTCCCCAAGCTCGCCGAGGTCAAAGCTCTCAGGATGCAGATGCAACGTCCCCTTGTCGGAGCGGGCCAGCATCAGAAGTTCAGACACAAGATTTGACATCTTGGCAGCCTGTTTGGAGATTACAGAAAAAGCCTCCTCCATCTTCTTGCAATCATCGATATGGCCACCGGCATATTCTGATTCTGCAAGAATAACGGCAATCGGGGTACGAAGCTCATGAGAAGCATCGGACGTGAATTGCTTTTCTTTTTCAAATGCGGCTTCAATCCTTTCGAGCATATTGTCAAAAGCAGTAGCCATCTGATGGATCTCATCACTCCCATCACCAAGTGCGATGCGTTTAGAAAGATCATCGGAATCAGCAATCTCTTCTGCTGTCCTGATTACTTTCTCCGCAGGTTTGAAAGATCGTCTCACAATGTAATAGCCACCAAGAGCAGCAAGCAGGACCAAGACAGGAAGAAGAATGAATATAAGAATCTGCATAGAGGATACAAAGAGCCCGACATCATAGGATCTTGCAACACCTCGGACGAAAATACCATTTCCTATCTCTATATCAAGATAATACCAGGCACCGCTTTCGCCCTGAGGATTCTGGATGACGCCATTCTGGAATTCAGCACTCGGCGCATCTTCAGGGAACCGACCCTCAAGCATTCCTGACTTATCCCAGATTGATATATAGGCACCATCATCGAAGAATGAGACATCATCCGTGATAACCCTGCCATTTCTTATCCAGATATCCTCCGCAGCATCATTCACGGCTTCTTCAAGATCCGCAATCGCCTCCCGGCGCACCAGCATACCGCTGCCAGAGAGCAGGATTACCAGAGTCACAATCACAAGGAAGGACATCCATATCGTGTACCAGATAACTATGCGTTTCTTTATTGTCATAGAGACCTTCCTTCTATCATATAACCAGCACCGCGGATTGTATGAATCAGTTTCTCATCCGCACCATCATCAATCTTTTTTCTGAGATATCTTATATAGACATCGACAACATTCGATTCACCATCATAGTCCCATGACCAGATGTGCTCTCTTATATTCTCCCGGCTCAATACAATCCCTGCATTTCTCATCAGAAGCTCGAGGATGGAGAATTCTTTAGAACTAAGCTCTATTGGCCGACCACCCCTCGAAACCTTGCGTGAAGCAGTATCAAGAGAAAGATCTGAGATCTGAATGAGAGAGGATCTGCTATCCACAACACGTCTTCTCAACAGGACTCTCATACGCGCAAGAAGTTCCTGAAAGGAAAATGGTTTGACAAGATAATCATCAGCGCCGCTGTCAAGGCCACGGACACGGTCGGAAACAGCATCCCTTGCAGTCAGGAACAGAACAGGAGCCGTTCCCCCTTCAGCTCTGTATTTGTTCAGCACTTCAAATCCATCCATAAGCGGCATCATCACATCCAGAATGACTATGTCATATTGCACTTCAAGCATGTATTCCAGTGCACTCTTTCCGTCATAAACACTGTCAACTGCATAGTTATCATCAGAAAGTCTTTTTGCGATTATATTGTTAAGTTCTTTCTCATTTTCTGCTATAAGGACACGCATAATCATCTCCATATTCAATTATTGCACAAGAAGATTAAGAAAAGATTAGAGTTCCCCGAAAACATTAATCGTTCTGGAATCAATATCAAGAAATAGGATGTTTCCGTTTCTCCAGTGCATGAAGCCAGTCAGCGTGAAGCAAATAGAAAACGAATATTACAGAAGATATGAACCACGTAATCGGATATGCTGAGTAGACTATTTCGATCTTATGCACGAAAAGAAGAGCAACGGTGATATAAGACACTCTGAAAATACACCAGGATCCAAGCATAATGAACATAGGGACAGTAGCCTTCCCTGCACCTCTGAGTATTCCAGCTATGCAATGGGATGAAGCAAGAAGCCCGTAGAAAAGAGCTTCAATATGGGCTTGTCTGACTCCGAATTCTATGACCTCCGGTGTTGCATTGAATAGAGAGACAAGAAGAGGAGATGCAAGGAAAATAAAAAGCCCTATCAGCTCTGCCATAGTCACAGAACAGATAATGCCAAATACAGCTCCCTTCTTCGCTCTTTCATACTCTCCTGCTCCCAGATTCTGGCCTACAAATGTCGTCAGACTTAAAGAGAAGCTAGTTATCGGAAGGAATGCGAATGCCTCAATCTTCGAGTATGCACCACTTCCGGCCACCGCAGCCGAGGCGAATGTGTTTATATTCGTCTGGACAATAATATTCGCGAAATTGATGACTGAATTCTGAACTCCGGATGGCAGGCCAAATGAAATGATATTCTTCAGCATCATCCTATCCAGCCTGATATCCCTTATACGCACCTTATATTCCGTGTCATCTTTCATAAGTTTTCTCAGACACAGAATAGAACTTACTGCCTGAGACATTATTGTTGCGAAAGCAGCTCCGCCTACACCAAGCCCAACAACACCGACAAGGAAAAGATCAAGGAATATATTAACGACTGAGGAGAGGATGAGATAATAAAGCGGATGACGGCTATCACCGATTGCATTCATTATTCCCATCATTATGTTGTAAAGAACTGAAAAAAGAATGCCCATTGAATATATGCGGAAATATTCAATGCTCTGCGGAAGTATATCATCAGGTGTCTGCATCCAGCGGAGAATGACAGGCGTGAAAATCGTACCGAATATAACAAGGATGATACCGCATATCAGACCAAGTGCGATATCGGTATGAATGGCTTTTCTGAGCTTCTCCATGTCACGAGCACCGAAGAACCGGGCAATAACGACTCCGGCACCGATAGCCATTCCATTAAAAAATCCCACCATCAGATTGATAAGAGGTGTGGACGATGAGACTGCAGCAAGAGCCTCTGCTCCGACAAAATTACCAACGATCACGGAATCTGCAGCATTATAAAGCTGCTGAAAGAGATTCGAGAGCAGTAAAGGTATCGCAAACAGCACAAGGTTCTTTCTGATAGGACCTTTCGTGAAATCTGTAGATGATCTGTTCATGGGCTTAATTCAGTTATATCTGTTATCTGATAAAAAACAATAGCTATAATCATATTTATGATGTCTAGAGAAGAAATCAGGATCACCAACCGCAATGTTTTTGCAGATACGCTCCGACGCATTGAAAGCAATGATACATTGAAGACAAGTCTGTATTCATCAATCGAACGGACTGTGCTTTATCCTCCTGAAGCCGGACTAGGTACACCACACATGAAATACAATGGAACTGAAATCATCGTATCAAACAAACGCACAGCAGAGGCTGCCTCAGGTTATCATGGGAAGAAAGTAACCATTCTCAATTTTGCATCTGCATGGACTCCCGGAGGTGGTGTATTGACAGGAAGCAGTGCACAGGAAGAAAGCCTCTGCAGGATATCCACTCTCTACCCCGCTCTGAAAGACAATATGAAAGCTGCGCCATATTATGCTTATCACAGAGCTCACCTATCCTGCACATACTCGGATATGATGATCTTCACACCTGACATTCTGTTTTTCAAGAGTGATACAGCAATACCTGAAATGATGGATAAGGGAAACTGGTTCAAAGCTGATGTGATTACTGCAGCCGCACCCAATCTTACGATGGAAAGATGGGAGACGATGCAGCCGGAGAGACAAGAAGAAATCAAAAGGATTATCGAGAAGCGAATAGAAAGGATATACGCAATAGCCGCTATTCATAATACAGAGGTTCTTATACTTGGAGCATTCGGGTGTGGAGCATTTCATAATCCACCTCAGCTTGTCGCTGAATGCTTCAGGAAAGTCCAAGAAAAGTATGAAAATGTTTTCAGAATTGTTGAATTTGCAATATTCACATCATCGATGACTGATAACAATTTCAATGTATTCAGGAACATCTTAACGATTAATTCTTTGAATATAAAGAAATAGAAAAATATGAAATAATTTTTTCTTAAACAGTTGACAGACACTACTGTTTTCTGCAAAATAGACATCGCTTGTGGGAGTAGCGAAGCTGGTTATCGCGCTGGCCTGTCACGCCGGAGATCGCGGGTTCGAGCCCCGTCTCTCACGAAGAAATATCTCTAGGTTCTGCCTAGAGATATTTTTTTGAAAAATGCCAAGTACCTGTAAAAAGCGGGAAAAAGTGGAAACCCTACCATTCAGCCTATCATGTACGCTAAACCAATCAGGGTAAAACTCCACACCATGCTCCAATAATTATTTCAATACAACCCATGTTCCTTTCTTATCGGAACCTTCTCGCCTTAGTTCGCCGTCCTTTGTCATTTTACCAATAGTCCTGGCAATAATTCTCCTGCTTACTCCCGTTACATCAGCGATGTCTGCATATGTTGACTCTGGAGCTTTTCTCAGAATATCCTTGATCTGCTCTTTTACAGTGCCATTTACAATGCCACTGTTTGGATTTGCTTGATTCTTTGGAGCATGCCCAAGGGGTCATCTTCCGCTGAATCGGGGGTTATTACAACAATGACGGATTCCATATTAAGTGAACAGAATCTGATACCAATGAAATCGTCAACAGATTAGTGGCCATATATCTATTCTGTTGAATTTCTTTTTCAAAAATGCATAACAGAACTTTGTTTGTTCCATCAGGTGAGACTATTCAGCAATGTTTACCAAATTCTTCTATTATCTGTTTGAGCGAACAAGACATTCCCATGCGCTTATAGTTCTCGATGTGATATTTTTCCATCAGCATTGAGACATCTTGCAGAAGGCCGTTCTTATCGTCTTCTAAGCCAATCTGGTTCAACAGATATTGCATGGCAAGAATAGGATTGAAGATTCTACGTGAGTTGAAATTGGTATTATCACGCTGAACGAATAGTCCTTCGAATCTGCTATCAGCTATATGCTTGGGAAGCATAATCTCAAAAGGCAGTATCTTGTTCCAGAGCCTATCATGATGAGCGCAGATGTTTCTTATTGATGACAATACTCTGAGCCATGACGTAAGCACTTCTGGCTGAAGTCCATAAAAGAGGGAAATCCTTTTTCTAATGGGGCTTCGGAAGAAATTATCATACCATGTTGACAATTCTCCGAACGTCATCAGTTCACCCATAATCCAGATAGGAGGAATCTCTTCTTCATATGTTTTCTGATAGTGACTGATGTATTCTTCTTTCGAATGTTTGATATCATCAAGAAGTCTTTCATAAGATTTCGTCCAATATGACTCAGCCTTGAAATTGAAATTTTCTTTCTTGAAAGGGAATGCACCATATTCCATGGCAAGTTCATATATGAATCGAGTCCTGAATGACAGCTCTATCCTTGATATGGCTGCGAACAGAAGCATTCTGAGTTCATTGTCAAATTCAAAGTATCTGACCACCTGAGAGAAATTCACGTTATCATAAAACTGATGATCCGGCTTGCTTTTGTCATAGAAGGAATACCAGTAGCCTTCAAGATGATAATAGTTGACATTTGACAATACCTTATATGCAAATGCTCTATCCTTTACGTACAGCCCTCTGCTTTCCAGAAGGCTGATTTGATCTTCGATAGACAATGCGGGCTTTTCAAATGTTTTCCTTGCTACCATAATAAAGCGACTGGCCCACCGATTTGAGGAGGCAATGCCTTAACCTTGGTGGGCGCTTTCAATCAAAATATACACTACTCATCATGATTTGGCTAGCAATAAACTGAGAATCTGAAACAGTAAGATACGAGCTTAAAACGTCTCCCGCTGGGGCACATTGCTTAGAGCAAGAGGTGTGGGGAATCCTGTTGGATTTATATTATACAGAATTTTCCCAATCGGCTATCTAATTCTATGTTAGATTCCCTGCACTGTTATTTTCGTTTAATGCTAAGAGTTTTCAGTCTACAGCCTGTTTCTCAAATACAATTAACGATGTTGCATTCCTCAAACGCTCTAAAATCGCATTGTCAATTGGTTTTGCAACAGGATTTCCGCCCTATGCAAATTTATTGCCTAGATATGCAAAAATCTAGCAGAAATGTCACGCAAAAGAGTATTCAAGACTATCAAATAATGTTGCATGCTAGCCATGACCAACTGAAAATGCATAATGTATTCCGTATATGCAACATTTATTCTCATCATTGTAACTTAATTTCCTCTATGATATAAAGATTTTAAGTATAATGAGTTAGGACAAGATTTCGGGACAAAGGTTCGGATCCCGTCTCTCACGAATTGAAATAACTCTTGGTACTACCAAGAGTTATTTTATTTTCTAAGGTCAATTTACTGGAGTTACCTGAACCAACCTGCATTCCCATTTTCTAACTATGTAAAACAAAACAATTGATTGAATTACAAGTAATTAGATGATATTATCAATACAAACATAATAGTTTACATTATCAACTGTAATTTTCAAATTAGATAGATTTATTTGCATTAGTAATAAAGAATTATCTCTGATATTCTCTTGCATAGTTTATATTTGGGAAAGCAGGACAAAAGGTTCTAATATGACTATCTGGAGTGCCATTCCTGGTCATCTTCTGTTCATCCTTTATAACAATAGCATTTTCACTTACACGACGAATCTTAGCTCTTGATATAGCTCAAACCTAAGGAGTCATCCGCATCCCCAGTCCTTTCATTCCCCTGTTTTCTTGCTTTCTATCTCAGAGAGCCATGTATAGCAGAGGATAGGGATTTCCCTGCTCATCCAGCTCAGTACACTTGACTACCTTGAAACCCATATGCTCATAAAATCCCCTTGCCTGTGGATTCTGCTCATTGACAGCAAGCCGGTTGACTGAATACTCATCGATTCCCTTTTTTATAAGCTGCTTCCCGATGCCATTCCCTCTGTATTCCGCTTGAATGAATAGCATCTCAAGAGAACCGTTCTCAATTCCCATGAAAGCAACAGGAAGCCCAGCTTCATTTTCTGCTATTATCAGATGGGAAACACTTGTCAGTGCTTCCGGTACATATTCCTTTATGGAAAGGATCTCAGGCTCGGAGAGAAAGAGATGTGTTGCTCTGACGGAGGATTCCCATACTGCAACAAGATTGTCAATCATAGCCTGTGCTCTGTCTTCAGCTTCATAAATTCTCATGTATCCAATGGTACAGAATTTTCCCATGCAGTGAAAAGAAGGCCAAAGAAAGAAGCGCATATCACATACTTTGCAAAATGATGTCACTTCATAGCTTTAACGGACTAAAATAATTGACAGCTAATCTTCAATGAGATATATTTCGCATACAAAGATATAAAAATCTAACACAATAGGAGGTATTTCTCATGAAATTGAAGTACTTGTTTGCATGTACAGGATTTCTTGCCATCCTTGGTTTCATCGGAATATTCACAGAAGAGAAGCTGTTTCTTTCATTCTTCGCATTCATCGTTGATCTTCAATACTTCTTCATTAAAGATGATGAGATGTGGGAGACATATATGTGTAGGTCCGCGGCAAAGGCATTCTGTCTTGGAATGTTCACAATGGCCATTTGCACATTCATCCAGTTCATGATTGGGTATACTGCAGCTGAAGCTCTTGTATCAGGACTGGCTGCCGGCTGGGCTGCAGCTGTTGCAAGCAATGCGCTCCTTGTTGCAGTTTACAGCTTCAGCGCCTCGAGAGCTATGAGGGAATAATGATAAAAACACGTATAAAAGAATTCAGAGCACGATACGATATGAGCCAGGAAGAACTTGCCCAGAAAGTCGGAGTACGACGGGAGACTATCGGTTATCTTGAGAAAGGCCGATACAATCCATCACTGGTTCTTGCCTGGAAAATCGCAAAGCTTTTCGATACGACAATCGAAGAGATATTCACCATAGACGAAGATTGAGTGCATAATTCCACCTTAGGTTAGAATGAATAACTGGAGGACTAAATGAAGACATTTGCAATCGCTGGATGTGGACATCTTGGCAGGATTGTCCATAAAGCATATATGAACGGCTTGCTAGAGGATTATACTCTTATTGCAACCTTTTCCCTCAGAAGAGAAGATGCAGAGGACCTTGCCAAGGGCACTGATGCAAAAGCACTCTCATCAATCGATGAGGTCATCGCACTAAAGCCAGATTTCATCATCGAGACAGCTTCAATAGCTCTTGTGAAGGATTTTGCAGTAAAGGCTCTCAGAAGCGGAATCAGTATCATCCCGCTATCAATCGGGGCCTTTGCAGATGGCGCTTTCAAGGAAGAAGCATTGAAAGCAGCAAAAGAGGGAGAATCCAGAATATACATCCCATCAGGTGCTGTGGGAGGATTCGATGTACTGAGAACAATGGCTCTGATTGCCAGTGCAGAAGGCCATGGCATAAAAGCAGGCATCCACACTCACAAGGGTCCGGATTCCCTGAAAAACACCCCTTTGTATGATGATGCACTGCAAAATGCTGAAAAGACGGTTTTCTCAGGGTCTACAAGTCATGCGATTACCCTTCTCCCCACAAAAGTGAATGTTGCCGTTGCTTCAGCACTCGCAACTACCGGCCCGGATAATGCAAGTGCGGAGATAACAAGCGTTCCGGGATTCATAGGCGATGATCACTGTATCACGGTAGAAACAGAAGGTCTGAAAGCCACTGTCGACATCTACTCAGCTACCAGTGATATCGCAGCATGGTCAATTGTCACACTTATGAGAAATCTCTCATCACAGATGGTATTCTTCTAGGAGAATGAAATGAATAAATTCAGGAAACTGATAGAAGCTGGTCCGATAGGATTGCAGCCGTGGGCCGAAAGCAAGCTCAGTGACTATGCTGATGAGATCATCCGTTTTGACACTCTCCCGGAAAGCGAGGAAGAGCTTATTGAAAGAATAGGAGATGCGGATGCCGTCCTTGTAAGGACTCTGCCTCTCGTTCCTGCCACTGTAATGTCAAAATGCCCAGAACTGAAATATGTGGGAATGTGCTGCTCTCTCTATTCCAAAGAGAGCGCCAATGTTGACATCGACTATGCCGAGAAACATGGAATAACAGTCTATGGCATCAGGGACTATGGTGACAAAGGTGTTACCGAATTTGTCATATATTCGTTAGTGCGAATCCTTCACGGGTATGATTGGCCGATGTGGAAAAAGAGACCCAAGGAGATAACAGGGCTCAAGATCGGCTTTGTCGGATTCGGAACAAGCGGACAGATGACGGCGAGAATCCTGAAGGCAATGGGAGCAGACATAACGTACTTTGCGCGTTCTGTAAAGGAAGAATGCGAAAAGGAAGGAATGCATTATCTTCCGCTTCTTGAACTTCTTGAACAGTCTGAAGTCGTGATAACCTGTCTGAACAAAGGTGTGATCCTTCTTCATAAAGATGAATTCAAGCATCTTGGAAACGGAAAGATAATGATAAATACATCTATCGGCCCGGCTGCGGATATGCCAGCACTGAAGAACTGGATAATGAATGATGAGAATACATTTGTATCAGATACATCCGGAGGTGTTGGCAATATCTATGATGCAGTTAAGGACAGAAGGAATGTACTCTGCCCGGATGCATCTGCAGGAATGACCGAGGAAGCATACGACCTGATGAGCAGAAAGGTTCTTGATAACATCGAGAAAGCTCTGTCAAAGTAAAAGTATCCAAGGCAGGGAATCTAAGGTTATCAATGATTCCCTGCCCTGCGGCAAGTTGAAACCCACAATGGGCTTTATTCAGTAATCCATGCAAAGAGGGCGAGAAGAATCAGGAGCATAAAATTCATTGCAATGAATACGGCCATATATCGTCCTTTCTGACTCTTCTGCCGCCCAAAGTATATTTTCATGGAAATGAGAGAGGCAAGAGAAGCTACCGGCGTGCCTAGTCCCCCGATATCCGTACCGATCAGAACACCTTTAAAATCCACGGAAAAAGGAGAAAGAAGAATCGCGGCCGGAACATTGCTTATGATCTGTGAAACAAGGGCCGAGACTGCAATGGGATGCTCTGCCATAGGCTTCTCAATCAGATTTCTGACAGCATCTATATTCCTTATGTTCTCACTGAAGATGAAGAAACAGACAAAAGTAAAAAGCAGGATATAATCAATGCGTTTCAGTATTTTCCTGTCAGCTATGAGAAGAAACAGAAATTCGACGATGAAGAGTACCGGCCAGTTTATAACACGGAAGACAGAAAGCAAGGCAATAAGGAGGAATGCAAGGTATACAATTGTCTTCGCTCTGTCCATTGTCCTTATTTCTCTTTCTTCGGACGAGACATCACGCTTAGAAGAAAGAAAGAGTACAAAACATATGGCTATAAGAAGAGCTGACAGGAGCGAATAAGGCAATATCGTACGGAAAAATGGCCCTGCTCCGACATCAAAGTATGAACAGATATAAAGATTCTGCGGATTACCTACCGGTGTGGTCATTGAACCAAGGTTCGCAGCGATTGTCTCCAGCACGACAAGACGGATTACATACTTCTCTTCAATGTTCTCCTTATCAAAAAGCATTATCGTAAACGGCACGAACATCAGCAATGAGACATCATTTGTGAAGAACATAGAGGAAATGAATACAATCAGGAGAAGCGAGAATGAAAGGAGTCTGGTATTGCCTGCTTTTCTGATCAGCATTCCGCCTGCAGAATCAAACAGACCAGATTCCTTCAGCCCTTCAGAAACACCCATAAGGGAAAAGAGAAGTGCAAGGGTTCTGAAATCTATGGCTTCAATCCACGACAAAGATGGAGGATTGAAGAAAGCAGATAAAAAAGCTGCGACAAAAGCTATGGAAAAAACAGCCTCACGCTTTATGAAACTCCACATAATCACCGGGTGAAAATGATATACACTTCTTGCATTGAACGCAATCAGAGTGACCATTACGGAGAGATGGTTTATTATAATTCCATGATACACATAAATAATGACTGGCAGCCTATTTTCGACATAGAGCAAAGAAAACCATATTACCTTTCTCTGAGAGCATTCCTGAAAAATGAATATGCGACAAAAGTCATATATCCACCCATGAATGATATCTTCGCAGCTTTCAGGCTCACGAGCTTTGCAGACACAAAAGTAATCATAGTCGGTCAGGATCCATACCATGAAGAAGGCCAGGCAATGGGACTCTCTTTCTCAGTTCACGAGTATGTTGATGAGCCGCCTTCACTGAAGAACATACATCAGGAACTGCTCAATGAAGGCGTTGAAATGGGACAATGGTCGAGAGATCTCACCAGATGGGCAAAACAGGGAGTTCTTCTTCTGAATAGCACATTGACAGTTGAGGCACACAGAGCAGCTTCTCACGCCGGGAAAGGATGGGAAATATTCACGGACAATGCGATTCATGAACTGGGAAAGGATTCAAGACCAAAAGTATTCATGCTCTGGGGAAGCTACGCCAGAAGCAAGAAAGCTCTCATAGAGAATCCTGCTCATCTGATTCTTGAGTCGGCACATCCAAGCCCTCTCAGTGCTTCACGAGGCTTCTTCGGAAACGGGCATTTTCTTAAATGCAATGAGTTTCTGAAGGCACATGGCAGCACCCCCATTTACTGGTAATGCGTTGTAGAGATTGTAGAAATATGCAATCAAGTGGCAATTCTTTCTGCTATACTGATATAAGGAGCATATGACATGGACATCATGAAACAGCTGAAAGAGGTCATTATTTCCGTATTGCCGATTGCCATTTTCTCCTCTGTTCTCTCGATAGCGACAGGGGTAATGGATGGCGTTGAATTCTGCCGTTTCATGCTCTCATGTCTGCTCGTCGTAGCTGGCCTTACATTATTCCTGACGGGAGTTGAAGTCGGAATCACCCCGATCGGCAGCAGGATCGGAGCTGCAATGACAAAAAGCAGGTCTCTTGTTATCATGCTGATCGCTGCAGTAATACTTGGAGTGATCATAACAATTCCTGAGCCAGATGTTCAGGTACTGGCCTCGCAGGTGCACCAGGTCAATCCGGAAATCCCGATAAGAATACTAACCTATGCAATTGCAATCGGAGTCGGCATTTTCTTTGCCATAGCACTTGCACGTACAGTCCTATCATGGCCTATGAAAGCCGTAATCGCCATCAGCTATCTTCTCATCTTCATAGCGGCCTTCTTCAATGATGATTTCTTTGTCTCCGTAGCATTTGATTCAGGAGGTGCCACGACAGGCCCGCTGTCTGTCCCCTTTATAATGGCTCTCGGCGTCGGAGTGACGGCGCTTAGAAAGCATGATACTGAATCTGAATTCGGTTATGTAGCGCTTTCTTCCATCGGCCCTATTCTATCCGTTCTTATCCTTGGAATCATATTCGGTCAGTCAAGTACGAATATGATTTCTGCAGAAGAGGAAGCCATAATGGGATTCTGGAGCCTTATGGGACTCAAATTCAGAGAAGTGGGAATCTCTCTTCTACCACTTATAGCTGTCTGCATCCTGATGCAGATTTTTGTAATAAAAATGCCACGGACAGAGGCTACAAGAGAGTTTTCCGGCATCATCTACTCATACCTTGGAATCGTGCTGTTCTTTACTGGTGTGGAATACTCTTTCTCGGATGTTGCAAAGGAGCTTGGAAGTGCCCTTATAAATATAAGCCCACTGCTTCTTTATGCAGCAGGTTTTGTATTCGGACTCTGCGTCGTGCTTGCGGAACCTGCCGTAATGGTCCTGACAGATCAGGTTGAAGATGCAAGCAGCGGAAGGATATCGAAGAAGGTAATGCTTGCAACGCTCGCGCTTGGTGTCGGTCTGGCAGTTGTCCTATCACTTATAAGGACAGTATACTCACTCTCAATCTGGACATTCATTCTGCCCGGTTACATTCTCATAATGCTTTTCATGATAAAAACACCTGGACTTTTTTCGGCAATAGGCTTCGATTCAGGAGGTGTCGCAACAGGCCCTATGAGCTCTGCGTTCCTTCTGCCACTGGCAATGGGGGCAGCTTCCGGGTCAAGTCAGTCATCGCTTTCCTCTTCATTCGGAATGATTGCCATGATTGCGATGATGCCCATTCTTCTTATAGAAATCCTTGGCCTGATCTACCAGTCGCGTATCCGCAAGACGGAAGGGAGAGAGAAATGAGCTGGAACACACTGATAGCTATATGCCGCAAAGGGCAAGCAAAAGATATAATGGCCGCAGCCAGAGAAGCCGGTGCACCCGGTGGTACAGTATGCCTTGCAAAAGGCACAGCAACACATACGATTCTGGCTGCCCTTGGAATCGGGGATACCAAGCAGGAAGTGATTACAAGTGTTATCAGAAAGGAAGATGCCTCCACCATACTTCAGGCTGTGAAATCAGTCAGGGCAAAAGGTGTGGCAATGATTATTGATACATCAAGAGAAAATGATATGGAGACCATTGATATGAACTCTGAATGGATACTGATCGAAGTTATATGCGAGGATGGATACAGCGAGGATATAATGGCAACGGCCAGAAAGGCTGGTGCAGAGGGCGGAACAGTAATAGATGCCCATGGGACCAGTACAGAGGATGATGTCAAATTCTTTGGCTCTCCACTTGTTCCTGAGAAGGAGATTCTTATGATTGTCATCTCCAAGGACAAGGCAGACGCTGTCCTCAAGGCAATAAATGAAATGCCACAGCTGAAGAAGAAAGGCATGGGAATAGTCTTCAGTATCCCTGTCAGGAATTTCATCAGTCTGGGAGAGAAATAGGCAGAGAATTACTGCATGTCTCATACCTTGAACCTGAAGAGCTTGTATTGCAGTGCTTCATAACGTTTACAGCATTAATTGCAATCGAGGCATTGCATCATCTGATCTGACCCGATAGAAAACCGTGTTTGCCACTGTACATATTCCGGTGCTGATTCTAAACTCTTGACATGAGCAGTTTCCATAAAGACACAGAAGAGCTTTGTACATTCATATCAGCAAGTCCTACGCAGTTTCATGCTGTCAGGAACATGAAAGAGCAATTGGCAATGAAAGGGTTCATTTCTCTTGATGAGAAAGAAAGATGGAACCTCAGGAAAGGATCATCCTATTTCGTCACCAGGAATGGTTCTGCACTCATTGCTTTCTCTATCCCAGGAAATGATTACCGTGGATATTCACTTGTATCTGCGCATACGGATAGTCCTGCATTCAAAGTGAAAACGGATGCGGAGGTCACGGCATCAAAGCTTTATACAACATTGAACACTGAAGTATATGGAGGCCTTCTCATGGCCCCATGGTTTGACAGACCCCTGTCAATTGCGGGAAGAGTGTTTGTAAGAAACGGAAGGAGCATAGAAGAACGGCTTGTAGATTTCTCACGTGCGGTGGCCATGATTCCCAACCTCGCAATACATATGAACAGAAAGGTAAATGAGGAAAACGGCTACAAAGCCCAGAAAGACATGCTGCCGATCTTTGCCGAGGGAAACGAAAAAGGACGGTTCCTGCATTCTATAGCTGAACTTGCTGCATGCAGCGTGGAAGATCTTCTTGAATACGAGCTGTTCCTGTATCCGGTCTCTCCATGGACTTTCTGGGGACTGAACAATGAGTTCTTCTCATCTCCAAGAATCGATGATCTCATGTGCGCATATACATCATTCAGGGCAATCATGGAAGCTGAATGCCATGATTATGCACCGATGATCTGTCTCTTTGATAATGAAGAGACCGGCAGTGGAACCAAACAGGGTGCGTTGTCTGATTTCCTTCCATCGGTCATAAGCCGCATCGCATATTCTTTAAACCTGAGCGAAGAGGATAATGCAATAAAGAAGGCCTCGTCATTCATGATCAGTGCAGATAACTGCCATGCGTTGCATCCAAATTATTCAGAGAAGTGTGATATCACAAACAAGGCTGTAATGAACGGAGGAATCGCTATAAAATTCAGTGCGGCACAGAAGTATACAACCGATGCGGAAAGCGCCAGCTACCTTAGATTCCTCATGGATGATGAGAAAATCCCATATCAGTATTTCGTGAATCACTCAGACATTCCCGGAGGTTCCACACTTGGCAATCTATCTGCGCAGAAGCTGAGCATACCGTCAGTCGATATAGGAGCTGCCCAGCTTGCAATGCACTCCCCTTATGAGAGCGCAGGGTGCAGGGACACGGAATCCCTTCTACGCCTTTTCAGGGCTTTTCTTTCAAGATGAGAAAAGGAGGCTTCCGCCTCCTCTCTCATCAGATTACGTAATTGATATCCTCATCTATCGGAATCGGATAATAAGCAATTGTCTCTTCTCCCATAGCTTTCAGAGCATTATCAACACTGTATGCATTTATACGTCTGTTCTCAGCTGGAGAGAAATAATATGTCCTGCTTTCTGCGCACATTGCAGCTGTGCAGAGAGTCCTCTCATATTCATCATGGTCAGCACTCTCCTTAAGCATTCCGTCAGGAACATAGACAACAGAGAATGTATCGAACATCCTTGTAATGCCATCTATCTCATTCTTTCCAAGCGGTGCAAAATCCTTTGCGAACGCAAGCCGGACGAATCTGTCAGGAGATGAGTAGCTGCCAGGGAGCCCAAAGCTTCCACCGGTTCCATTTCCGAATGTTGAGATTGTCTCTCCGAGAAGCTCACGCGGAGGGGTATGCACATTGGATACTGCCACATAGTTTTTGAGGTTCATGAAATGCCATTCATAGCCCGGAGCATTTGTCATGACACCGATTGTATTCCTGTGTACCGTTATGCCATCTTCATCAGGCTCGATGATGATAGCTTCTCCGCTCTCATCTGAAAAGATATAGTGAACCGACATGTGCGCGCCGAAAATGAGTTCATCAGTCAGATTAATATGCTTTACAGCTTCTGCAACCTCTTCCACTGTCGAGCATGTTCCGAGCATATATGGAACAAAGAACGCAGGATGAAGATCGGTGTTGTCATCGCTTTTCTGCGTATTGTAATGCCCATATCCCGGGAAATTCTGCAATGTTCCCATCAGGCCCTTCTCATTTATACCATCGGTAAAGATCGGAGAAGGTGCGCCTTGTATTCCATTGCCGATAAACCCATATTTCATGGTAATTGTTTCACCTTCGCCCGATGGTGATGTATGGAGCTCATAACCGGGAGCAATCACAGTTATCTTGTTTCCACTGAGATCACCGAACATATCATATGTCCGGCCAAGCAGATGACATCCATCCTCCGTGTGCCATGCAAATCCGGAGCAGCCGAATGCAGCTGTTGCCGCCAGAGAGAAAACCGCAATTGCAAGTACTTTCCTCATTTTCTTCTCCTCAAGCTAGAAGCTTTTCCTGAAATTGGAAGGCAGCGTGAGTACACTGCCTTCAACTTCATTATAGCACAAGGAAAATGAGAAGCTTATTTTTTCCAGAAATCTCTTGTGAAGAGCGCAAAAACGGTAAAGAGCTCAAGCCTTCCAATAAGCATCAGAAACGATCCTGCAGTCAGAATCGCATCAGAGAAAATCGAAAAGTTTCCAGAAGGACTGACAGCTCCCATACCTATTCCGATGTTGCCGAGAAGGAGGAAACTTGCAGTGAAGCATGTTTCGAAGTCATAGCCGGACAATGAGTAAATCACTGTACCGATCAACCCTGTGATAATATATGTACCGACAAAACCTGCAAGGGATAGCAATGTGTTCTGATCGACATTGGAATCACCGAGCTTGAGAGGAATAACAGCATTCGGATGAAGGCGTTTCTTGATTGCGTTGCGTGCAAGAGAAACAAGCGCGGATACTCTGATCACCTTTATTCCGCCACCTGCAGATCCTGCGCATCCTCCGACGAAGAAGAGAAGGACAAGCAGCGTCTTCGAGAACTGTGGCCAGAAATTATAATCATAGGTTGCGAAACCGGTTGTGGTTATTATCGAAGCTACATGGAAGATTGCATACCTGAATGCTGTAAGGAAACTACCATATGTATCTGATACATCAATTGCTATCATGACGGAAAAGACCGCAATGATTGCCAGATAGAGATGCAGCTCCTTATCTCCGCAGGCCTCTCTCAGCCGTCCCTTGATAGCCTTAAAATAAAGAGAGAAGTTCGATCCCGCGATAATCATGAAGATTGTCACTATGATATCGACATAGGCAGAATGATAGCTTCCTATTGAGGAGTTCGTAGGAGCAAAACCTGCAGCTCCCATTGTACCGAACATGACAGTGACTGCATCGTAGAGGGGTATCTTTATCCAGAGAAGAAGTACCTGGATTATCGAGAATACAGTATAGATAGCCCAGAGTGCAAAGGCCGTATGCTGGATCTTTGGAGTGAGCTTATCCTTTGTAGGTCCAACCGATTCTGCATTGACCAGACTTGTTCCCTTAAGCCCCATAAACGGCATTAGAGCAACGAAGAGAACAACAATACCCATACCGCCCAGCCAGTTTGTCATTCCCCTCCAGAAAAGGATCGATTTCAGCTTGTCCTCTATGGATGAAAGGGCTGTTGCTCCTGTTGTGGTGAAACCAGACATTATCTCAAAGTAACAGCTTGCGTAGGTCTCAAACGTACCTGTGAGATATAATGGCAGCGCACCGAATGCAGTGGCAACGACCCAGACAAGGGTGACAAGAAGGTAGCTGTCACGGGCTTTTATTGTAATCCTCTCGTTCCTGGTCGCAATAAGCACTGCCGCAGCAAACAGGACTATCAGGACCTCTGTTATCAGAAAGGCCCTGACACCATCTTCCTCTCCATACCCGAAGGCCAGTGCAAGAGGAACCAGCATACAGATTCCGACAAGAAGCTGGATAAGCGCAAGAAACCTGAGAACAGACTTTATATTCATCAGAGAAACAGCTCCTTAAGATAACCGCTATCATCATGACGGATTGAAAGGATCAGACGGTCTCCTGCCATAAAGACATACTCACCATCTGGAATAAGCGCAGATCCATCATCCTTTCTCACTCCTGCAATGACAACCCTGCTCTTGAAACGGATGTCCTTGAGTTTCTTGCCAATGAACGGGAATGAATTCTGGATGACATACTCATAGACCTCCAGCTCTCCTCCGAAAAGCGTATGCATAGCGGAAATTCCATCGCCACGCAGATATCTGATAAGAGAATCAACTGTAACATCCGTGATGGAAAGAGCGACATCGACACCGAGAGAGATTGCAAACTGACTATAGTTGGTATTTGACTTAACAAGAGCGATGCTCTTCTTTATTCCGATTTTCTTTGCGTATCCGGATGTAACGATATTAAGCTCATCATTATCGGTAAGGCTTATGAAAAGCTCAGCAGATGAAAGCGATTCATCATCCCAGATACTCTCATCGGTAATAGATGCGTTAAGTACAGTAATCTCAGGGAACAGAGCGGCAAATTCATTTGCATCTGATTCATTCTTCTCAATCAGCCTGATTTTCTTCCTGTCTTTCGGTGCGATGGCATAAAGAAGGAACCGTGTTATTCTCGTGGCTCCGAGAATGACGATATCATCAGGTTCTCTGTATATTTCACGGCTTGGAGTGCCGCTTAATTCTATGTATGCCTTATCACTGTCAGTGATGATGACAAGGATATCTCCCGGTCGTATTTCTGTATCACCTGTAGGGATGATTATTTTCGCGCGTCTGTATATTGCAGCAATGACAAAATTCTCAGCTGTTCTCTTTCTGATCGAGGCAACACTCTCACCTCTCCTGATGCCTCCCTGCCCTTCGGAGACAGTGAAAATCATGAAATCTGTACCGGGGAAGATAAGAGTATCACGATAAAGGCCATAGCGGATTGTATCAAGAATCCTTTCAGCCCCTTCCTGATCAGGATTTATTATGTGCGTTATTCCGAGGATGCGTGGTGGAAGCCCAGCCTCCCCGATATAACCGGAACTGCGTATTGCAGCAATTGTATTCACTACATTGGGAAATTCAGTGGCGACGATACCGCATGCAACGATATTCACTTCATCAGAATCCGTTACAGCAATAACGGTATCGGCCTTTTCGACTCCGGCCTCCCTGAGCTTGGCAAGATCAGTACCGGATCCGCAGACAGCAAGGCAATCAACCTTGGATTCTGCCTCACGGCATTTTGAGATGGACCGGTCAAGGAAGATTACAGAGGACTTTTCTGCCGCAAGATGACGGCCAATCCTGACGCCTCTCCTTCCTGCTCCGATAATCAATACATTCATAAATTATTCCGATAAAAAAAGAATTAAAGATGCCCGCCTCATCGGAAGCGGGCAGAATCGAATCAATACCCGAATAGAGGTATCTGGAAGATGTATGGTATGTATGTGAATACCATAAGCATAATAAGCATTACAGCAAAAAGCGGTAGCATCTTCTTTGCAGTTGCCTCAAGGGATGTCTTACCAACTGCACAGCCAACGAAGAGTGCAGAACCTACAGGAGGTGTACAAAGTCCGATAGCCAGGTTGAAGATGATGACAATACCGAAATGAACATCCGTCATTCCAAGTGAGGATACGACAGGAAGGAGAATCGGTGTCATGATCATGATAAGCGGAGCCATATCCATGAAACAGCCAAGGATAAGAAGCAGAATGTTGACAATAAGGAAGATAACATACGGGTTATCTGAGAATCCGATGAGAGCATTTGTGATTGCTGCAGGGATTCTGAGCCTTGTCATCATGTAAGCAAATGCCTTTGCTGTTCCGATAAGCGTAAGAACAACAGCAAGTGTCTTAAGTGAGTTCTTGAGAACATTGCCGAAATTCTTGATCTTATCAGCGCGGAAAATGAAATATGTAAGGATGAATGTATAGAAACAAGCAACAGCAGAACTCTCAGTTGCTGTGAATACACCAGCACCTGTTCCAACAAGGATAATGACAAGAGTCATCATCGGGAGGATTGCACTAAGAAGAACTCTCATGCAGTGTCCAAGAGCGATGTTGCCAATTACCATCCAGCCCTCTCCCTCTGGGAGCTTTCCTTTCTGGCCATTTGCCTTTCCGATCCATCTGACTCTGTCATTCTTATACATCTTCTCTCCCTTCGGGAAGTTATACTTCTTTCCAAGGAGGAAACACATAAGCATGAAGCCAAGTCCAAGACAGATTCCAGGAGCGAAACCTGCGTAGAAGAGCTGTCCGATAGATACACCTGTACCTGCTGCGAGTGCGTAGATAACCATGTTGTGTGATGGTGGAATAAGAACACCCTGGCAAGCTGTAGTAACTGTGAGTCCGACTGTGAATTCCCTGTCATAACCCTGCTTGACCATCATAGGAATAACAACAGAGCCGAGAGAGGAAACATCAGCAACAGCAGATCCGGAAATACCGCCGAAGAACATAGAGTCAATACAGTTGACATATGCAAGACCACCGCGGAAACGGCCTACGGCAAGGTTTGCAAGATCAACGATCTTATCGGAAATCTGACCAGCTGCCATGATTTCACCCATTACTATGAAGAATGGAATGGCGAGCATGGTGAAGTTATTGACGCCATCGAGCATCATACGGACCATTGTTGTCGGGTTTGTTCCCGGAACAAAGAAAGTAGATGCGATAGCTGCAATGAACATTGAGAATGTTACAGGTACTTTAAATGCCATCAGAAGGAAGAAGCCTCCGATGAGCACGATAATTGCGATAGTTGTACTTGCCATCAGTTCTTTCCTCCATTCTTCTGTGCTTCTGCAGCCTGCTGCTTTACAAGCTCCTCATAATCAACTTCAGCCTCACTGTAAAGAAGATCATCCGGGCTGAGGACTCTGATCAGGAAGAGGATGGAATCGAATACCATGATGATTCCTGCGAAAGGAACGGCAATGTACTGGATCCATGTCGGCAGTCCTGTCATAGGGAGCATACCGGGAAGTCCCATCAGACGGAGCATGTAGCTTCCTCCGAAATAGAAGAAGAAGAATCCACAGAACAGCGTTGAGATATCAGGAAGAACATCCATGAACTTACGCATCTTGCCGCCCTTGGGGAATCTGTTGTACACCATCGTGACGGAAATATGCATATGGTCTCTTACGCCGATAGCACAAGCAAGGAATGTGAAGCATGTAACAAGAAGTCTTGCAACCTCATCCACAGCTCCGATTCCGGTGTTGAAACAATAACGAAGAACAACGTTAAAGAAAACGATACAAAGCATGATGATAAGAGCAATCTGAGAAACTGTCAGAATGACTCTATGGCACCAATGATTCACTAAAATGACATATGCCTTGAAAGGCACCTTGCCATTATACTGGTTCTTATCAATAACAAGCTTATT
>CASEGX010000062.1 GCA_949287505.1 uncultured Spirochaetales bacterium | reverse complement strand
CAGCTCCTGGATATCATAGCAGGGAACATGCAAATCTTAGACAAGCAGAAGTGATAGCGAATGAGATTCTTCCAGAAATAAGTACAAAAACAAACGATATCGGAATCATTACGCCGTATCATAACAATGTAAAATTGATCAAAGATATGATTAACAGGGATGATATACCTGTCGCGACTATTCATAGCTTTCAGGGAAGGGAAATGGACACGATTATATTTGCTACTTCAGATGATATTGTGACCGATTTCTCGGATTCCGCGATGCTCATAAATGTTGCTGTCTCAAGAGCTAAGAATCATTTCATCCTTGTTTCTTCATCTGAGCCTCAGCCCGCAAGCAGCAACATGCATGATCTGATATCTTATATTTCTTATAATAGCTTCAAGACAATAAACTCGAGTATAGTTTCAGTTTTTGATCTTTTATACGAACACATGACATCTGCAAGAATGGAATTTCTTGCTACGCATAGAAGAGTTTCTGAATATGATTCCGAGAATCTTATGTACGCAACTCTGGAGAATATTCTATCAGATCCCATATATAAGAAATCTTCTTTTAGAATAGTATGCCATTATCCTCTGCGTTATCTTTTCCGGGATTCTTCTTATATGACAGAAGAAGAAAGAACGTATTTGTCAAAATCTGGGACTCATGTTGATTTTCTTATTTACAGGGCAATTGGGAAGGAAGCTGTTGTTGCAATTGAGGTTGATGGTTTCAGATATCATAAAAGAGGAAGCAGGCAATATGAAAGAGATCAGATGAAGACTTCAATTTTCTCGAAAACAGGCCTTACGCTTCTTCGATTCAAGACAAATGGAAGTGGGGGAGAGAAAATTATCAGAAATTTTCTCAACTCATACATTTCTGGTTAGTTTTGTCCTGTCTTTACAAGCTTAACTGATATATCTGAAGTCTGAATTGTGCAATGAATGGTTTGGATTGTTCTTTTCTATGCCTTTAGACTGAAACTACGAGGTAGGCATATGAAAAATGAACAGACAACAGCTGTTGCTGCTGGTAAAACAAAGCAGCGAAGCAAGCTGTACCGGGAGGTTGTGAGACATCGTTCGGTATATCTCTTGGCTTTGCTTCCCCTGATTTACTATATCATATTCAAGTATGTACCGATCTGGAATGCCCAGATAGCTTTCCGTGATTTCAAGGCGGTGCAGGGTGTTGTAGGTTCTCCTTGGATCGGGCTCGAGAATTTCAAGGAATTCTTCAACTCATTCTATTTCTGGTCGCTTCTGAGGAATACCGTCATGTATTCTGTCGGCAAGCTTCTCATCTCTCTACCTCTTTCGATTATCCTCGCAATAGCAATATATGAATGTACAAGACCCGTGCTTAGAAAGGTTGTACAGACGCTTGCATATCTTCCACACTTCCTTTCATGGGTTATCATGTATGGTATCCTCCTTACTCTTCTTGCTCCTGGCGATGGCGTTTTCAACGATGTCATAAAGCTGTTTGGCGGCACATCTATTGATTTCCTTTCAAATACAAAAGCATTCCCATGGGTTGTTCTTTTCTCAGATGCATGGAAGGAGATGGGATGGTCTGCAATCATATTCATCGCAGCGCTCATGGGCATAGACGTATCGCTTTTTGAGGCTGTTATGGTTGAAGGTGCAAGCAGCTGGCAGAGAGTCAGGTATATAACACTGCCATCGATTCTTCCCGTCATCGTCACTGTTCTGATCCTCAAACTCGGAACCATCCTCGATGCCGGATTCAATCAGATCTTCATGCTCTATTCGCCACAGGTGTATTCCGTTGCGGATATCATTGATACCTGGGTTTACAGACAGGGGCTTCTTGAATTCAAGTTCGGACTCGCTACCGCAGTAGGCCTTTTCAAAGGAGTCTTCGGTATGATTCTCGTGCTCTTCGCTAACTGGATATCCAAGAAAGCGACTGACAGCGCATTGTTCTGAGGAGGTTGATATGAAGAATGCAAAACATCTCAAACCGCAGATGCAGAACGCCAAGGTCAAGCTTACAGCAGCAGATCATACCTTCAATATTGTCGTGAACATCTTCATGGTGATCATCCTGATAGCCATTGTCCTTCCTCTCTGGTCGACAATCACGCTTTCATTCCGTCCGGTTGACTTCCTCGGATCAAACCTTGATGGTATGTTCCTTGCTCCATGGAAATGGTCGACAGCCGCGTATGAGGCGCTTTTGGGAAACAATGGCTTCCTGATGGCTTTCATGAACAGTTTCAAGATTCTTGTCGGTGGTGTTGTCTGTGCTCTCGTTCTGACAATCCCCATGGCATATGTTCTTTCGGTCAATTCTCTTCCTGGAAGGAAAATCATCAACATGATTGTCATCATTCCATATGTCTTCAATGTAGGAATGATTCCGGCATACCTTCTTGTAAGGGATATAGGGCTTATCAATCATCTTCCCGCAGTATTCCTTCCGGGTGCCATATCCACATACAACTGCATCATCATGAGGCAGTTCTTCGTCGGCATTCCGGCAGAACTAAAGGAATCTGCACGTATTGATGGATGCTCGGAGATGCAGGTTCTCTTCAGAATCGTCCTGCCTCTCTCGAAAGCAATCGTAATGACAATCGGCCTTTATTATGGTGTCGCGTTCTGGAATGATTTCTTCAACGCCATGCTCTATCTCAACGACAGCTATCTCAATCCGCTTCCGATTCTTCTGAGAAACATCCTCATCGGATCTGGAATGAATGAGAACCTTGAGGTTACAGCATTTGCAAATGCACCGATAAATGCCATCAAAGCAGCTTCAGTTTTTATGAGCGCCATACCGATGGTCATCGCGTATCCGTTCATACAGAAATATTTTACGAAAGGCACTCTTCTTGGTTCCGTAAAAGGCTGAGCCATGAAGACAAAAGGAGGAAATATGAAATCAAAGCGTTTTATTGCTGTTCTTCTTGTTGCGCTGCTTTCATTCTCGATGTTCGCAAGCGGAAGCAAGGAAGCTACAGCTCAGGCAGCAGGTACGCCTGAAGATCCAGTGACAATCGAGCTCTGGTTCGGTGCTGCAATCACAGAAGCTGGAATGATTCCAGATGACTGGGTGGGATATGACATCATCCGTAATGAGCTTGGTATTGATCTAAAGCTTTCGATGCTTCCTTCCAGTGAGTCCGACCAGGATATGAGAATCCAGGCAACCGGAGCTGGAAATGCTCTTCCTGATCTCTTCATGGTCCGCCGCCCTGTTCTTGTCAACCTTGTTAATCAGGGACTCGTTGCACAGGTAGATGACTGCTTCGAGAAGATGCCTATACGTACATCCCAGCAGTATGACGCCGATGCAATCAGGAATGCAACGATAGATGGTCATGTATACGGCTTTGCATCTCCTGGAGCTATTGCAAAGAATGAAGGTCTCCTCATCAGAAAGGACTGGCTCGATAACCTCGGTCTCGAGATTCCTACAACAACAGATGAGCTTCTTGAAGTCATGAGAGCTTTCACATTTGATGATCCGGATGGAAACGGCCTTGATGATACATATGGCTATGGCGCTTTCGTAGAGACAGATGCAAACCTCAAGGGATATCCAGGATCACGTCTCTGGCCGATCATGGGTGCTTTCGGAGTTGAAGGCCTCTGGTGTTTTGATGCTCCTAATCAGGGACTTAACATCTACAAGCCGGAATTCTATGACTTCATGGTATACCTCAAGGGTATGTGCGATGAAGGCATCATCGATCCTAACTGGCTTTCCTACAAGAAGGATGATTTCAGAGCAGCATGGAAGCAGGGCAAGTTCGGTGTCATGTATGAGCAGAACGCAGCTTATGCAGCTGAATCCAACTACGCTCCATTTGACAGCAACTTCCCAGATGGTGAGTGGGTGATCATCGATGCTATCAAGGGACCTGAAGGACATGCAGCTATCGGAGCTTTCGATATGAACTACAGAATCTATGCAGTTTCCCAGAAGGCAGCTGATGCTGGAAAACTCGACAAGATCTGTGAACTTCTTGAATGGATGAGCTCTGATGAGGGTTATTATCTCCTCGGATGGGGTCAGGAAGGCGTGAACTTCGTATTTGACGAGGACGGAATCCCAGTAGCTGGTGATCTTGGTGACAACGCATTCACAGGACCAGACGGACAGGTTTATACACAGCTCAGGAACATGGTGTTCTACAACAGCGATGTAGAGCTTGTTTCCCGCTATCCGACCTATACATGTGCAGTTTCCGGAAAGGAGATGTCAGCACTCGTAGCACTTCGTGAAATGCAGAGCAAGGCATGGACCAACGCCGTTGGATCAAGCACTCTTCCAACCCCAAGTGCAGATGTCCAGAGATTCTATGATCAGAGTCTTGCAGAGTTCCTCTCCGGAGCAAAAGAGCTTACTCCTGAGAACTGGGCAGCATTCATCGATCAGTTCAACAAGATTGGTGGAGAAGCCTGGAATGCTGAAGGCGTCGCCGCTATGGAAGCTAACGGACTCGTCCGCGAATAAAAGACAAAATGGTACGGCTGCCTGATGGTGGCCGTATTTTCTGGAGGAAGAAATGGATTTACCGCTTTCGCTCAGAATGGCCAAGAGCGTTGAAGGCCGTTACAGGCCCGGGATGATGCTCTGGCATTATGAGCATGGTCTTGTGCTTTATGCCTCTTTGAAGAGTGCGGATACTTACAACGATGATTCGATCTTTCCATGGGTCTACTCAATGTATGACAGGCTCATAGAAAAAGATGGAAGCATCAAGACGTATCGGGAAGGTGAGTACAATCTTGATCAGATAAATGCTGGCAAGACGCTCTTCACTCTCGCAGACAGAAGCGGAGAGGAAAGATTCCTTCTTGCTGCAGACAGACTGCATCATCAGCTTGTAAATCATCCGCGATGCAAATGCGGTGTTTTCTGGCACAAGGAAATCTATCCATGGCAGATATGGCTTGATGGCCTTTATATGGAAGGGCCATTCTCGGCAGAGTATTATCTGCGCCATAACGACATTGCCGGTATTGAGGATATCGCAAGACAGATCAAGACCACGTATTCACTCATGAAGGATCCGGAAACAGGGCTCCTTTATCATGCGTATGATGAATCAAGGGGAATGAAATGGTCCGATGACAAAACAGGCTGTTCTCCTAATTTCTGGTCACGGTCAATAGGCTGGTATCTTATGGCAGTTGTCGATGTGCTGGATTATCTTCCTCAGGACAGTCATGAACGTGAAGACCTTGTTTCAATAGTAGTAGCGCTTTCTCAGGCCGTGAGCCGTTTTCAGGATGAAAGCGGTATGTGGTGGCAGGTGACGGATGAAGGAAACCGGAGCGGGAATTATCTTGAGACATCCGGTTCTTCGATGTTCGCTTACTCTTTCTTCAAAGGTGTCCGTAAAGGGTATCTTGATAGTGAGTATGCTGCCAAGGCGGAGAAGGCAATGGCCGGAATCAAGGAAAGATATCTCAAGGAAGATGAGAATGGCTCTCTGCATCTAGGAGGTATCTGCTCAGTTGCAGGACTTGGAGGAAATCCTTATCGTGATGGTTCCTTCCGCTACTATATATCCGAAAGTATCCGTGTTGATGACTTCAAGGGGGTTGGACCGTTCATTCTCGCTTGTGTCGAAGAGGAAACAAGAAAATAAATCCTCTTATGTCTACTTCGGAGCCTTCGGGCTCAGCGGGCTTCGGCCCGCTTTTTCTTTCATATAACTTTTTCCTGTGTTGCGCTTTGTTGTATTTGTTCTTATCTTTTTCTTAACATCTTTTCTGTAATTTTCCGAACAATAAGGAATTGCATTGTACGAATATAATTGTCACAGATGAAACTTTGTTTGACAGCATAAGGGAGTGCAGTTAGAATGGCGCTATACCATCCTAAAAGGAGAATGCAATGAAGAAAACACTTGCTGTTCTGCTTATGGCAGTACTTTCACTGGCAGTTTTCGCTTCTGGCTCTGCAGAGAGCGCAGGATCTGATGAACTTATGCTCGGAATGGTCACTGATTCCGGAACCATCGATGACCGTTCGTTCAATCAGGGAACATATGAAGGAGTAGCAAAGGCTGCTGAAGAGCTTGGATTGCAGTGTACATACCTCAGGCCATCTGGAACGACCACTACAGATTATCTGACAGCTATTTCCGATCTCTATGACAATGGATACAGATTCATTGCATGCCCGGGTTATCTTTTTGCTGAAGCCGTCGCCCAGGCTCAGGAAATGTATCCTGATCTCATGCTCATCATCATTGACGATGCACTTGCAACCGGCATCGGAGAGAATACCGTTGCTATCACATTCAAGGAGCAGGAGTCAGGCTTCATGGCAGGGCTTGCAACAGCTCTCAAGCTTCAGGATGGAGATGCAGGTTTTGTCGGAGGACTTGAGATTCCTGCTGTGCAGAAGTTCAACTGGGGCTTCCAGCAGGGCGTGAAGTACGCAAATGAGAATTTCGGTACGACAATCACAATGGATCCTTCCAATTTCGTATATCAGGGATCGTTTGCAGATCTTGCAGGTGGACAGCAGCTTGCAGTCGCTATGTATGACAAGGGCGTGGATGTTATCTTCGCAGCAGCAGGTGGAACAGGCGTCGGAGTTATCAACGAGGCAAAGAACCGCCGTCTCGCAGGAGAGGATGTATGGGCAGTTGGCGTCGATGTAGACCAGTACACAGTCGGTGATATGGGTAATGGTGAGTCCTGTATCCTCACATCCGCAATGAAGGATGTAACAGGTGTTGCTTACGATCAGGCAATGGCAGCTGCTAACGGAACATTTGAAGGTGGAAGACATCTTATCCTCGGTGTTGCTGATGACAGGGCAGGAATCCCTGCAACAAACCCGAACCTCACTCCAGAGATTGAGGAGACAGTTGCTTCTGTTGCCCAGCTGATCAAGGACGGTACAATCGTTGTCCAGGATACAGCCGATGGTCTTATTCCATAACGGAAAGAAGAACAGTCAGGCCGCCTGAGAAATGGCGGCCTTTATTGAATTAACGCACGTATGTGCCCTCTGATGGGAGAAGCCATTGAATTACGTTATTGAAATGCTTGATATCTGGAAGGAATTTCCAGGTATCGTTGCTAACGGAGGAATCACCTTACAGGTAAAGGGAGGTGAAATCCATGCAATCTTAGGAGAAAACGGAGCTGGTAAATCCACTCTCATGAGTATCCTGTTCGGACTTTATCATGCGGACAAGGGAACAATAAAAGTCCGCGGAAAGGAAGTCAGCATCAAAAGTCCGAATGATGCCTTTGATCTTGGTATAGGAATGGTTCATCAGCACTTCCAGCTTGTGCACAATTTCACAGTTGCCGAGAACATAATAATGGGAAAAGAAGGAGGCTTCATATATGACATCAAGAAAGCCTCAAAGAAAATAAAGGAAATATCCGAGCGTTACGGGCTCTCCATCGAACCGGATATGGTCATCGAGGATATCACGGTGGGAATGCAGCAGAGAGTCGAGATCCTGAAGATGCTCTACCGCGATGCCGATATCCTCATATTCGATGAACCGACCGCGGTTCTCACTCCGCAGGAGATTGATGAACTGATGCAGATCATGCGTAACCTCTCTGCAGAAGGCAAATCAATCATTCTCATCACCCATAAGCTGGATGAGATAAAAGCCGTCGCTGACCGCTGTACAATCATAAGGCGTGGAAAGCTTATCGATGTCGTTGACGTCAAGAGCGCAAGTGTCGAGGACATGGCAGCTGCGATGGTTGGCCGTCCTGTGTCATTCAAGGTTGAAAAATCCCCATGCAAGCCCGGGGACCCGATTCTCGAGATTGAGCATCTTTCTGTCATGAACAGCAAGAAAGTGCTGGGCGTTGATGATTTATCCCTTACGATACACGGCGGAGAGATAGTCGGTCTTGCCGGTGTTGATGGAAATGGACAGACTGAGCTTGTCGAAGCTATTACAGGACTCAGAAAGACGGAGTCTGGCAGCATACGGTTTAATGGCCGCGATATCACAACGCTCTCCATTGCTGAGCGCAATGATATGGGGCTCGGGCATATTCCAGAGGATAGACAGAAGCGTGGCCTCATACTTTCTGCGCCTCTTACATCGAATATGGTCATAAAGAAATTCACCAAAGGGCCTTTTTCCCGCCATGGTCTTCTCGATTATCCTGAGATCAGGAAATACTCGGAAGAAATCATTGAGAAATTCGATGTACGTTCAGGCGAGGGGGTGGATTCTCTTGCCGGAAAGCTTTCCGGAGGCAATCAGCAGAAGGCAATTATCGGACGAGAGATCACCTCGGATCCGGATCTTCTGATTGCTGTCCAGCCAACCAGGGGCCTCGATGTCGGAGCAATTGAATACATTCACAAGCAGCTTGTAGAGGAAAGGGACAAGGGCAAGGCCATTCTGCTTGTCTCATTCGAGCTTGATGAGATTTTTAATCTTTCGGACAGAATTGCAGTCATTTCCGGTGGTAAGCTTATGGACATCGTCAATACATCCGATACCGATGAGCATGAGGTTGGTCTCATGATGGCTGGAATAAGGAAGGAGGGTGGAAAGTGAAACAGAAAGGTGTTCTTAACAAACCATTGGAAGCCAGAAAGGCATCGCCACTGCTGGTTTCACTCTCTGCTGTTTTCCTTGGGATAATAGCAGGATGTGTATTCATCCTCTGTATTGGCAAGAATCCTTTTGCAGGATTTGAGAGGATTCTCTTCGGTGCCCTTTCCAATACGAGGCGTATCGGAAACACTCTCGGAATGTCTACTCAGCTTATTCTGATCGGTCTTTCTGTTGCCTTTGCGTTCAAGACCGGGCTCTTCAACATCGGTGCATCAGGGCAGATGCTTATCGGAGGCATAACAGGATCGATACTTGCATATTATCTTCCTATGGATATGCCCAGAATCATCTACATTCCGATAATCATCATAGCTGCCATGATTACCGGCGCGTTCTGGGGATTCCTTTCCGGGCTTCTGAAAGCGAAGTTCAATGTCCATGAAGTCGTTTCAACCATTATGCTCAACTGGATTGCCTACTGGATTGTCTACGATTTCATACCACGCTTCATCATTGACCCGACGATTTCCGTCAAGTCAAAGCCGATAGAGACAGTGCATACGCTTCGTGCTGACTGGCTTACGGACCTTACAGCCTTCTCCACGATGAATTATGGTTTCTTCCTTGCAATAATCATGTGCGTCGTGGTGTGGTTCATCCTGCAGAAGACAACGCTGGGCTTCAATCTCAAAGCTGTGGGGTCAAACAGATTCTGCGCTGAATATGCCGGTATAAAGGTAAATCGCTCAATCATGATCTCCATGGCCATTGCAGGTGCGCTTGCAAGCCTTGGCGGTCTCACATATTACTGCGGATACTCAAACATAATGGAGATGGGAAAGATGCCAAATGAAGGTTTTGATGGTATTGCTGTCGCGCTTCTTGGCAACTGTTCACCTGTCGGCATATTCTTCTCCGCAATATTCTTCGGTATCCTGAAGATGGGAAGAGGCTCTCTTGCTGCTACAGGAATCCCTACAGAGATTGCCGATACGATAATAGCGACGATCATTTACTTCACCGCAACGAATGTCATTCTCGCATCATTCTGGAACGGTATTTTCCATTCGCGTTTTGCAAAGAAAGAGGAGTGGGCCCTTAAAGCTGCAGCAAAACATGGAGACACCACGCCTGTAAGCCAGATGACAAAGGAGAAATTCAGTGCGTATGCCAGGGAAGGCAAGGCTCTTCTTAAAGAAGGAAAGGAGGGAAAATGATGGAATTCTGGAATGTGATCACAAGCATAATACCTTCGGCAATTGCCTACACAATCCCTATTCTGATGGGAGCTCTCGGAGGCCTTTATTCGGAGCGCTCAGGTGTTACAAACCTCTGTATTGAAGGCCTCATGCTCTTTGGTGTGTTCGCCTCTGCTGCGACGATTGTCAAACTGCAGGCGATTCCGGGTTTCGGTTTCACGCTTGCCATTGTGATAGGCATTCTTGTTGCAATGGTGGCCTCGATGCTTTTATCAGTGCTTCATGCATTCGCGGCAATCAATCTGAAAGCCAACCAGGTTATTTCAGGAACAGCCATAAATATGCTCTCAACTGCAGTGACGCTTTTCCTTGCACAGACAATCACGGGAAGCGGAAACATAACGATTGTAAGAGCCGTTGTCCGTCAGGATGTGCCGGTTCTTTCAAAGATTCCGGTTATCGGGCCACTCTTTTTTACGAGTACTTACTGGACAACCTGGGTCTGCCTTATACTCTGGGGAGCTTCATGGTTCCTTCTGTATAAGACATCCTTCGGTCTGCGTCTCCGCGCATGCGGTGAGCATCCATCGGCTGTGGCCTCAGCTGGTGTGAATGTCCACAAGATGCGTTATATCGGAGTCCTTGCCTCAGGCCTTCTGTCAGGAATAGGAGGAGCTTGCATACTTGTGACATATGCAGGTGAGTACAATGCGGGAAGCGGAATCAACGGTCTTGGATTCCTTGCAATCGCGGCCCTTATCTTCGGGCAGTGGAAACCGCTTGGAATTCTTGGATCCACGTTCTTCTTCGGCATCTGTATGACTATCGCGAACATGGGTAAGGTCTTCCCAGTCTTCCAGAACATACCTACGGGATACCTTGGCATGTTTCCTTATGTTGCAACGCTTATCGCGCTTATATTCTCCAGCAGGAAGAGCGCCGCTCCTCTTGCATCCGGAGAACCATTCTAGGAGGAAATATGGATATCATGGAAAAGCTTTCGGAGTCGAAAGCATATATCGAATCGAAACTGGGCGGGAAAAAGCCGGTGATCGGACTCATTCTCGGCTCGGGTCTTGGAGAGATGGCTGATACAATTGAGGATGCGATAGTGATTGATTATCACGACATCCCCCATTTCCCTGTCTCGACAGTCCCCGGGCACAAAGGCCGTCTTGTCATCGGAGACCTTGAGGGAAAGACCGTGCTTTGCATGCAGGGACGTTTCCATTACTACGAAGGCTATTCGATGGATGAGGTCGTGTACCCTGTCCGTGTGATGAAGATGCTCGGTATCGACGCGCTTTTCCTGACAAATGCCGCAGGATGCGTGAACACTTCATGGAAACCGGGAGATCTTATGATCATCACGGATCATATCAAGCTCATAGCGGACAATCCTCTTCGCGGTGCCAACCCCGATGCACTCGGTGACCGCTTTTTCGATATGACACGTGCATATGATAAAACGCTTGTCACAATGACGGAGAAAGCTGCAGAGGATCTCGGGATCGGAGTCAGAAAAGGTGTTTACATGCTTTTCACGGGTCCGTCTTTCGAGACAGCTGCCGAGGTGCGTTTTGCACGCCTTGCAGGTGCAGATGCCGTAGGTATGTCTACCGTCCCTGAAGCGATAGCAGCTTCCCATATGAGGATGCATACAATGGGAATAAGCTGTCTGACCAACATGGCAGCAGGCATTCTGGACCAGCCACTGAATCATGAAGAGGTGCTGGAGACAGGAGAGAGGGTCAAGAGAACGTTCTCAGCTCTTGTCAGGGAATGTGTGAAGAGGTGGCCTGAAGACAAACTCTGAGCGCTCTTCACATAAACGTTGTTCTCAACTAAGCTGAAGGTGGTTATGAAGATTCTCTGTATTTCGGATGCGACAGATACTCTCATTTACTCGACAGTTGCTCCCGATCTCTACAAGGACGTGGATTTCGTGATCTCTGCCGGAGATCTTCCGCTCAGATACTATGATTATATCCAGACAATGCTGAAGAAGGATGTCTGGTATGTTTATGGTAATCATAATCTGGAAGAGTTCGGAAGGATGATGAAGGGATCATCCGGAGACAGCCTGATGCGGCGGTATGCTGAAGACAGTGCCCATAATCTGCCGGTTTTCGGCGGCTGCTTTGTTGATGGGAAATGCATTTATGACAGCTACCATGATCTTATAATCATGGGACTCGGTGGTTCGATGCTGTATAACAACGGGGAAAGCCAGTACTCGGAGAAGCAGATGCAGTGGAGAATCAACCGTCTTATTCCGCGCCTTCTCTACAACAAAAAGAAGTACGGCAGGGCTCTCGATATCCTCATAACCCATGCGCCCCCAAGGGGAATGGGTGATGGGGAGGATCTCTGTCACAAAGGCTTTGAATGTTTCCTGTCATTCATGGAGAAGTACAAGCCACGCTATCTTCTCCATGGACATGTGCATCTCGATGATATTAATGCCAGAAGAGTTTATGAGTTTGGGGAAACCAAGGTAATCAATATCTATAAGAACTACATCCTTGAGGATGAGACATTGGGGAAGAAATAATGCCTATTGAATCTACAGCGATTGAAGATTTCACCAGAGCTAAACGCAAAGCGAAGTTCCAGAGCCTTTTATCTGCCCTGACATGGAAGAACAGTGACCTTATGTCCTTCTATGAAGTCACATCAATCATAAAGCCGAAATCCGAAACATACCTGGGAATGCGTACGATACCCGTATCGAAAATAATCGGCAGCGAAGGACGCTATCATGATTTCTCATCGGCATTTCTGCCAAAAAGAGAGCAGCTGAAGACACGCTGGTGTAGTATAGATGCGGCAATGATAAACGATGTCATTCTTCCCCCGATATCCGTTTACAGCCTCGGCGGCTATTATTTCGTCCGTGATGGGAATCACCGTGTGTCAGTTGCAAAAGCCCAGGGCGTTGAGTATATCGATGCAGAAGTCGTCGAGCTGGATACCGAGATCCCGATTTATCCCGGAATGTCCATGAAGGAACTGAAGGCGAAGGTCGTTGATTACGAAAGGAACATGTTCATCGCCCAGTACAAGCCTTCTTATCTTCCGATGGGGGACATTGTATTCACATCTCCAGGTTCTTATCCAGAGATGGTCAACCATATCCTTGTCCACAAATACTATATAAACCAGAACATCGACCACGAGATTTCCTTCGAGGAAGCAGCGAAGAGCTGGTACGATAATGTCTATTCTCCGATAGTCAAGGAGATAAGAGCTGAACATCTCCTTGCGGCTTTTCCCGGACAGACGGAAGGCGACATGTATATGTGGCTTGTACGCAGATGGGATGAGTATAAGAGAAAGGACGGAAACATCAGTGCAGCTGAGGCTGTACGCAAGGCGGGGAAGGAACGAGGTAAGGACATCTTCCACCGCCTGGAACGTTATCTTGCTTATTATTTCAAGAAACTGTCAAAGTCCTAAATCCGGTAGTCCAGCCATCTCGGCCAGACGCTCAGCGATGGTATCAATCATGTCGGATGGACGCTGAGGCATTATCTCATTCTCGAGATGGATATAAGGCTCAAATGGAATGGGGTAGAGCTGCATCATCTCTGCCCACCTGTACAGACAGGAGACAGCAAGAAGGCCGTCATTATCTCCTGCTGTCGTGGATGAGAATCCGTAGAACTTCCTTCCCCTGAGACCTTCCTTGCGGTAAAGCGGCCATGTCGAATCGAGAAATGCCTTCATTTCCGCTGTCGGCATCCCGAAGCGCGATGGGGTTCCCAGAATGATGATGTCTGCCGAAGTCAGCTTTTCCGGCGTTGCTTCAGGCAGTGATGTGATTTCCTCGTAGTATTCTATCGCCTCCGTTCTTTCATTGGCTGCAAGATGCAGATCCGGATCATTTACTCCATAAATACGTGCATCGATTCCTCTTTCCTTGAGTTTTTCAGCGAAGGTGTCTGCTATCAGATAAAGATTTCCGGAAATGGAGTGTATTATGATATTCGCTCGCATATTTCCTCCTTTATAAGATTATATGCGTTCTACTGCGGATTTGGTCAAAAATCATTTAGAAACAGTGCTTCCGAGTGTCATTGTTCCTTTCTGGCTTTCTGTGCTTATTGTCTTTGTGAAGAATTTCGGCATCGAAGCAATAAGCCCTTCTTTCGTGTAGACAGGGTTGTCCTTTCCCAGCGGGAGGGTGACAGAAGTGCCTTTTGCAGCAGAGAGATAGAAAGCATCGATGAACTCTGTGGCATTGCGCCCATCTTCCGGTGTGGCATCGGCGCTTTCTCCTTTCTCCACGGCATCGATGAATCTTGATACAGCCGCATCGTGACCTTCCTTTCCATCTGCCGGAATGGAATCAAAGATATGCTGAAGCCTTTCCTCTTCCTCCCTGTCTTCCTCCGGGTATCCGTTTGGCTGTGCCTTCTTTACATGCAGTGACCACTCTGGAATCGTGAATGCAGCTTTTTCGCACTGGAATCTAAAATTCTGTGTCTCTTCCATATCTGAAAGGGAGACGGAGAATGATGCAATTGCCCTGTTCCTGAATCTCATTATCGCCACACCTTCATCCTCAGCTTCGCTGTTTGTATGCGTGCGGTTATCCATAATCGCTGTGATTGTCTCCGGAAGTCCTTTCATGAACCACAGAAGCATGTCGACCTGATGGACACCCTGGCTTGTCAGTGTTCCGCCTCCTTCGCTTCCCCATGTGCCTCTCCAGTAGAGATTATGATAGTTGCTGCCTCTGAACCAGTGTGATGTGACATCGACGGAAAGCACTTTGCCAAAGTATCCTTCATCAAGCATTTTCTTTGCCTTCTGGATCTGATGGTAGTATCTGTTCTGGAAGATGATGCCGAGTTTCATTCCGCTTTCTCTTTCGGCATTTATCATCTCATCTTCCTCGCTGAGGGTGAGAGCCATGGGTTTTTCCAGAAGCACGTTTTTCCCGCTTTTGAGGAATGCGATTGTAACTTCTTTGTGCAGGGCCGGAGGAAGGGCTATTGAGACAATGTCTATATCATCACGGTCAAGAAGTGTATGGTAATCATCGGTGACAGTGATCTCATCCTTTCTTTCACTCATCAGCTCATCAATGAGAGCATGGCATTTCGATACAGTGCGGCTGCAAAGTGCTTTTATCTCGCATCTTGTGTCCTTCAGAAAAGCCTCTATATGCGTTCTTCCGATAGCACCTGTTCCGATTATCGCGACCTTGTGCATGTTTTCCTCCTAACAGAAAGCAGTATATATCCCATCGGCTACTGCTATATGAACCGGCCTGGAATAAAGATCTGAGAGAATACTCTCTTTCAGTGTTTCCTCTTTCGTTCCTTCCATGACGATTTTCCCGTCTTTCATGAGGATTATCCTGTCGATGGCGGGAATGATCTCTGAAAGCTCATGAGTGACCATCACGATGGTCCTGTTTGCTGTAGCATACTCTGAAATCGTGTTTCTCAGATCGGCGCGTGACGGGAAATCAAGACCGGCACTTGCCTCATCAAGAAGGAGTATTGATGGACTTGTAATAGCTGCCCTTGCAAGAAGCACGCGTCTCATCTCGCCAGTGGAGAGCGTATTCATCGTCCTGTCTTTCTTATCCAGCATCGACACCTTCGAAAGCTCTTCGTCAGCTCTTTCCCAGTCTTCTTTATCAATTATATGGTGGAAATCGAAGCCAAGAGAGGCGTGAAGTCCTGAAGCGACAATCTCCCTGGCTGTATATGATGTGCGGAAGAATTCATCCTGTCCGGGTGAGACATGCCCGATTCTTCGCCGGAGATCTGCGATGATCCACCGTTCCTCTCCGAACAGTGACGAATAGTACTGGTCCAGCGCGAGAGGGTAGATGCGGCGGTCAATCACATCAATAAGCGTGGATTTCCCCGCTCCGTTCGGCCCTATGATGGCTATGCGCTCACCGATGTCCGCTTTTACCGATACATCCGAGAGTATATGCTTTCCCTCTCGTCTTACGAATGCGTGTCTGATGTCGAATGCTTCCATATTGCTCAGATGATAATCCAAAAAAGAACCGGTAAACAGAGCTTATTACATCGTCGTGAATCGTATATTAACTGTGTGTAAATTATTTTACTGAATTTTACTAAATCATTGACAGCTTTTCATAGTCATTGTCTAATAGCAGTGGAGGCATGATGGCTGGAATAAAGGATATTGCCAGAATATGCGGTGTGAGTGCCGCAACAGTGTCCAGGGTTCTCAACGAGGATCCGACTCTCTCTGTTACCGATGCTGTCCGCAGTTCAATAGAGTCCGAAGCATTGCGTACTGGTTATAAAACCCCAAGACAGCGCAGGAAGGCATGTTTCCATGTCATGCTCGTACTCTCCGCCCTCGATAAACCAGGATTTGAGACAAGGCTGTTCTCATATCTCAAGCCGATGGCAATGGAAAAAGGTATTGAGCTGTCGCTTTCTCCCTTTGAGAAGACGGATGGCATCATAGCCCTTGGGGAGTTCTCTTCACAGGAGATTGCATATTTCCAGTCAACGGCGAAAGACCTTCTTCTTATAAACAACCTCGGGTCTGACTATTCCTACGATTCAATACGCATAGACTACAGCAATGCTGAAAAACAGGTCCTCGATTACTTCCTTGCAGAAGGAATCAGGAGGATAGGATATGTAGGAGGCCTGTTTCACCGCTCTTCGTCTGTAATCGGCAGGCACAGGGCAGATGAATTCAGAAAGCTTCTGATGAATGAAGGCTTATACAGGGATGAGTGGTTCTCGATAGGGTCTATGGATGAGGACTCGGGCTATTCGCTTGTCATGGCGATGTCCGAGATCCCTGATGGAATCTTCATCTCCGATCCCGATACTGCAAAAGGTGTCTTCAGAGCGCTCGATGAGCGTTCATCCAGTGCAGTTACGATCACTTACAACAATTTCTTCCCGATGACAGAGAAAAGAGGGCTGGAGCTGAGGATTTTCTCCCAGGATGCTTGGCAGACGGCTTTCAGGATGATCAGTGAGAAAATGAAAGGCGAGAGGGAGCAGGGGCTCAGTGTGCTCTGTCCTGCCCGTCTTTCAGAAAATACAGCTTCATTGAAGCAAGGAGAGGAAAAATGAAAAAGGCACTATTGGTCTTCGCTGTAGCGCTCTTGTCGTTCAGCCTGTTCGCACAGGGCGGTCAGGAGACAACAGTCTCTGAGTCAGGAAACACCGTTATCAAGGATCTCAACATCATGTATGTTCCTTCTCGTGAACCCAGCGAGATCATCATGGTTACAGAACCTCTGAAGAACCTTCTGACAACGGAACTTGCCGGACTTGGATATGATGTCGAAAACATCAATATCTCTGTCGGCACAAACTATGAGGCTGTAGGCATCGCGCTTGCTGCAGGAACTGCTGATATCGCAGTGGGAATGCCTGCAAACACATACATTCTTTATGAGGATGGCTGTGATGTAATACTTACAGCAACACGCGATGGTCTTTCCGTAGACAGTGATGATCCACGCGACTGGAACAATAATGAGCCGATCACAGCAAGCCAGAATCAGGCTGTAGGATACCGTGCTCTCATCATCGCAGGCCCGTCAGCAAAGGGTCAGGAGCTTGCTGCTAAGGTAAACAGCGGAGAAGGTCTTACATGGGATGATCTTAACTCTGCAAACTGGGCGGTAATGAGCTCAACAAGCTCCGCAGGTTATGTATACCCGACAATCTGGCTCATGAACAACTATGATGGAAAGACAATCGGAGACCTGCAGCATACTGTTCAGGTTGATTCCTATCCATCAGCATTCGCACGTCTTGCTTCTGGCCAGGTTGATGTGCTCTGTACATTCGCAGATGCAAGAAGAGACTATGAGGAGGATTGGGTAACAACATTCGGTCGCACAGCAGATGTCTGGACAGAGACAGATGTCATTGGTGTTACTCCGATGATCTATAATGATACAGTCTGTGTTTCCAAGACAAGCAAGACAATCACTCCGGAGTTCGTAGAAGCGCTTCAGACAGCATTCATGAATCTCAACAAGACGGAAGAAGGAAGGAATGTCATTGCCATCTACAGCCACACAGGATATCTTCCGGCTGTATCTGCAGACTATGACAATGAGAGAGTTGCGCAGGAAATCATGAAGAATTCCGGCGTATGACGCTTAACAGGAGAGGGGCAACCCTCTCCTTTGTGTGGTGGAAGATGATAGAATTCAAGAACGTAACGAAGGTATACCCGAATGGAACTGTCGGGTTAAAGGACATCAATCTCTCCATAGCGGATGGGGAGTTTGTTGCTGTAATAGGACTTTCCGGTGCCGGGAAATCAACACTGATAAGAGCAATCAACAGAATGCATCCAATCACGTCCGGAACTCTTTCAGTGGATGGAACAGATGTGATGAAACTGTCTGGAAAGGACCTCAGAAAACTCCGCAGGGGCATTGGAATGATATTCCAGTCCTTCAATCTCGTGACAAGAACAAGTGTCATACGCAATGTTCTCACAGCATTTGTTCCGGATCTTCCTCTATGGAGAAGAGTCCTTGGGATATTCCCGAAGAGTGCCAAGCTGAAAGCGCTGGAGGCTCTGGATAAAGTCGGAATCCTCGAGAAAGCATATACAAGGGTTGATCAGCTTTCGGGAGGGCAGCAGCAGCGTGTTGCTCTTGCACGCACACTGGCTCAGAACCCATCAATCATCCTTGCCGATGAGCCTGTCGCAGCTCTCGATCCTGTGACGGCAAAGGCCGTGATGGATGACTTCAGGAATATAAACAAGAATATGGGGATAACTGTCATCATCAATATCCATCATGTGGAACTTGCTCTTGAGTATTGTGACAGGGTGATAGGTGTGAAGAGTGGACAGGTTGTCTTTGACGGGAAGACTGGGGATGTGGACAAGAATGTTCTTGCCACAATCTACGGAGATGATAACTATGAAGCAGTCTGAGAAAACCAGACTATATGACCGTATATTCCACCCGCGGACATATACGCTTGAAAACGGCAAGACAATAGAGGAGAGAAGATCTAGGATGCCTCTGATCCTCCTCATTCTCCTTGCTGCTACGGTATTCTCTGGAGAGATAACAGGATTCAGCATATCAACGCTTCTGGGCAGGATAGGTTATTTCTTTGTCATGCTCGGTGATATGTTTCCTCCTGATTTCTCATACATGTCACAGGTCTGGACACCACTATGGGATACGATAAAGATGAGCCTTCTCGGTTCTGTCATAGGTGCACTTCTGTGTATACCATTTGCAGTCCTCTCCAGCGAGAATCTCCTGAAAAACAGGATTGTCACCACACTGTTCAAGTTCTTCTTCTCCGTAGTCAGGACTCTGCCGACGCTTGTCGTGGCTCTTATAGCAACATATGTGTTTGGGCTTGGAACGCTTGCAGGAACCGTTGCGATTGCTGTATTTACATTCGCATACTGCGGCAAGATTCTCTATGAGCAGATTGAGACCGTGGATATGGGATCACATGAGGCACTTGAAGCTTTGGGAATGGGAAAGCTTTCATCAATACGCTATGCAGTCTGGCCACAGGTACTGCCTTCATTCCTTTCAACCGTGCTTTTCTGCTTTGAGGGAAATGTGCGCTATGCATCGATTCTTGGCTATGTAGGTGCAGGCGGCCTCGGCCTGATTCTCAATGAGAAAATCGGCTGGAGGGAGTATCCACGGGTTGGAATGATTCTCATCGCGCTTTTCGTGGCAGTCGTGGTGATTGAGAGCCTGAGCTCCTGGCTCAGAAGCAAGCTTACATGAGAGGGAAAATATGCCAGAAGTGAAACTTACCGTAGCAGAGACACTTTCAAAGGAACCGAAGAGGTGGATAGCAACACTGCTGATTGCCCTTATCTCCGTCTTACTCATTGCCTGGTCCGGAAGTGCTCTTGAATCAAATTCAACAGGTGGTTCAGGTCTTTCTGTTGCAAAGGGCATCATGCTTGGAATACTCCAGCCTACGACAGACATCCTCTTTACATTGCAGAAGAACGGTGTGCCGTATCTTCTTGTCGAGACGATGTGCATTGCGTTCCTCGGAACCCTTGTCGGAGCTGTCATTTCCATACCGTTTGCTTTCCTTGGGGCCGGGAATATCATCCCAAAGCCTGTTGCCGTCATTTTCCGTGTTTTTGTCATGGCAATCAGGACAATTCCTTCATTTGTCTATGGCCTCATGTTCATCATGGTCACAGGTCCTGGAGCATTTGCAGGTCTCCTGACAATGTCTGTGTGCTCCATCGGAATGCTTTCGAAGATGTTCATTGAGACGATTGAGGATCTCGACAAAGGTATTCTTGAGTCTTTGTCAGCCTCGGGCTGCAATACCTTCGACAAGATACGTTATGGAATCATCCCGCAGCTTCTGCCATCATTTGCCTCCACTCTGATTTACCGTTTTGATATGAACCTCAGGGATGCCACGGTCCTCGGTATCGTCGGTGCTGGCGGTATAGGAGCGCCTCTCATCTTCGCGATGAATTCCTACAGATGGAATGATGTCGGAGCGATTCTCCTTGGTCTTGTCATTCTCGTCCTTATTGTTGAATGGTTCTCTTCAAGGCTCCGCAACGCCCTCATGAGAGGATGATATGGCAGATCTCTATTTCACCAGCGATACTCATTCATATGTTTATCCGACGGATTACATCTCGCCTGAGAGAAAGAACATCGGGTACATGACGCTTTCCTCTGCGTTCAGGGAAGGTGCAATCATTGCAGATGGCGGTGATGTCCTGCAAGGCTCTCCGCTTGTCCGTTACGAGATGAGAAACGGCGAGCGTCCGTTCATGGCGGCAGAGGCCTTCAACAGGGCAGGCCTTTCTGTTTATGTTCCCGGCAATCATGATTTCAATTTCGGTTACGATGTCCTTTCCTCTTTCCTCTCTTCCCTCGATGCCGAGATAATCGGTGCGAATATCGTTGATGAGAGAGGGGAGCTTGGAATAAAACCCTACACTCTCAAAACCGCAGATGATGGCATCAGACTCCTCTTTGTAGGCGTTGTTACAGACTATGTGAACATCTGGGAGAGCAAAGAGAATCTCAAAGGTCTGAGGATAACAGATTCGGTGGAGGCCGCGGCAAAGGCTTTAAAAGAGGGCAGGAAACTCAATCCGGATTTCACAATCTGTATCTATCATGGAGGCTTTGGTGATGAGGAAGGGGAGATAAAGGAAAACAGGGGAACCGAGCTTGCCGCCCCTGGCTTTGACGTGCTTCTGACTGCTCATCAGCATGCGATTATAGAACCAAAGCATATAGGGACTGCCCTTACAATGCAGACAGGATCTAAAGCCATGCATGCAGCGCATCTCACATTTCATAAAAACGGGGTCATTGACGCCGAGATTATCGGAAATGATGCCTCACGGCCATTGAAATCCGGGATGCAGACAATGCCGGAGGAAAGGGAGAGAAAAGTCATCAGATCACTTGCTGTTCCGATAGGCCGGATTGATGGCACCCTTGTGGACAGCTCAAAGCTTGAGAGCGCTGTGCATGGTTCATCCCTTGCAGATTTCTTCGGAGATGTTCAGCTTGCATTCTCAGGTGCGGATGTTTCTGCTCTGTCTCTTTTCAACGATCCTGTGTCGCTGGGACCTGTTGTCACTCTCGGCAGCCTCCTTGCGGCTTATCCTTTTGCAAACACGCTGCTGAAACTCAGGATCAATGGTGGGATGCTGCGCGAGGCAATGGAACGCTCTGCAGGCTATTTTGACGAGGAAGATGGCAGAGTGAGGATAAGCGACAGGTTCATCATCCCGAAAGAAGAGCATTACAACTATGATTTCTATCGCGGAGTATCCTATTCCT
>CASEGX010000061.1 GCA_949287505.1 uncultured Spirochaetales bacterium | reverse complement strand
TTCATTCTTAAAATATTATGTTGCAAAAATGCAATGTGCATTAACTGCAGTTATCGAAAACATTAACTTTTGTATTCATTTTTTTCCTTCCAGGGGTTATAGTTAAGTGAAATCATAGACAGGTAAGCGGATGGAATACAGGTTCAAATCAGATTTGAAGACAGTGTACCTTGAGATGCCTTACAAGCTTGTAATCGCATCAAGCTCAGGTATCGCTCTGTCAAATGGGAAGACTACGCTTACCGCATCTGTGGTTGATGTGAACTCGGGGGATGAGATACAGATATCAGCCGACTCATTCAAATGGACAAGGCGTGAGCAGTCCGATGGTTTCACTGAGGTCACGGGAAAGACCCTTGAGGTTGAATCGAGCGATCTTGTAAGCGGAAGCGCAACATTCATCTGCTCGTGCAGGCCTACGGCTTTCTACTGGGCTGATACTGCGATGATAACCCTGTCCGCCTCTGTGCGTGGGGAGAATGGCTGGTCTACGACTACGCTTCAGCTATATAAACGAGCGTCATCCGAACCTGCGGCTTTTGACGGCGGAGTCGTAACATACCATTTTGCGACAGGTGTTATCTCTGGGGATCTGGGAACATGGTCTAAGACTGTTCCGTCTGGCGCAGATCCCCTTTATATAATCTACGGCTCTGCCTTCTCACAGACAGATTCAGATACAATACAGCCTAATGAATGGACAGCTCCTGCCCTAGCCTCTGCACTGGGAGTCGAGGGAGAGAAAGGAAGCACTGTCGCTACGGTGATTATCTTCCAGAGGGCAGAGAATAAGCCGGCTGTTCCTTCCGAGACTGTCACATACTCATTCAAGACAGGCCAGTTCACCGGGCTTGGCTTATGGTCTAGCGCAATACCTGATGGAACGCTCCCCTGCTGGGCCACAACAGCAACAGCTGTATCAAAGACAGATTCTGATACCATACAGCCTTCCGAGTGGGCTGATCCAAAGAAGGTATTCGCTGTTGGAGAGAATGGCCAGAGCGCACCATATCAGAGGCAGATATTCAAGGCTTCGGTGGATAAGCCAGCGACTCCTACAGGAACAGCGGAATCTATACCTGAAGGCTGGTCACTGCAGATACCGCAGAGGACATCTGAAGAGCTTATATGGGTAAGCTCGGCTTATGTCGTATACAACGGCACTACCCCGATCTATTCAGAATGGTCTGAGCCGACTCAGTATTCAGGAAAGGATGGCACTGTCGCAATAGTCGAATGGCAGTGGGGAAAGTCATCAAAATATCCGCCTGATGTGGCTAATTACACGTTCATATACAACAATTCAATAGTCGCATTCGACAATGCCGTATTCGTAGGCAACGCATCCTCGTGGACAAGAGGAGATATCCCAGATCAGCCTGATGGATACGACTATCTCTGGAAGCGTGAATATGACTATGAATCAGGACAGTGGAACGTATATCTAGCCAATGGCCCTGCAGGATTGAAGGGCAATTATAAGGGGCTTGGGTATATTGTTGTAGGAACCAATTCAATAGTATTTGCCGGAGTAGACAACAAAGGCAATCCGTCTCTTGATCTGATAGAGTTATCTCTTGGCGGCACTAAATACAATATAGCTGCAGCTTCATTCACACTGACTGGAATAGCTGAAACATTATATCTCGTATGTCCGATCGTTGATTCACTCGTCCAGTCATTAAGAGTGGTATATCCGAAGGTGACTTCCGATGGATCAGTTAATACGCTCCAATGGGTAGATATAAATACAGGAGAATCATTCACCGAGGCTTATCTCCTTGCAGAGATAGCCATGAATGGAGATACGATTGAGAGCGTCACTATCATAGAGCCAAGAACGCTTAAGGCTTATTCCAAGACATACTTCATGTCGCTCATGAATTCTGGAAACATGGAAGATATAAACGCATTCGCAGAAGCACTCGGCATAGAGAGAGTATTCATTAGAGTTGCTGCGATGGAAGCGTTCATACATTCATTATCCGCAAACGATATAGAACTAATTCGGGATGAACTCAGAGGTCTTACCGGAGCAATACACTCTACTGGTTATAAGAAAGGTGATTATAAGAATGGAAATAAGAGTGGATTCTTTTTAGATGCTACAGGCCACGCGGAATTGTGGAGTGCATTTCTGAGAGATGTGACTATAATATCCAAAACAGCGAACGATCAGATTATATTTTCAGTCACACCTAAATACGATGGTGGGGATTTCTCGCACTCTGAGACTGCTGTCAGAAAGAAGATAGATGATCTCATCCCCAGGTCTCCTTCAACGGGTAATATTACTATAAGCGGAACAACATATCAGTATGAATGGCAATCAAGCCTTCAATATATATTCATGCTTAGTGATAGTGCAGAAGGAACTACCTATACCACAACCGCTCCATATGATTGTCAAGTACAACTGAAAATAGTCAAAGGCAATATAGCATTTACAGGCACTGGTTTTGATTACTATATAAACAATATCAAACAAGGAGAATTGTATGTATCATGGCCCGGGGAAGAAAATAAGACTATATCGCTAAATAAGAATGATGTATTGAAACTTGTAGGTACAGGTGGTCCAGGAACTGCAAGAATCCTTCCTGTTGAGTATCCAAGTCTATGGGGAACTATAGAACAACCAAGCATAGACAGAAGATTCCTTGTCACAAGAAAGATCGGAGATGTTGAATGGCCTTTCATATCAAGAAGCCTGGTCAATCAGGATACCTATGTATCATCCTCGCTTACTACAAATATAGTTTACAATGGAAAATACTTTGATGATTACGATTGGTATCTTGATGAAGACGAGACATCTACATTTGTGTCGTCCATAAAACAGAAATTCAGTGAAGGTATATTCTATAATACAGATACATCACAATCGAATTCACTTGTATTCAAAGGTAAAACTTATTCTATAACAAATTTCGTAATCAGTGGTGATTCTATAAGCTTTATATCCTCTTCAGGAGATGAGGTAACTATAAACGGTGACACAAATCTTGCAGTATCAGCTAATCTCCATGTCACAGACGGAGCTGGATCTATAGAAATACTTAATGCGCTTCCGTCAAGTACCGAATCAGATCTCGGGAATGGTTCCAAACCATTCAGGAATATACACGCAAAGAATTTCTATGGCGATTATCTTTCAGCTGATTCAATTACAACAGGCAAGATTAATCTGTCAAAAGGCTCTTATGTAATATATAGGAGTTCGTCAGACACATTATGGAGTGATGGATATATAGAAACACATATTAGATCTGTAAGGGTTCAGGATGATTCCGTAGAAGAGCATTCATATGGAACTTTGGGCGGAGTAGACATCGCATTCAGGACTTTGCCTTTCGTCTCTTATGTATGTACAGAAAAATATACCGAATATCTTCTTAGTGGCACATCTAATATACCGCTTTGTTCTATTTATCCAACAGGTACGACTTTTACTGTTAGCTGTGATTTTGGAAAGGTTGGAGCTGCCTCATATATAGGCGACCCTGTTATAGATGTGAAAGCAGAAGGATTTCTCACGGATACGGCATTTTCTCAGATTAAATCAGCACTAGGAGTATAGATATGACAAACGTAGAGAGAATGATACAGACATTAAAGGCATCAGCCCAGAACAGCGAACCATCAACTCAGGCTGATACGGAACTCGGAGAGGTCATCATCGGTGATGCCCTCCTGAATGATACGGTACAGATCAATACTCCTGGAACGCCCTCCTCTACTGATTACATATGGGGTATATCAGAACCAGCAGGTGGCGGAAAGCCTACGGTCAAGAAGTTCACTCCTACAGAGCTAGTTGATGCGGTTGATTCCGATGTATCGCAGATAAAGTCTGATATAGAGGCAATGAAGACCTCTGTAGAAGGGACAAAGCAGGAGATAGAGGAATCAGCCACCGAGATCTCCTCTGCAATAACAACTGGAATATCAGGTATAGAACAGGCGGCTGATACAGGAGTAACTGAAATAGGCACCGCAAAGGAATCAGCCCTCGATGCCATTGGAGAAAGCGATAGCGAAGGAGCTAGGAAGAACGCCTTAGACGCTATCAACTCAGCAAAGACAGCAGCTCTTGATGCTATCGGTGAATCGGACACAGAGGGCGCAAGGAAAGCCGCAATAGATTCCATCAATGCCAAGAGCACATCCGTCAACTCTGCTCTCGACCAGAAGCTAGCCACAGCCAACACGACAATAGACGGAAAGGTGACGGAGGCAACCAATCAGGCTAGTGCTGCAGCATCCGCCAAGACCGATGCAGAATCAGCGAGGGATCAGGCACAGGAGATACTGGAAAGCGTACAGGAAGCTGCCAATGTTTCAGACGCATCAGAAACTACAGCAGGCATTGTGGAACTCATGACATACGATGAAGCGATGACGATTCTTAACGCTGCAGATAAGGAGGGATTATGAGCCAGGCAGTAAGCAATGAAGCCTTGAAAGCCATAAAGGACTGGGTGAAGCAGGAGCTGGAAAATGAGCTCAATGCAAAGGTTGATGCCCTGTATCCGGTCGGTTCTATATACATAAGCACATCGAGCGTATCTCCAGCTAATTTCATTGGAGGTACCTGGGAGGCTTTGGATGATGGCCGTGTCCTGATAGGTGCAGGCTCAGCGCATCCTGCAGGAGAGGCAGGCGGTTCGGAAACTCACAAGCTCACGACCTCTGAAATGCCTTCTCATAACCACACTTCCGAGAATGCAGGTTCCCATTACCATTCGGGATCTACCTATAGTGCAGGAAGCCATGAGCACACAAGGGGAGACATGAATATTACCGGCGAGGCTGGAGTTGCTGGTTCAACAGGATTCTACTACTCCTCAAAGGCAGGCGTTAAATCGGGAGCTCTGAAGGCAGGAACTACACAAAGCAATGAAATCCAATGGAAAGGCGGTACCAGCTATAACCTTAAGCTTGATGCATCATCAGGCTGGACTGGCGCTACATCCTCTGATGGTGCCCATACCCATTCATTGGATATGAATTCCGCGGGCTCTCATAACCACACAATCAATAACACTGGCGGTGGCAGTGCCCACAACAATATGCCGCCGTATCTATCAGTCTACATGTGGAAGCGTACGGCATAGGAGGTATACAGATGGCAAAGGCTTTAGGAGATAGCGCATTGAAGGCATTGAAGGCATGGGTGAAGGCCTATGTCGGCACGGCTGTACAGGGGGGGGGATTATCCGCCTATCCTGTCGGAGCGATATATATGAGCATGAGCCCAACGAGTCCTGCTGAGATCTTCGGAGGAACATGGGAAGCCCTTGATGAAGGCAGGGTGCTCATCGGGGCTAATACCGAGTATCCGGTAGGTGCTACTGGCGGCGAGAAGACCCATGCGCTGACTACGGCAGAGATGCCATCGCACAACCATACGATGGACAGTGCTGGGTCACACTATCACTCTGGCTCGACTTATGATGCTGGGTCGCATAGCCATTCAAGAGGTGATATGAACATCGTAGGTACGCTTCATTGGTGGAAGGTTTTCAGCCGTAAGAATGACGAAGGATACACTAGGTCAGGGGCCTTGGATTATATCGAAGGGAACGGAAGATATACAGCTGGAAACGAGGGTGATTCTATTACTATCGGATTCAAACTCAATGCTAAGGATGGCTGGACAGGAAACACGTCTTCTGCTGGTACGCACTCTCATTCTTTGGATATCAGTTCAGCCGGCAGCCATCAGCATACGATAAACAATGCAGGAAGCGGAAATGCACATAACATAATGCAACCCTACCTGTCGGTATATATGTGGAAAAGAACAGCTTAAGAGGAGGAAGATATGAATCAACGGCTGATTTACATCAACAGAGAGGATGACATAATCATCGTGCAGGACAAGGGCAAGACCGATGTATATCAGGACACCCTTGCGAATTTCGCCATCGACCATGGCGAGGCTGTACCAAGCTATATCAACAAGCTTGAGCTATGCCTTGATACAGGTCTCAGGCTTCTCAATGGAGGGCGCATAGATTCCGGCTTGGATGAAAGCGAGGTGGTGATCCCAGAGCATTGGGATGAGGCTATGGCATATGCAGAATCGCTGATACCGCTTGCTGGCTCCCTTTTTGAAACTCAGGATGCAAGGCGCAATCCTCCGAAGCCGGAGCCGGAAGAGCCCGTGCTTACGCCAGAGGAACAGCAGAAGCAGGAGCTTGAGGAAGCGATAATGGAAGCCAAGGACTATCTCAGGGATACGGATTATGCAGTAATCAAGTGCACAGAGCTTGGGCTTGACCTTGAGACGGAGTATCCGGGGCTTAAGGCAAAGAGACAGGCAGCAAGGGATACGGTAAATGCATCAGAGGCACAGGTGCAGGTGCTATCTGCATCGATAGCGGAGGCAAGCAATGTCTAAGGCGCTGGGAGAGAACGCACTCAAGGCAATCAAGGCGTGGGTGAAGAGTCAGATTTCAATGGGGGGGGGGTATGCATATCCTGTAGGCTCCATCTACATGAGCGTTAATCCTACATCCCCGGCAGAGCTTTTCGGCGGTACTTGGGAACCGCTGGATCAGGGGCGAGTGCTTATAGGAGCTGGCACAAGCCACCCAGCTGGGGAGACAGGCGGTTCGGAAACTCACACGCTGACTGTAGATGAGATGCCTTCTCACAATCACACAGAGGAATCAGCCGGGTCACATACACACAGTGGCAGCACAGGCTCAGGCGGTTCTCATTCACATACACGTGGAACCATGAATATCACAGGGGAATTGAGTGCTTCCCGCTTTGGAATATGGTATTCGGGGACGTATGCAAGTTCAGGAGCATTCGAAATCCAAGAAGGAAGGTCTAATGGAGGAGCCGATATTGATAGAAGCTCAACAGCAATTACCATTGGATTTGATGCCTCCGATGCATGGACAGGTGATACTTCATCAGCCGGAGAACATTCACACGATCTCTCGATAGATTCAAATGGCAACCATCAGCATACGATAAACAATGCAGGAAGCGGAAATGCACATAACATAATGCAACCCTACCTGTCGGTATATATGTGGAAAAGAACAGCCTGAAAGCATAAGCCCCGACCAGGAGGGGGGACCACCTAACCGGGGCTGATATCGACATCACAGGTATCAGCCGCCTATTTTGGGTTATACCCTATAACGTTGATTCTTGTATTTAGAAATAATAGAATAAAATAGTTGATTTCCATACAGGCTCGTATCAGAGATGGTGCGGGCTTTTTTCATGCCAGCGGATTATCCTTCATCTCCGATCTGGTCTTCTCAGCTACATAATCACACATAAGCCCACTGAATGTGTGATAGCCATTCTTTGCTGCCATCTCACATCGCTTATGCAGAAGATACAGATAGCTGATGTTCAGTGATTTAGCTATCTCCTGAAGAGATACATTACGGTTCCCTATTGAGATGATTGCATCCATCATCTCCTTCTCTCTATTTGTAAATAAGAGCATAGTTCTTTTATGGATCCAAACGGATCAGATTTATATCCTCATAATTTAGAGGATATCCTGTTGCCATATATGGAGTTATCCTCGGTGATATAGGAGAACTCATATGGCAGAATTTGCTTCAAAGGGAGTAGCTGGATCGGGTCTTGGACTCGGTATAGCAGGAACGGCTCTCGGTCTTCTCAACGGAGGATTCGGGAATTTGCTTGGTGCTTTCAGCGGAAACGCTGGCGTCTGCTCTGACAACATGCCTGTCACAAGGTACGAGCTTGAGATGGAGAACAAGATTGTCGGAAAGGATTCAGAGATTGCGCTTCTCAAATCCGAGAGATATACGGATGAGAAGATCATCGAGGCTTATAAGGATCTTGCAGGACAGATCAATGCGTTCAAGGCGGAGCAGTCCGCATTCAACACGCAGCAGGCTGTCTACAATGCAACCAACACCGGAGCAATATCTTGTCTCCAGGGACAGGTTGCACAGCTGCAGGGACTTACGAGGCTCATAGTGCCAGCGTCCAGCGTCTGCCCACAGCCAATGCCGCTTCACAACTCGTGGACTGCACCCACAACCACGACTACGCCGACAGCTTAATGGCTAGGGCTACTGCATGAAGGTAACTATGCAGCAGGTTTCGGACGGGGTTGCGAGATATATAGATCGTGACCTCGTTCCGAAGGCTCAGGGATTCGGAAAGTGGGTAATCGGATTGTCCGGGGCTTATTCAACCGCAATAGTGCAGACCATGATGTCTGAGCATAATGGGCTTCTCTCATCTCTTGGGATAATGAGCGAAGACGGAATGATAGAGATAGATGATCTGGCGTCAAACCTGAAGAATGTCGCATCAACAGTCGGTCCTGTGACGCATCACATACCTATAGTAGGTGATGTCACGTTCGATGCATCTGACATCGAAAGGCTGCATTCATACATCGTGGGCTGATATAAGCCCTGCCCGGTCGCCGTAAAAAGCCTCCGGGCATTAATACTGTTTCCGAATACATTGATTTTTGTTAATGTCACTGGGATAATATGCAGTATCTCAGGAGATTACAATGAAGAAGATTGCAATTATTCTTTTCGCGCTTATCACGGTTTTCGCTTTTGCTGGATGCCAGAATGAGATCAAGCAGGATGAGCCAGAGATCACCGTTGCCACTGATGATGATATCAAGCTCCTCTCCTACTACATGCGCTCATTCGGTCATGATAGGATCCTTGGCGATACGGACGCTATCCTCAAGGGAGCTAAGGTTGACGGCCTCAAGGCTGACACGGCATTCGATGATGAGAAGGGAACGCTGACATTCACGGTCACTCTTGACGGCTATGACTATGACGGTCACAAGGACAATGACATGCTCGGCATCTACCAGCGTCTTGCTACGGGCACTATGACTGTCACCTACACAGGAAAGCTCAATGAGGGAAAGACCGAGTTCTCCGCAGATAAGGCAGTATTCACTGATGTGGACGGAACGCTTTCTGTTGATTATGCATCATCCTTCCCTGTCGACTCGATCACTGTGACATGCGAAGAGGCAACAGCCACGTTCACCGACAAGGATAAGACAGAGGCATCCGCGGTTGTGTTCACTGTCGCTGACGGCAAGGTCAATGGCATCGGCAATGTTGGAGAGGTATCATTCAAGCTTTCCGCTGTCGATGGAGCAACAATCAATGGTCGTAACGTAGAGGACTCTGCTTCCGAACCTGCAGAGCCTGACACGGAGGCATAAACGTACACCGATCGGTGAGAGCCTGGAGGCATGACGGACGCATGGGACCGTTGTGGCTGGGTCCGATTCCCAGCACTCACCCTACAGCGCAAAGTGTCATTACTAGCTTTCTTTTGGTCAAACACCTTACCCGAGTTGCGCTGGCTCGGGTTTATTCATGCGTGAATAATCGCACATGAATCCTATGAACGTACAATAGCCATTCTTCCTGGCTATCTCGACCCTCACATGCATGAGATGGTCATAGGTTATGCCTAGCCTATCAGCTACCTCTTTCATCGATACGTTTTCCTTGCCGATGGATACTATTGCATCCATTATTTCCCTGTCCCTTTTAGTGAGTTTCATGGAGATATGAGACTCCCCTATCATTCATAATACATCCCACAAAAACACGAGGGTTATAAGCCCGGCCAAACGGGTTTATCATTATGAAACAGTCTCAATATTAAGACTCTTATTTGTTTGTATGAATAGAGTTATACTTTGGTGGTATGGATGAGCAGAGGCAGAAGAAGACTAAGGAAAGGCTGGACTATCTCAAGCAGGAGGTGGTCAATCTTGACACCGATACAGGCGTCAAGAACGTACTCGTCCATACCGTTGGCGTACTGGAGGATATGCGTGAGGATGTTGAGAATGCCCATCACAGGATCGACCAGAGGAAGAAGGAGCACAAGGAGATGATGGACAAGCTCACGGCCCTTGAGTCCGAACTCAAGAAGTCGAACCGCATACAGGCTGAGATAAACAACAACATAGCCAGGCAAGCGTCCGAGGCTGACAAGATAGGAAAGAGACGCTGGATCTTCATGGCTGTAATGACGCTGATAATGCTCGTGAACACTTTTGGATCATTCAAGGGAGCGAGCATCGCATCATCGATCTGGAACGCCTTAAAGGTGATTATATAGGAGTTGGAATATGGAAGCTTTGAACGCATTCTTCAATACGCTTTTCTATGAATCAGGGGTGCTTATACTTCTCTTTATCGTTACTGGCATCGTGTTCAATGTCTTCGGGGAGTTCATCAAGAAGACGCTGTTCCCGAAGATCACACAGGAAGAGAAGGCCGATGGCAAGAAGCAGAAGGAGTGCCCGGGCTGGCTTGGCATCGTCATAGGAGTGATCTTCACGATACTCTTCCTTGTCTGCACCATGCTCGCACAGTTCACGCATGCTGCGCATTGCGCTCTTATCGGAGGATACGCATTCCTTCCTGTATGGGCTATCGCATACTACCTGTGGCAGATGGCAGCGATGAAGCTGGTCAAGATTGTCATGAGGAAGATATGCCCTTTGTATATGACTGGCAAGCCCAGGCCGCCAAAGCCGAAAAAGGAGAAGCCAGTATCAGTCCCCGAGGGATATAAGCTCGTCAAGGACGATGGTTCAGAGGTGGTAGATGGATAAGCTTGGCTGGATAATCGGAGCCATTGCCGCTGCTCTTGGCATATTCGGAACCATAATCTTCGGGAAGCAGATGAAGATAGGGAAGCTTGAGAAGCAGAACAGGGAATTAGCCCACGGCAAGGCTCAGATGGAAGCGGAGAGGAACAGAGAATCGCAAAGGGCTGATGCCTCTGATGCTCGCTCTGATCTCAACGCCTCTATAGCCAAGGTAGCATTAAAGGTAGGAGATGATGCGGAGCCAGCTTTCGGAAAGGGACAGGCTCTGTCTGAGGAGGATAGGAAGATTGCGGAAGATATCATGTCTAATCATCGCTAGCCTCTTCCTGCTCTTCTCGTGCTCTTCCACTGAGTACGTATATGTCCATGATGAGCCAGCCCTGCTGCCCTCTCTTGAGGAAGCTGTGGATCCAGCTCTCATGGAAGAGATAAAGAGGCCTCTTGATGTAGTTGAGAAGCCTGAGACTACAAGGGACCTCTTGAAGAACATGTATGAATACCAGAACGGGTACTTCCTCTATAAAGGCTATTCAGAAGCCCTTGAGGTGTACATAGACAAGATAGTCGCCATCCACAACGGAGGCGATATAAAGGATGGAACGATATGACATTCACCAGCAAGACCGATCTCATTCTCGATGCGACAAAGGTATCAGCCTCCAATATCGAGCACATAGCGCAGACCACGGCTGATTACTCGGTTCATAACGGCAAGCTCATTGACGGAAAGGGAGCCGAGGTTCCCGAAGGAACCTATGTAGTCAAGTTCTCTGACGGTTCAGTAAGGGTTTTCTCAGAGAATCTTTTCGAGAAGCTTTTCGTAAAGGTTGAGCCTCCTACATACAAGCTTTCAGATATCCCCGACTTCTCCAAAGGCATCTACAGGAAGGGTTGGACTGATTGCATGATAAAGCTCGTAGAGGATGTTGTATGGATCTATTACGACAACGGTTATCCAGTAACGCCATACAACTTCACCAAGGAAGATCTCACAGCCTCCGACTGGATGATTCCGGAAGAATAAGAGCTTCACTCTTTTTTCTCTTTGCCCCTAGCCGTCCTCCTTGGACTAGGGGCTTTTCCTTCAATATGGGCGGCTTATACCATTGCCCCTGAAAGACTCTCCGGCGATTATGATCTCAGGAGAAGCCATCTCCGTGATCCTGTCTATTATCTTGCGCTCATATCCTATCTTCCTAAGCCCCTGTATAGTGTAATTGGAAGTGAAGCATGTCATCTTCTTTGAAACATATCTGCTGTTGATAACCGAATACATATACCTATTCGTTTCGGCTGATACCGTTCCGTTAAGCCTGGACTTATCCGTACCGATATCATCTATGATAAGCACATCAGCGTTATAGTAGGTCTCATAGGTGAATGCCTTATCGATAACCTTCCTCTCCGATATATCATCGACGATATCTATATCAGTCATCAGCGCGCATGATATGCCACGATCAAGGAGGGCATTCCTGAAACAAGCAGCAAGGCATGTTTTTCCGTTGCCTGATTCGTTCGAGCATAGATACCACCCCTGCCCGGTTTCCAGATTCGATTCTATTGCGCTTTCTAGGCTCGCCAGCTTATTCTTTGCCGCAACATATGTAGAATCACACCCTGTCTCGGGAAGCTCGTCAAAATGGGCATTCTTGTACTTCTCTCCAACGGCCCTAAGATAGGGCTCGGTGTTGTAGTATTCCAGGATCCATCTATCACGCTCCCTCTTCTCTATCTTCCTGTACTCTGCCCTATCGCAATCGCAGTCCTGGCGGACGTACATCTCACGCTTCAGCAAAGGCATGTATTTCCTGATATATCTTGGCAACTTGCATTTTCTGCAGATTACAAGGCTCCCATCGCTTGATATGTATTCATCCTTGCTGGGTGTGAAATTCTCGACAAAGAACTTCGACACCCCATTGAAATGCAAATCAGTAAGGCACTCTGTCATATTCATTGATCTCTCCCCTTTCAACCATTTCCTGATAGCTTTCCCTCTGTTTTCTGATAAGTTCTTCTATGTGCCTCTTATCAGCCTCCTCGTCATAATCTGACGGCTGGAAAGTTTTGGCGGAGGGCTTATAGCCATTGCCGAATTTCTCCTGCCATCTATCCTCGAAGGTGATACAGCAACGCTTCCAGTCTTTTACCAGTCTGCCGTCCCTGAAACGCCACACATCGTATTCGCCATCGCTTGTGTAATATCTGATGATATCCCTTGCATCGAAGTGGTAGCCTTTGGCTTTTATGAGAGTTTCAACCTGATCCAGCGTTGGGTTTATACCTGTGAATCTCTTCTTCTTTGAAGGACTCTCGCTCTTTTCTTTTGATATATATGAATCGTCAGATGAATATATATCTTTCTTTCCTTCTTCTATGATTTTTCTTTTATCGATTGTTTCTTCGTTAGTATTTCTTAGTCCGGGAATTTCTAGGCCTTGTTTTTCTACCCCTAGAATTTCTAGGCCTTGTTTTTTATATTCTTGTTCAACCTTATCTTTTGGTATTTCATATATGCGATATTCATATTCGATTCTGCCTGATTCTGTTTCACCTGGCATATGTTTAATTACTTCTAGATAGCCTAGCTTCTTAAGTTCGTCCAATGCAGATTTTGTAGCAGTCTCTTTATCTGGAACCATTGCACACAAACCAGATAATGTGTATTTCCAGTCGTCACAATTTGACAGCATTACAGCTAAAGCGCCTTTACCTTTCCAAGAAAGATTCTTATCTCGAAGAAAGTAGTTGCTCATTGTGGTAAAGTTTTTATTTTTGAATATTCTAAACACCATCTTACATCACCTCCTTAAACGTGTTTTCATCTACAAGCGGCCTGTACCTGTAATATGAGCCCACATCGGTCACGACCGCTTCCTGTGATATGTAGTTCTTCTCAATCATATCTTTCAGGAGCCTGATTACAGTTGTCTTGCTTGCTCCTGTCGCAGACATGAAATCCTCATATGTGATAATCGGGCTGATACACAGCGAAGCCCTCTCATATATCAGAGCGAACATAACCCTTGATGTGCTATTGAGGCCCATCCTGTGCATCCACCCGTATATCCTTATCGTATCTTCCATCTCCGCCCTCCGCATTAATATCGTTGCCAAAAAGATTGACTTTTGTTAATGCAATAGGTCATGTAAAACAATCCTCCAAGGCCTTGATCTCACGATCCTTTTCCTTTTGGGAAAGCCAGGAGAACCTATTCTTATTCTCGCACACCATCACATCTTCAGATAGCCCCTGGAAGAACGATGCCGTATCAAATCCTACCTCTCGGCTTATAGCCAGTCTGCTCTTCTCTTCAGGGAAGACCGGTATGGCGTTCATGATGGCTATCCGCCTTTCTCGGTTGATGCCCTTAGTCTTCTTCGACATCAGATCTCCTTAGCATACGCATATTCACTATATTCTTGGAATCGTCCTTGCTCACGATCACATCAGGAAGAGCCTCATCAGCTATAGCTCCTAGCCAGCTTTCAGAATCCTTGCCTCCCCAGCTCATCGTCACCTGATGGAATCTGGGCTTATCCCTCCACAGCTTTATCCCATACCCATCAGCCGTCAGATAGCTGAACTTGACCACTCCGAAAAGGCTTCTTGCCAGATCCTCCAAACTCATATTTCCTCCTTATCTCTCTTGAAATATCCGCATGTCTCATCCGCATACACCTTATTGAACAGGTGCTCTGAATATGGGCACATGCATACTCCTTCCCACATTGAATAGAACATGCAGTTAATGCAGGTATCCATCATCTTATCGTTATCTCCAATCCGCATTCAGGACATTTAACCACTTTCGTGATTACATCCCATGCTATCAAACCAACAGTTATCTTCTTTTCGTACACATCCTCGGCACTGTATTCAAATAAGCATCCGCACTTAGGGCATACTTCCTGTAGGTGCTGGTTGCCGTGGGCTAATACCTTAATCATTCCGCCGCCTTCAAGCTCTCCACGCATTTGACTATCTTGTAGTCCTTTCCCCATTCCCATTTCCTATAGCTCTTTATCTTTGAATCATAGATATAAGCCTGCCATGACATCTCAAAGCTTACCTTTGCCTTTATCTCAGAGAGGTAAGTCTTTATTGCGATATCTTTGATATTCTCCGGGGATCTGAACCCAAAACGTCTTGCAAGTCCGCAGAAGATATTGCCATTTTCAGCATCCATCACAACATATCGTGTACGCTTGATATCGATCATTTCATCGCCTCCAAGAACTCCTGCATATAGGGCAATCTCTCAAGCCAGTCACAGAAATCCTTCCATTCGGATAGGCGGTGTGCATGACGCTGGTGGTAGATGGTCAGCAAGCACTCATAATTGGTGTCAATCATCCTCAGCTGATTGTAAGATTCAGGAAGCATCTGCTTGATAGCGATAAGAACCTTATCCCTGCTTTCTCTATCAGACACCTGATTGTAGAGTTGTATCTTACAGTTGATTTCATCCATAGCATACTTCACCGTGTCACATGACAGAGGTGTGTATGAGAAATCATCCCTCGTCAGCTCACGCTTCGTAATGAGGTGCATCGTGCTAGATGAATTGGCCTCGACGAACTTGTACTTATCCATTTCAGTCCACCAGTACCTTGGCGCACGAACCTCAGCCTGCACGTGAATCATCCGCAGGAACTTCCTATGCTCGCTTCCAGCCTTGATGAGCTTCTTCGCAAGCGTCATGTCGGCTTCGCCAACAACAAATCTAACATCGCTATCAGGGCATTTATTAATAGGACAGTTGGCGCAATCCATTTCATCACAGTGAAAGCTATCGCTCTTGGCAAAGCTCTCATAAGGCATCCTCATTCCCCTGACAGCTCCTTCAAAACCCCATGCTCCAATTGTTTTTATAGTTATCATTTTAATTGTCCCATCCACCTATACGCAGGTTCTCTTCATAATTACGGCCATTCTTCTCTTTGTCGTATCCATCAAGATATCTTTGGTTTAACTTATTGAGCCTTATTACAGGATGACTCCCATAATCTTTACCTTCATAGATATCTTTAATAACTTCTCCTGTTAATGTTTCATCACAACCATACACGACAGGCAGTTTTTTCTGCCTAGGTGTGAGAGCTGATAATTGATCTATCAATTCTTGTACAATCATTTTTTATCTCCTTATTATCTGCAGCCGATACCGTAGTCTGTTCGCACTCACATTCCGGAGGATCGTTTGGGCAATTACAGTACGGTATGGAATAGCTGAACCATATACATCCCAGACAATCAGGCTTGCTCATTAACTTCTCCTCTCCATGAATTCCAACACCAACGGGACTATTACCAATGCTGCGGCTGATGCCTTATAAGCCAGCACTATCAGGAAATCCCATATACATGTAGGCATTCCTTCTGACGAGTGATTCAATGGCATAAGCAAGCATCCGAATATAAGCGAAATCCATCTTGCTGCTGTCATACGCCCCTCACCATCGCCTGATAGAAGATCTCAGAGCCTTCTTTGTAGCCATCGCTTTCTGGAAGATACTCCACAGCAATCCCACCCTGCGGATTCCAGCCATGGTCAAGCATCACATTTACCTTTCCCGCTATGTCTTGTGTGCGTTTCCCTTCTACTATGGCATACTCCTTCCGTGCGTCAGACTTATTATCTGAATAATCCTGATCTGCATAACAAGCCTCGCTCTTATTATCTGAATGCGGCTCATACAGATGAGTCCAGTCGTGGTCGGATGGGATCTTAACATCACTTACAGGAAACTGTCTCTCAATTGAATCGTCATCAGTCCACCATCCAAATTGCATACTGATAGTCGGCTTATGGAGATATAGGTTGAACATTTTACTGCCCCTGTCTTGAACAACATAGCATCCGAAGAAATCCGCTATCTCCTGCGGCGTTCTCTTAATCATTATCGGCCTCCTCCAATGGATTGAAGGCTATGCCTTTTCCTGCATCCAGCTCAGCTATCGCACTCTGTAGATGCTTCACGTTTCGGGGCTTATACATCATCTGGTCCTCACGCTTCATAGCCTTGTAAGCACTGAGCGTCATCTCCTTCCTTAGCCAGTCGCCTCCATAGCGATTAGCCTCCTTGCACGATGCTTTCCATTCTCTCGATGCCTTACTCATCCGCTTCCTCCTCTGATATGTTCTCTTTTATAGCCTTCATGGTTTTGTTTATATTGACCGTAGATATGACGATCGAGATGCCTACTGTAACCAGGAATATCCCAAAGGCTACAGATACGATTACCAAAGCGATATCATCCCCGCTCATTCATTCCTCCTTCTTGTCATATTCACCTCTCCCAAACTCCTCAAGGCATCGTGTATGCTTCTCGATATCCTCTAGCCTTGAGAGCACAGAGCGAGTGCTATCTATATTCTTGTCTGCGATAGTAAGCTCTTTTCTCAGGTCCATGATGTTCTGCCGCGATAGCTCTATCTTCCCATCGATAAGGTCTATTGCGCCGTCAAACATCGTGCTGCTTTGAATCTGATACAGCTTAAGCTTTGCAATTATCCCGACTCTTGCATCATCTGACACCAACATCATTCCTCTTCCTCCTTCTTGCCATCCCATCTGTTCCCGACCACCGTCATGTGCTTGATGTCATCGGCAAGGCTGAAAACATCGTGATCCGTTGTTATGTAATAGAGGCTGTCATCCTCATCCCACATAAGCTCATAGACCTCATCGCTGTCATGCCATCTCAGGTAATCGCCCTCGTATATGTCCTGATCGTTCTCGCTGTGGCATACGAACTGCGATACCGTATCAGGATCCACGGCAATCGCCATGCCATATTCATCCTCGATGTAGCAGTCTCCGAGCCTGTTCCTCTTGAAGAATCCGTATATCCATTCACCCTTGCGGGCTAATATCCCTTTTCCTCTGAACTTGATCTCTCTCATTTATAAATTCTCCTTGTTCCCTATAAAGGTTGCCCAGATCGTTATAAATCCGGGCTGATTCCTATAAAGGTCATTCCTTTTTGGTATGCACCAATTCCCCTTCCGGGATTTTCCAGGATTCTCCTTTGACAGCTCTTTCAATAGTGTGCCTATCAACGCCGAATGCTTTTGCAAGTGCTTGTGCTCCTAGTCTGGTTGTTCTTGGCTCATATACAGATCTAATAAAATCAACAGCATCTTGCGTTAATTTATGAGATCCATTTGCCTCTCCGTCTTTACCGTGCATCAATCCCGTGGCATAGGCATGCCTAACATTCCTGTTGCCATCGCACCATTCAAGGTTCTCTACACAGTTATTTAACTTGTTGCCGTCAAGATGATTTACTTGTGGTAGCAGAAAAGGGTTAGGTATAAATGCTTCCGCAACTAATCTATGGATTCTATGAGCTCTCATTTTCCCTCCCCTGAAAAGATTTACTTGAAGATACCCTTTTCCCTCAGCGGCGCCTTTTCCTCCCTGTGATTGTTTTAATAAATGCTCTGGCTTGTGATAAACGTCGCCATATTTGCCAATGATATCTTGAGCCATTCTCATAACTTCACCCCTATTGCTTACCTTATAAAGACCTTCGTATCCTGCTATATCTCTCCATTCTTCAGTCATCAGTGACTCCTTTTAAAATTCCGCATGGCGTTCCGTCGATGAAAGTCCAAGAGGCTAACAACTTGTCAGGAGTGATATCCATATCTACACACCAAATCTTCCCGTATTCGGTCATTTGGCTTCCAAAAAGTGTTATTTGCTTTTCTATGGAACCTGAATGTCCTTTTGGAATTATCCATTTTCCTCTTAGCTCATCTCTTACTTTCTTATCTGAGAGGTCAAATGGCACATACGTCTTCTCTGGCTCCTTCTTGCGGATAAGGAAATCAGTATCGCCTCCAGTGCCTCTGAGATAAGAAATAGAAAACGGTTTAGGCTCGAAATGATTTCCGAGTGGTTTGTTCACTCTATCAAGCTTTGCCAAGAGGTTTTTGTCCCCTTTGTTTGCATATTTCAAAGTTGCACCGACTGAGGTTGAACAATAGTACTCCGCCCCAATCTCCACCCTCGGATCATCAGGGTCGATGATAACGTCAGCATACGTATATTTCTCAGACATTGGTTTCGTATTCCTCCTTGTATTCTTCTCTTATGGAACTCAGATATGCCTCATATTCCTCATCCCACTGCCTGTCATATTTTTCCTGCTCATCTTCTCGCAGGTCGCAGTCAAAACAGTCATCAAGCCTTGTGGGGCTGATACAATATGGCTTTCCTGTTAATCTGCATCTACTCATTGGTTTCCTCCTTGATTATCAGCCCGCCGACTCCCATGTTCACAGCAGCGAGCTTGGCTTCATACTCAGACTTGAAGACTACTGCTTCGGCTTTATTCGCACTGTAAGTGTACTTTTCTCCGCAGAAGTAATAGAGCATCCCATCCTTATCTTCTATAGCCAGGTAATAGTCAGCCATTGGTTTCCTCCTTTGTCACTTTGATTGTTCCTTTGAGATTTTCTCTTATGAAATCCAGCTTTGCTAACATCGCATCTTTTTCGTCCTGCGTAACATTGACACAAGCAATTTTTGGCGGCTTATTACTTTGAAGGAATATTTCAATCATCACTCCTTCTCGCTATAAGCCGTGCAGGCTTCATGGTCGAAAAACGTCAGGGCCTCGCTCAGATAGCAGAAGCCCTCGCCGTCGCCTCTGTAATGGATGCAGTTGCCGCAGATGCACTTCATCATCACTTCGCCTCCTTTTGCAGATAGTCTTTGAATAGTTCTCTGACCGCTTTTTTCACATTAATATGTCCAACCCTCTCATGGTTTGGATCATGCCTTACTGAGCTTGCATATACTCTCTCCATAAAACCACCTACATGAAGCGTCTTATAAAAGGAATCACGCTTCGTGCTTTCGGCACCGATAATCATGTACAATCTCACTTCCGGGGCTGATGCATAATGGTTGATGAATACATCGCCGATATAAACTTTTCCTTTGACCATCACTCCACCTCCACAATGCACTTGCTGTAGTCGATGTTGCCGTCAGCGTCCTTGTATTCGGAGAGGTCGAGGCTCTTTTCCAGATGCCACGCTTCAAAACTGCTCACGATTGTCTGGCTACCTTCCTGCGAGATGATCCACATGCGCCCCTTTGCATTGTAGGTCGGACGAATAGATGTCCAGCAGTAGATTTCTATTGGGCAACCGCAGAAGTCCGGACTTACTGTCAGATACCTGAACTTGAAAATCTTCCTCAGCTTGTGGGCTAATTCAGTAAGCGTCATCTTGTCCTTTACGACAGGTTCTTCAGGGAACTCCTTAAGGACTTCATCAAGCCTATGAACTACATCACCATAAGCATCAGCCTTGCCTCTCCTGTAATCAATATCACGCTTATGTACTGCATATTCTTGAATGTTCCAGTCCTGTTCCCATGCAAAATTGTTGGTTACTGCCTTGAGTCTTTCTCTAAGCGTCATGCTTCCTCCTTAGATACCCAATTACAGGCAAGATATTTACTCCAGAGTGATTTATCTTTTCTCAGTTTCTGAATCAGCTTCTCTCCGCTCAGATTAAACGCAAGGAAGAATGAAGCTAGATTATCTAATGCAAAGGCCAAAGACGCTATATTTGCTCCTGCATCCTTTAGAATCAGATTCAGGATTTCATGTTCTACCGAAGTCAATCCTTGATCATTGATTGTCTGTAGACTGCCTCTGTCACCTGCATCACAGTGGTACAAGAAACTAGCAACATAAAACATCGAATCTATCGCACGGAGTAAATCATCCTCGGAATTAAATTCCCAGTCTTTTTCGTATGTCATGATTCCTCCTTAATCTCAAAGAGACTTCCGGCTAATACCCTGTAGGCTGGGATGTCATCACCGTTGTCGTAGAATTCCCTGGCATCCTTTAGATTCCGGAATTCCTTGACATCATCCTCAATCGGATCGATGCAGTCGTTATTCCAATTTGCAAGAGGGATATCAGCCGGGGAGATCTGATCCACCTTGTCTAGAGCTTCCTCCTTTGAATCAGCCTCCACGAATATCTGCTTCAGCATCATTCTCTTGATAACTATGTCGTAAATCATACTTCCTCCTTATTTGCTGATTTGTTTGACGAGAATCTTAATTTCATGGCTTGTTTTCATGTAATTCCTTGTATTGCATACACAAATTTGTTTGACGGTTATTTGCTGGTTATTTGCTGGGTATTTGCTAACTTGCCAACAGGACTACCATCAAGGAAAACCCAATCAGATAAAAGGTCTTCCGCCGGAACCCACGAACCAAGATCGCAGCACCATTCCTTATCAGTTTCTGTAATTCTGAATCCGATTATCTGCATCTCTGTTTTCCTAGGGCTATCTTTCTCTCTTATCCATGCCCCTCTGAGTTTTGCTCTGTCCTTCTCATTGCTGAGGTCAAACGGCACATACTTCTTCTCAGTCTCCTTCTTCGGAAGGAAGTATTGCCAACAAAGCTCCCCGTCATAGAAAGGGAAATTGGCATCACAATCAAAATCGAAAAGTTCCCCTAAAGATCCAGTATATTCCAGTGTCTTCTCGCTAAAATCTCTTGGGATACAATTAAGGAACCATCCCTCTTTACCGATGATATCCTTTTGCTTCACTTTGCCCGTTACTATGTCTTTGGCAGTAACAATGTCGTCATATGTGTATGTCATTCAGTCCTCCTTATCCGACAAGCGCCTCTGCCATCTTCGGGCATACAGCGTTCCCTATCTGCTTCACGGTATCGCTCTTGGTTCCTGTGAATCTGTACCACTCTGGAAAGCTCTGTGCCGCCGCAAGCTCATGCGGCTGCAGCATCCTGAATCCGATGCGGCAATCCTCCGGCTTAAGAAGCGCAAAGCGATCCCTGCATGTAACAGTCCTAAGCGGCTTTGATACAGGCTGACACTGACCGTTGCCGTAATATTCCATGACTAGCGGTTCCACAAGGCCGTATCGGTTAGAGCAATCAAGCGTTGGTACTGGTTCATGAATGCTGTGGTAGCGGTGATCCCCGCTGTTATAGCGAACAAGGAAAGGTTCGGCGGCTTCTCCCCAGTAGCGCCTGATGCCGTTCATGATCCGCTTCATCGTATTAGGCGATAATGGCCTCTTCCTGTCATCTATCGGCTGGCATGGTATTGACCAGTCAATGATGGAAGAAGCTGGAATCCACGGCTTCATCTCCGTTCCCAGAAGGTCTCCATTGATTTCATCGGGACATTCCGCATAAAGCTTGTCAGGCCATCTGATAACCTTTCCAGAGCCTTTCTTAACCCCCTGTATGAATAGTCTTCTTCTGGTAGTCGGCGCACCGTAATCGGCAGCATTGCAGATTCTCCAGTCTATCGTGTATCCGATATTCCTGATTGCGTTGATGAACATGGCAAAGAAGGATCCTTTCTGCTCTTTTACCGGTCGGCAATCCTTGCCCAGCGGTCCCCATGTCTCGAACTCCTGCACGTTCTCGATTATCACTCGTTTGACGTCAAGCATTGTGAGCCATCGGATGATATCGAATGGCGTGCATCTTGACTGGTCATCCATAGGTTTTCCGCCTCTGGCAGTGCTGAAATGCGTGCATTCAGGGCTTGCCCAGAAAAGCTCCACGCTTTCCCCAGGCTTCACAAGGCTTGTCGGTATAACTGTCTGTATGTCCTGGCAGATACATTCATCAGCAGGAAAATTCAGTGCATGTGTCTCGCATGCGACCTGCCAGTGGTTGACAGCAAAGAGCCTTATGTCTTCTCCCTTCCGCTCAAATGCTGTGTGGATACCGCAGGATTCTCCACCAGCACCAGCAAATAGGTCTATGACCGTCTTCATTCAGTCCTCCTTGAAGGTGCAGGGGATTGCTCCCCTGCGGTCTTTGTTCAATAGCACGAACCCACTTCGGCACAGCACTCTCCTCTGTCCTGTCTCAGCGGCGATGGAGGGGTGATGACACCTGTCTTAATCTTCTCGTTGCGGATGCGTATGCTGAGCGTATCGCTATACTCCGTCATCGCTCGGAACTGGCGATCCATCAGGGCTTTCTGTCGGTCATCAAGCGTCTCGTCTCCCTTCTCCGAGTATCTGAATGCGACGAGCTTGGCGATCTTCTCATCAAGCTCCCTTTTTTCCTCAACCATGCGCTCAATATATGCTTCCATGGCTTATCCTCCTTAGAACCAGCTGGACATGCAGAGTCCGACCAGTCCGATTGATGCGAATAAAGCGATTGCAAATATGAGGAAATCGATGTCCTTATCCTTGCGTTTCTCCAAATCTTCCCTATGCTTCGGCGTCTTCAAGACATTATTTCCTCATAAGACTTAAGAAGGCTCGCAAGCTCCGGATCATCGTTTGCGATCAGCTTGTACTTGGCTATCTCGCTGATTTCCTCGTAACGCTTCTTCATCCTCTCCTTAAGTTCTTCGGACTTTGCATCGATCTCCTTGCCCTTCTCGTATGCCGTGAAATCAACCTTGCTGAGAATGAATTTCCTTGCCGCATCAGCCTTACTTTCGGCGTCTCCGCCAATAGTAGCAATCCTGACTATCCGCGCTCCGTTTGCCGTATCAACAAGAACATAATCTCCGGCTGATAGCGTTTCGTCATAGGTCTTGAATGCGTATTCCTTGTCATAGTTCTCGAAAGTACAGAGTGCTGTCCTTCTCTTCATCATTTCCTCCTTATATAAGCGCAACTATCTCCTGCGCCCGATATTCGTTCCCTGATAACTCCTGAAGCTTCTGCGCTACAGAGAGTTTGTGCTTGTTTGTGATTCCTTTACCGCTCACCCAGTTATTCACGGCTGTAGGACTTACGCCTATTAGAGAAGCCAGCTCGCTTCTCGATAGCCCGTTCTCAAAGCAGAACTGCTCTATGAACTTGCTGAACGATATTCCCGATAGCCTGTCTGAATATGTTTCTACGGGGGATATAGTCTCCCTCTGATTGATGTCAGAGTTAGTTAATATCCCACTTGAATCTGGGCTCATTCCTATTACCCTTTCCAATGCCTGTATGTCTTCCTTGAGGCTTTCTTCCTTGAGCTGTATATCAGCCAGCTCCATGCGTTTAGCCTCTAGGACATCCATCAGATTCATTTGCCCTCCTTCTCGATCCTCTTAAGAGTCCTCTCGATCTTCTCGTTAACGACCCTCTCTACCTCGTGCCTATCGACTGCGAAATAGAACTGCCGGATCATCACGATCACATCAGCTATCTCCTCGATCACGTTGTGGTAGTTATCATCAACCGAATAGAGATCCCATCTAGCCAAGGCCCTTTGGAGCTCTGAAAGCTCCTCTATGGCCTTAAGCCTCTGCTTCCTTCTTCCGTAATGGTTGAATATCCGCAGAAGCTTCTCATTCGTCCCCTTCATCACGCCTCCTCATGAAGTAGCCGATCGCCCAGCAGCATATGCACAGCCCTGCGGTGGCTAATACCCACAGGAACCACATAAGGCTAGGCAGTATCCTCTGTATCAGAGGACATATCAGCACCGAGAACACTGCGATCTCAGCCGTGAGAAGGCAGAACGTAAGGAAGTTGCTCATATCCCTGAATCTCATCCTTCAAGCTCCTTCATCCTCTTCTTGATCTCCTCAAGACGCTCTGCGTAGTAGACTCGCCCCTTCTTCCTGACAACCTCTATGCGGTCCCTCTCTGAAAGGGCCTCCATAGCTTCCTCGTCTCCGTAATATGCAGCTTTCAGGTTCTCCAATCGCTTCACCCTCTCCTCTCCGATTTTCCTAGCCAGACGATATCGGTAATCGGTGAGGTTCCCGTGCCTCACGCCGTTGCACTGGGGACACTGGGGCCATACGTTATCAGGGTCGATTTCCGTGGCCCTTACCGCACGGGGTATGTAGTGCCCTCCCTGCGATTCCTTCCAATGCATCAGCTTTCCGCACGAGATGCATCGGACGTATCCCTCATCATTGGCTTCCTCCATCTTCCGCATCTTCTGGAAAGCGGCGAGCGTCTGCTCCCTGATTGATTTCGGTATGGCCTTCTTCTTTCTTACAGGCTTCTTCTTCGGAGTCTTGCGCTGCAGGGAAGAGCGGACATTAGAACGGGATGTTGTCATCGTTCCCTGCTCCACTGGGCTGTGATGCTTCACCTCTAGGCTCTCCCTTCACGTACACATCCCTGACATTCGCCTTTACTTCCCAATACCACTTGTCCTCGTATTTGTAGGAGGTGAGCTGGCCTCCGACTATAGCCATCGTCTGCCCCTTCTGGGCTGATACCCCATTGCCATTGTCGTCATGGAATATCCTCACCTTGAGAGTGAAGTATTTGGCCTTCCCGTCCCTGTCCTTTCCGTCATACACCGATATGGAAGCTGCATCGAACCTGTCCTTCCTGACGCATTCCCATACCGTTCCTGATACATTCACCTGATTCATAGATCCTCCGTAATGTAGATTCCTTTCTCTGAGCACCATGAATAGAGGGCTTCTATAAGCGTCTCCATCTGCTCTATCGTTGCCTTTGCAGAGGAGAGAGGTATAAGCCTCCCGTCCTCATCCGTCTTAAGCTCGCCTGTCTCGTCCACGGCAGCCGGATATCCAAAGCCGAGCGCATAGTTCTTTATCTCGTCCTTGATGTCGTCCCTGTCCTGCCCGGTGAGGGCTGATATCTCGTTGACCTTTGCATGGAAATAAGCGTTCTGAGCCAATGTCCTTGTCTCGAACACAGGGGAGATCGTAATCCTTATCTTCTTCCCCTGGCTTCGATACCTCATCAGCTCATCGTGATATTCCTGCGGTATGGATATCGGCTTGTCGCTGTCGTTAAGGAACTGGATCATGCTGGAAGCGGATCATCCTTGAAGTTTTCCGGGCCCGACATGTTCTCGATCCTCTGGATGATGGATTCTGCGATGTCATCCGCAATCGTCTGCATAGCCTTCGCTTCCTTGACTCCGTATGGCTTCACGAAATCCAGCGCAGAGGAGAACGCATCAGCATTGTCCCTGTCTGTCTTGGCCTTATCGAAGTCATATCCGAAATATTCCAGCGTCTTCTTCCACGCTACCGTTCCTTTCGGCGTAGCCTGTGGCTTAGGTGGCTCTGCTGGCCTATCATCCTTTGGTGCTGCCTGTGATGCTGGTCTCGTTCCCCTCGTGGACGAGTTGGGCTTATTCCCTTCGTCCGACCCCTGTGTAGCATCGAACTCATCCTTCTCCGTGATCTCGAAGAGCATCATCCACAGATATCTTCTGAGATATGTGACCATTCCACCGATGGTCTGCGTCACGTTCGCGCCTGGGATGTTCGGCTTCTCTGCAGGGCATTCAAACACGATTGAATCATCGGAATCGAAGTCCCTGACCGTCATGATTGCCTTCCCCTCCTCAAAGCTCTCGATTGGAAGGAACCTCAGCTCTTCGCATATCCTTCTGGCTGTTGGAAGGAAATCATCAAGCTGGAAATAGTTGAACTTTGCATGTGGGTTATACCCTGTCTTCTTAAGATCGGACTCTCCCAGCTTGATCCTTGCCTTGGCAATCTTCTCAAGAAGATTCATCTTCACTTCTGCCATGTTGTCCTCCTTGTATATTTTGTTTCCCAAAACATTGATTTTTGTTAATGCATAAGGTCAAAAAGGAACGTACTTATCGGTGATATCCTCACATATCTCCTCATGGTCCTGCAGTCCCTTCCACTGCTCACAGAACGGTGCGCACGGGCAGTAATTCCTGCAGTTCTTGTAGTCGGATACACGATGATATACGCTGTACTTATTCCTGTCGTACCTGTTATCCTTGTTGAAGAAATACTCAAACGCCTCATCAGCTGTCTTGAATACCTTATCAGCCCTCTTTCCCCCGTGCTTGATGATCGCATAGTCCTCGGTGCACCAGCAGTCTGAGTACGTGCATAGCGGCGGCTCATCCCCACTCTCAAGGTATTCCCTCGATTCCTTTGCTCTCTCTACTGCCTTATTTAATGTAGCTTCCTCGAACTCCTTGTCATTGAGCTCCCACTCAAGCATCTGGATCGGATGCTCTGGATATCCCATCTGAGTACCAGCCTTGATCTTGGAGAAATCAGTCGCCATCGCAATGATGACTCCTTTCTTTGGAACCGACATCCCATTCCGCTCACGGAGTATCTTGTAGAGATAAAGCTGCTCAAGCCACTTCGTCTCCTCAAGCTTCCTCTGCCTCTCTATGGTCGCAACCTTGCTCGTCTTATAGTCATAAAGAGTAGAATCCCCGTCATAGAAGAGATCGAATCCTCCGCTTATCACAACGCCATCAATCTCAGCTTCGATCCTCTGCTCGGCTTCGTATTCGCTCCCTACAGCCTCGCTCTCAAGAAGCGCATGGATTGCAGTTCCATTCCACATCGAGAATGTATCCTGTATGTCCTGCTCTATCTCGGAAGCATGCTCTCGGGCTAATACCACCTGTCGTGTGCTCTTAAGGACCTCTGTAACTGAATACTTGTCCTTGTCGAATACAGGGTGGTTATTCGCCAGTTTCTCAGCCACCCTCGCCAATGGCTCAGGCAATCCCGTCTTGTTTGTCAGCTTCATTACTCCTCCTCCATTCGTAATATCTCTCTCTTCTCACCTTAGCTGGAATCGTGAGCCAGCTATCCACTTCCAACTTCCCATAAGGCTTTATCCTCTTATGCCCCCTCATCCTTACGCCGAAATCAGGGTAATGCCACGGGCTCCTTGAGAGAGTCGCGCGGCTGATACCTAGGGTCTCGGTGATGTATGTCGATCCAACAGGAACATTCTCGGCAGGAATAAGGAAATAAGCCTTTCCGTCTATAATCATCGTCCTCTGTTCCATGCGTCCATAATATATCAGACATTTACTGTTGTAAATACTAAACATTGCTTTTTGTTAATGTTTATTAACAAATGTTTACAATTTGCAATATTCATGTTATCTAATAACCATGGACAACACGTTGAAGCTTTACGAGAACGCATCTGGACGGATCATCAATACCCGTATAAAGCTTGAGGCTTACTACAGGGGTGTTTCATTGAAGGAGCTATCCACTAAGATAGGCAAGACTTCTCAATATCTCTCCGTAATGTTCTCCCGTGAAGCCAAGCTTTCATATAAGGTTGTCTTGGATGTAGCTGCTGCGCTGGGCGTTCCTGTTGGCAATATCCTCACAGAGCTCAAGAATCCAACCGTTGACGACAAGATAAGCAGGATATCCGCCCAATGCCGAAAGAACGAACGATTCTGCGATCTCTGCTACAATCTTGCGCTGGCGGATAACTCAGTGCTTACCCAGGCGTTCAACACGCTTCTCTCGCTTTGCAGCAAATAAGCCTGCCTCGCTTCCGATGAACACCGACTCAAATTGACCGGAGTCCCTTAGAGCACCAGCCAGGCTTATTGCTTCTTCCCTGCTCCCGGGCTCATACCATCTTGCCCACCCATCTCTCATAGCAGTAACCGTCATATCAGCCCATGCTCCCGAAATGAGTAATACCTCTCATCCGTGAATATAAGATGATCTAGCAGCTTAATACCGAGGAGCTGCCCAACCTTGACAAGCCTTGCCGTTATATCCTTGTCATCCTGAGATGGCTCTATGCTCCCTGAAGGGTGGTTGTGAGCTATGACTATGACTGCCGCACGGAGCCGTATCGCATCCGAGAATACTTCTCTAGGATGTATTACCGCCTTATTGAGAAGCCCTACAGAAACGACATATGTCTTAAGCATCTCCCCGCCTCCGCTTAAAGCGACAACAATACATGTCTCCTTTTCATCCGATGCGAAATGCCTTACCTCTCTGTAGATATCTTCAGTATCCAATAAGATCCTGCTTTTCCTGCGTCCCAATCGTCTCCCGATCTCGATGGATGCATCAAGCATCTTCCTCATCTCATCGGGTATATCACAGAAATCGATATCAAAACCGGGCTTATACATGTCACTGACTACTGATTCGATATCACAAGACCTCGCCCCTGGAAGCAGTATGGACAGCAGCTCCCGGTCGGATGCTCTGCCCATATCTCTGATTATATCGCTTCTTAAAGAAAGAAGGCCTCCTTCTTCCCGAAGAAAGCCTCCATCAATCGAGTTAAGATCATATGTCATATTCCTAGTCTCCTTACCTCCCTTTCAAGGCTATCAATCTCCTCCGGGAACTCCTCCTGCCATTCAGGATGAGCATCCCGAAGATATATCCCATACCACGCCTCAACGCAGTCACCGGAGCAGAAGTGAAGCACGCCATACCGCTCCTCAGTGACCCATCCTCTATGGATCTTCTTTCCGCAATACGTGCATTTCAATCCAGATCCTCCTCTTCAATGATCCTAGTTTCCTCTCCATTCTTGCCTTTCCTGAACTCTAGATGCTCTGCTACGATCTCGATATCCCTTAGCGTATACCCATCATCGGATACCCACTTGCATGCCCTTATCCTTCCCACGACCCTTATCGGCATTCCCTTGGCTGTCTGCTCAAGAACCTTATCTCCCAATGCTCCCCAGCACTGTACGTAAATCCTCGTGGCCTCAAGCTTCCTCTCCCCATCGATGTCGATATAGTAGCGGTCAGATTCCATTTCCAGCTTTACAAGCCTCTTCCCTTCCGGCTTGGAAAGATTCACCCTATTTGGCCCATCGATTATCACGCCTTCCAATAAAATGCTATTCAAATGATTCATACTATTCTCCTTTAGGAATGATATTTTATATTCAATCAAAAATAATCACGCAACCATCGGCATGATTACGAACTGCAGCCCCTGCGCCTCGGCTAATAGAGCAACATCAGTGCCCCTTATATACAACCTATCGAAAAACAGGTCTTTGACGGGAAGCAAATACTGAAAATCCAGACGTGCCCCCCAAAGATGCAGCTGTGCCAAGGATATCTACGGCAGCATTTCTCTTCTTTCCTCCCATATATTTCAATATGCCCAATTCTGCCGCCCCCTGCTTGCTCGGTACGACCCTCTTCCAGCTCGGATATGTTATATCCTCATCCACGGATACCAGGTAATTGCCATCAAGCGTATAGAACTTTCCGTCCTCAAGCTTCTGCTTCATGCTTTGGGGAATGGATGTCCATACAAGCATGTTCTTTCCGCATGTCGCCACCAGCGCACCCTCTTCCTTGTCGTAATGGATGACTTGAGCAAAGCGTCTGCTCTCATTCTTTACCGTACATGCCGACAGAGCCTTCACTATAGGCATCTCAAGCTTATCAACCTTTACTGCGTTCATATCAACCCTCCATGAAAATCGAGATCTTGCCGATGCTCAGGTCTATGTCCAGATCCTCCAATGGGAGCTTTATCTTCTCGCCATAACGGGAGAATATGATCTCATCCCCATTCTCGACCTTCTCGCCGTAATCATCGAAGAACGATATCTCATACTCATTCTTCGTGAATGCGTTCGGCTCGATCTTCCATCCGTGCTCAAGCATATCCAGTGCCAGGCTTTCAAAGCTTCCATACCTCATGAATTCCTCCTTACATACTCATCGATCTCTTCCTTGCTCATCCGCAGGAAGTCATCAACCCTGATACATTCTCCAATAAACCTGTTCTCACCCTCATCGGTGAAGCCATCCCATATGGGCTTTCCGAACCCATCCTCGGGCTTATACAAAGCATCCTCAACCTTAAGAGGCTCCTTGAAGAACAGAGTCCCCGAGAAATTAACCCACACCCATGGCTCTATCTGCGTGCAATAGAACCTGCCGTTATCCGATTCCCTGCACTCATACCTGTTGAGCCCGGGATAATCCTCGAATCTAAGGTCCTCATACAGCCCATACTGTCCGAATGCCCATACCAGATCGAGCTTGTCATCCAACTCAAGATTCTTTCTCATATATCCTCCTTGATATCCGAGCCTTTGCAGCTACGCAATCCACATGATTTCGGGTTATGCCTCTATCGGTTTGCACCTGGCCTCCTTTAGCCAGTTCTTATATATGCAACCCTGCACAAGCTTATTGCTGTCGTATATGCAAGCTGGCGGCTTATCCCTTAGATATCCCCAGTTCACATACTTCATCTCCTTCCGTTCCCAATGAATCCAGCTGATGAGCTTATAGGCGTCCTCGCTGTCCATGACCGCCACATACAGCACATTCTGCATCCCCTTTGCATGTCCCCATCCTGACATGAATGAATCCGTCATCCTAACAAAGCATCTAGCCTTGCCAGCCCTCTTCCTGAAATCATCCCAATCAGCCTTGCTGCATATCTCGTTCTGAACCATACTTACCTCCCCATGGGCAGTCTAAGATACCCCGCCTTATCCAATCCGCAGAAAGACCTGATATGTCTTCCTGTTGTGCGTGACCATCCACGATCACCTCCATCATCATGAATCTGTCCATTCCAGAACCTAACCATGGCCCCTCTCGGGCTGATACTCATGATCCTCACTCCGTATGAATACAGAGTCTTTGTTCCCCTGTCGTCTTCGGTAACAATAGCCTTCCCGTAGAATGACTTGTGGCCATCACTCTTTGAAGGAATCAATTCATAAGTCTTCATAACCACTCCTTTCTGCCTCATAAGGGCATAAGAAAAGCCCTCAAGTTTCCCTGAGAGCTTCTATCTGTCCTTACTTCTACATCACGCTGTCGTAAGCCTGTATTTCCCTATTCCATCCAATCCATATGTAAGCAGTACCAACTTATCCACTTCATCTATTGCCTTTTCCAAAGATGGGCAATCTATGCCTGTTACCACGTTATCAGACGGCTTACCCACACAAACCCTGTATCCAGCTGATAGCTTCTCTATGTAATACCTGATTTTCCTTCCTATCCAAACCTTAGCAATCACCATTTGTTATGCTCCCTGATTTATACTTGAGTCCCCAGCTCTTAAGATATGCCTTCACTTCCTTCAGATTCCTGCAGAACCTGGCATGTGCATGCGCTCCATACGATATGATTTCTACATAGTACAGCAGGTCATTATAGTGGGTCCTGTTTATCTTATAACTCATCCCCATATGACCTCCCCATACACCCAGCACTGCAGAAGAGCATCCGCAGTCTCCGCATCGTCCTGCCCTTCCATGAACTCACCCAGCAGCTTTCCAACCTCATCGTTCGGATTATCTATCATCCGACACCACGCATCGAAATCGGGCTCATAATCAATGCGTTCCTCACTATTGGGATCATCTACGGCAAACTTGCATGTACCATCCATGATAGAAGCCACTATCCTGTCCTCCATGCATATGCCAACCTCTGTAACCCCGTGCCTCACTTCCGCCTTGTGGTCATATCCAATCCCCAGCCACGTGGAATATCCCATAGTCCAGGAATCAGCTATCACATCGCTGAGGAATGTCCCGTTGTCATACCCTTCAGGCCAGCCCCATTCCTTCCTGTATCTCTCTGCAAATGTCATTAGTCATCCTCCTTGATGTATATCGTCACTGGCCTGTTATCGAACCAGCCGGGGCTCATATCATCCATAAGCTCCTCCGTATACTGCCACCCATCAGAGCTCTCTATATGTCCCCACCATATAGCCGTAAGCGGATTATCATTGCACCACCTCCAAAGCTCCTCATAGCTCCCGAATTCCCTCTCTATCATCTCAGACTCCTATCACCTTCCTGCCCAGGAGCGTGTTCACCGATTCCGCCCTCATCAGATAGAACCGTCCCTTCTGGGTTAATCCCCTTCTCTTCACCAGCCTGATCCCATAGAATCCCGCATTCTCCGAATACATCATCTGCCACACTCCTGAGCCATTCACCACATAGAGGCAGTCCGCATATATCCGCATCGCCTCATCGTTCGACAGCTCGGTGCTCCCTACCTTTATCATGCTTCCTCCGTAAAATCGGGCTCATACCCTATTTCCGTATCCCTAAGAATCATCTCCAAGAAATCCAATGCCATCTCATACGTCATACAGCTAACCTCACTTCCACAGGGACCACCCTGTGATTCCCACTATCCAGCCTGAAGGTCCCCACATAGTCCATGATGTTCTCGCAGTCCTTCACGTGCCGGACTCTCTCCACCACCTCTTCCGGCGTATCGCACCTATACCACGGGAAGATATCAGCCAACCCCACTTCGGGCTTATACCTGTACAGCACGATATACTCCCAAAGCCAATCAACATCCTTAACCTCAATCCCAGTCCCTGGATAAACCATATACTCACCTCCATAATCGAAAAGGCTATGAACACCAGCCCATAGCCCTCTCAACAGTCATAATTCTTGTATCTCTTCCGATATCCTAACAGCCACATAATCCTGCGGCCTTGCATATGCAGTCCCACTTAGGCGATCTTCTCCGCCTTCTCGGGGGCTGATACCTGCTCCCTGTTCTCCGGTATACCCATCTCTACACTACCCTTTGATTCCCTGCTCTGTGTGTTCGAACAGGAGAGCACCACAGCCTTGAATGTCTGCCAGTTCGCCCCCTCGGTCATCTGGGCTAATACCTTCCTCACATTGTTCGCATTACCCCTAGATAACGCCTTCCCAAATTCGTATTTCTTTGACTTATCGCTAAGTACGCTAACGGACTCGATGGCTAATGCCCCATCCTTCTCCCTCACCACTATGATTGAGTTCTTATCAAGATTACGGAATATCACCACGTTCTTGTCCGTCAGATAGATTGCCTTCTGGACAAACTCACTCTTCCCATAACTGAGCTTCAATCTCGCCGCCAATTCCCTTTGCTTCTCCTCTTTCAGCTGCTTCTTTATGCCTTTGTAGCTCTCCTCTACTACCGCATAACTGAATCCGCTTTCCTGCGAAATGCGCTCAAAATCAGCGTTTGTAAGCTTCTTTCTCTCAACGATTTCCTTTCTGACGATTGTCTCAACTGTTGCCATGTTTGGCCTCCCTAAATAGATAATTCTTTGTATCAACGATACATAAAAAGACACGATATCTTGCAATCGTGCCTTTGTTGTTCCGTTGATTATGGCTTTTGCACTAGTCTAGCTTGTTCCCTGCCAAGCCTTTCCAAAGGGCTTTTGCAGTGCCTTTAATCCTTTCGGGGATAGGATTCTAGCTACCTTTCACCTTCACACACCTAAGTGTTTTGGCTACTGTTAACCGCTGTTGCTTACAGGCTTTACAGCTTTTTCGGTGTCTTTTATTGCGCAATGCACGGCCCTTTCGTGTTATCCCTACTCAGTACCGCAACAAAGCCTTTATTGCGATTTGTCCCTATAGGCTACATTCTACCTTTCCCCATACCATACCATCAAGCGACAGTGTACGCTAAAGCCTTTTACAGCCTCAATTTGCGCATGCGGATAACCGCACTTGCATAGCCTTGCTATAAGCCTTTTACAGCCTTGCAAGCTAACTATCTATCGCTCCCCGTTACTCTTTGGTTCTTACTCTCACGGTGTAGCCCTTCTGTAAGCCTTGCCCTTGATGCTTTACCGCCTTGCGCCTGTTGCTATCTATAAGCGGTTTCCATCGCCTTACGGCTGGGATGCTTTAGTGTGTTTGCTATGTTCCTTTCATGTTTGCCTTCCTTTGTCTTTCGACACCTACATAATGGCAGATATTTAAGGCTTTGCAAGTTTGTAAATCATTGTATTATAAAGAGTTATTTAGACATATTTTTGCATAGGATAGGGGTGGAGGGGTCAAAATTCGGGGTACGGGGGAGCCGAGAGCCTGGCGGATGCGACATGAAATTACCCTCTCTATCTACACCCAAAAAACCACGAAAATTTTCGGTAATATATTACTCTCCCCTCTCTACGCTCCAAAATTTCCGAAAAAAGTCAGTAATATATCAGTCAGATCTAGGCAGGGATAAGAAAACTTACGGATTTGTAGCATGGAGTGAAGGATTTTCCCAAGGTTTAATCGGAAAAACTTGTGTAAATGTAGCAGAATAAGGTAAAAATGGGATATTTTGTTAGGATTTGCAGTAGGATTTCGGGGTTGAAGCTTAGTGGATTTATCAGGATCTTGCGGAAATGGATCAAAATAGGCAGTTTTGGGTGGTTTGGAACGGGCTTATATTGCAAAAAGGTAACATAAGTATCGAAAAATCCCGGGGAAATACATGACAACGTTACGTTTCTGCAATATAGCCCACTTTTAAGGTTATGTTTTTGGGTGTAACATGAGGTTTGAGGTGCATAAAAGCAATGAGTGATCTGGGAGAATTGGTATCTGTAATAGCGGCTATATTCTTATTGGGTTGCGTTCCTGCGGCGTTGTGTGGAATTGCCGGAACGTTCATAGGAATCAAGATCGGCAGCTCTAAAACCATGTCCAATACGCTAAAGGATGCTGAGAAGAAGAGAAGAGAGGATATGAGGCTTCTTATAATGAAGATTGATTCTCTTACATATGAGCTTGAGAGGAAGAGATTCGTATGAGCGGAGCGGTTTATCCAGCAATAATTATACTATGTATACTTGTATTCATCCTGAGTTTGGTTAATCAGATAAGGATGGATACACCGAACAAGGATAAGCAATTCGAAGAGGATTATAAGAAGCTCAAGGATTGGGCTGATCTTCTGTCTAAATACAATGAATTGAACTATATCAGCCCGGATGTAAAGGTCAGGGATGCGGAGATAGATAAGATAATGGATAGATACAGGGGCTAATCCTCGAATCTCCATTTCGGCTCATCGGTGAGGTCATCAGGCCTTCTGAAGTATATTGTCCTTCTCTCGTAATTCGGCTTGATCTCTATATCGGGATCGCAGAGCTCATCCATTGAGATGTCGAGTATATCGCATAGGGTGAATACACGGGATACCCTGAATAGCCTGCAGTTCTTCCTTGCCGTAAGCAGCCTGGGCCTTGTCATGTTCATCTGCCTAGCCAGCTCACCCCAAGATATCTTCCTATTGCGCCTTGCTATATCAAGCTTCTTCCAGAACATCTTATTGTAGTCTTCCTGCCTTATCGTGCTCATAACGCTAGTGTAATATACCAGTCACACAAATACAATAGTTTTACTTCAACAGAGAATGGGTATAATATATTGGACTAGGAGCTGATATGAATGAAGTAAGGCATGTAGTGAGGGATAAGGTGGCGGTATCTCTGAAGCCGCTTGAGGATGACGAGAAGAGGATATGCGATCTTGTCCTATGCGGAGAGCCAGTGACCAAGGCTTATATAGAGGTGAAGAAGCCGCAGTTCGAGGGAAGGAAGGAATATCTCAAGATCTCTCAGAAGGCCAATGGGTGGATAAAGACAAAGAGGGTGCAGAAGTATCTTGCCGACCATAGGAAGACAGTAAGGATCATAGTCGAGCAGGACATGGAGGCATTAGCCGCCCACATGTATGACATAGCCATGGGGAACGCCAAGAAGGAGATCGCTCACTACGACAAGGATCTAGGAAGGTTCGTGAAGGATGAGATAAGCCCGGCTCATTCGGATCAGATAGCGGCTGCGGCCTGGATGAAGAACTGGTATGACGACAGGAAGAAGGACACCCTCATACAGCTTACGGACGAGCAGGCTCAGCAGCAGAAGGAGATAGAGGGCAAGGCCATGGAATTCCTCTCTTTCTTCAAGAAGAACAAGGTGCAGGATGGTGTCTTCAGGGAATCAGCCAACGACAGGATACTCGATATGAATGTTGAGCTAATGGATGCTGAAGGCCAGCTTGAGGGTGATGTGAATCCCGATGTGGTCAAGTCGATGATAGGATCATTCGCGAAAGGCGATGACGAGATAACAGATAGGATAATGGAGAACTATGCCAGAAGCTGCGGAAAGGATTAAGATAGAGAACTCGGAACTCCCTACCCCGAGATCTCTCAGATCGGTAAGGAATGAGATAAGCTCAGTATCAAGCGATTACGATGATACCGATAGCGTATGGTACGGACACGCATCATACGATCAGTTCGATATAGAAGACTTATTAAAATATCATTCCTATATCGCAATACAATCTCAGAAATTAAAGAAAGATGAATTCGATATCTGGGAAAGGAAGATGATCCTTGAGGATATCTATTATCTCGGCGTGTATGTCCTCAGCTGGACATTCATGTACTACACGAAGACCGAGGAAGGCAGGGTCATACTCAGGCCATGGATATTCAACAGGTGCTGGGAGGTGCAGAACAGCCCGGACTATCATGTTGACATCTGGGCCCGTGAGCATTTCAAGTCAACGATCATAACGGTCCTCAAGTCCGTGCAGGACATACTGAAGAACCCGGAGATAGCCATAGGTGTATTCTCGTTCACCTCAGATGTTGCCAAGTCGTTCGTCAAGCAGATAAGGAACTGCCTTGAGACTCCTAGGCTGAAGGAGCTTTTCCCTGATGTCATACCTGATAATACATCAAGGGGTAAGTATGTAGATGAATCAGGCGGCAAGAGGGTTACGAAGAAATTCAGCTGGACCGATAAGTCATTCACCGTCAAGAGGAGGACTACAAGGAAGGAGCCTACGGTATCGGGATATGGACTCATAAACGCCCTCCCTACCGGAATGCACTTCGATCTTCTTATATATGATGACTGCGTAGTACCAGCCTCTGTTGCCACCGAGGAGCAGAACAAGAAGACATTCGAGACCTGGCAGAACTCCCTCAACCTCGGTGCTGGCGAGAATGTGAAGGTCAGGATAATCGGAACGTACTATGCAATACGTGATCCGTACTTCTACATACTAAACCCTCATTACAATACGGAAGGGATTCTCGGAGGAGGAAGGTTCAAGGCAAGGATCTATCCATGCTACGACAACGGAAATCCCGTACTTTATACGCAGGAATACCTCAACAGGAAGCAGGAGTCGATGATCGGATTCGTATGGTCGGCGCAGATGATGTGCAACCCTATGGAGTCCTCGATAATACACTTCCTGGATGAGTGGATATCCGAGAGATGCGAGACGCAGGATATATTCGCCACGAAGGACGATTTCAACTTCTATATACTGGTAGACCCTGCCAACACCAAGAAGAAAGAGTCGGATAACACATCCATGGTGGTGATAGCGACCGGGGCTGATAGAAAATACTATGTTCCAGATATCATATACGACAAGCTCAATCCGTCAGAGAGGAGGGATAAGCTCTTCGAGATGGTCAATAAATGGACCAACGTGAGATCGAAGCCGCAGGTGTTCTATGAATCCAACTCGATGGCGGCTGATCTCTTCATGATCCAGGAGAAGCAGAAGGAGACCAAGAACTACTTCACTATAACCGCCGCATCCACAAAGCCGAGGATAGGAGACAAGAGGCTTGTTGGAGGGAACCTGAAGTTCGAGAGGATAATGCAGCTTGAGCCTCTTTTCCGAAACCATCGCATAGTCCTTGCCAGGACAGTGAGGAAGATCAACTGGGAAGGCAAGCTCGTTGATATGATGCAGCAGGTTGTCGATAACGAGTACAGGGCGTTCCCCTTCTCCGACCATGATGACTTCCTTGATGCCCTTTCAAGGATAGCCGACCTTGATACAGGAGTGATGATCTCGTTCCCTGATACGCCTGATGAGAGGAAGGCCTTAATACAGTTCTATAAGAAGCACAACGACAACATATATGACATCGCAGCAGGGGGATATGTCTGTTGGTAAACGTGATATATTAGTAGCATAAAATATTTTCTTATATTAAACATTTACAAAAGTTAACGTTTGCGACTACAATCGTTAATGTTATGGAGAAGGAACAGGAGCGAGTTCAGAACATTTTAAAGATGTTCACCTACCAGCAGAGCATAAGGGCCAAAGGCGACAAGCTCAGATGGCAGGCTATGGCATTTGCAAAGCACCGCCTTCCTGAATCCATGATTTCCGATGATTCGCCCGTAAAGCCGATACATCTCTACTCCGATGAAGGAGTCAAGGCCATAGAGACGTTCTGCACAGGCTTTATGGGCAATATCATGTCTCCAAATCAGGAATGGTTCGTTGCAAGGATAGAGTCAAAGGACTTCGAGGTGGTCCATGAGCCTGACTATGGCGGTCCGTACACATCGTATATAAGGAACGCGATGAAGTACGAGATGAATCACTCGAACTTCTATGAGCAGGAATCAATGGCTACATTGGACTGCATCACATGCGGCTATTCCTGCACGATGTTCCAGAATGACGGCGACAACAACAGGATATTCCTCAAGACATTCGAGCCGTGGAACTGCTGGTTCGATCTTGATAGGTTCGATACGCCGTACCTATTCCTGTATAGATACAACCTTACAGGAAGGGAGCTGTTGGACAGGTTCGATATCCTTCCGGATGATGTCGTCCAGGCTGCAAAAGGTGCTCTTGATACATCATCGTTCATGATGCTGTTTGCTGTCATAAGGAGAGGCAAGCTCAGGGATTCAGAGGGCAACATCCTTCCGTTCTCAAGGAAATTAAGGAAGAGGATGAAATTCGCTTCCTATCAGATACTTCTCGGGAAGGACATCATACTTGAGGAATCCGGCTACAAATCCTTCCCCCTTGCTATCCATATATGGGAGAAGGCTGGCGATTCCCAGTACGGAAGAGGACTCGTGATGAAATACATCAATGAGTTCTCGAAGCTCAACAGGATCGCATACGAATATGGCCTTTCTATAGCGAAGATAAACCATCAGCCGTGGCTTGTACCTGATTACATGAGGAATTCATTCTCGGATCAGCCCGAAGCCAGGAACGTATACAACAATGCGGAGCTTATACCTAGGCCTCTTGGAGAGCCGATAGACTTCACGGCAGCAGCTCAGAACCTTGCGCTGCAGATACAGAACATCAAGAATCTGATGTACAACGATGTCTTCACTTACCTATCCGACCAGGACAAGGTATTCACGGCAACACAGGTCAACGCAGTGAAGGCTGAGGGGCTTTCGAAGCTCGCTCCTATATATGCAAACGTACAGACGCAGAAGATAGATCCGGCACTGAAGCTCGTCATGTCCATAATGGCTGACAACAAGAGGCTGAAGCTTGATCCGAAATGGCTTGGAAAGGAGACGAACAACCGCCTGGCATTCCGTCTTGATTCATGGTTCAGCCAGATGCTCATGAACTATCAGAACGAGAACGTCATACAGACGATCCTTGGAGATGGCGCAGCATGGGCATCTATGGGTTTCGCAAAGCAGTTCTCCGACAACGTTGATATAGATCATGCGATCAGGGCTGACATCACGAAGGCTGGCGGAGAGAGCGGATATCTCGTGCCTGTGTCGATAAGGGATGAGAGAAGGGCTCGGGAGCAGCAGATGGCGCAGGAACAGCTTGCGCTTGAGAACGAGCTGAAGAAGTCGGAAGCGCTGAGGAACGCTGCAGGAGCGGCTAATCTCAACAACTCAGCAGGATTCAACGGAGGCATGCAGTGATATTCAGCGGACAGCATCTACCAGAGGAAGTCCTTGCTAGAAGAAGGGAAAGAAGGAGCGTTTTCCGTTCCGATAGCGGACAGAAAATACTATTCAACATGCTCACCGATGCTGGCTGTTTCAAGCCGATAAAGACTGTCGATGAGATGTATTCGAGAAACCTGGCAATCAAGTGGGCCGATGAGATCGGGCTCTTCGATGAGAACCGTATCAGAGCCTACATCAAGTGGTTCATGGAAACCGATATAGACCAACTGGAAAAGGAGGAACAAGCGGCAATAGACGATGATTCCGGGCTGCAGTTCGGAAACAAGGGCGTACCACCGTATGTCCTTTGAGGAGAAACAAATGGCAGAACAGGAAAAATCGGAAGAGGTTCTTCCTCCTGACGGAAAGGATACTGGAAACCATCAGGAAGAACACTCGGAAAATTCGGAATCGATGCTGAAGCCTTGGCTCAAGAATCTCGGAAAGGAGTTCTACCAGAATCAGGAGCTTGCGAAGTACGACACGCTCCCCGATGCGGTAAGGGACCTACTGAAGAGACCTACAGCCAAAGAGGTGCCTGAGTCATTCGGGCTTACAGAGGGATCTGACGAGATCTTCAGGAAAGCCGGGCTGACAAAGGAAGAGGCCACATCTATCGACAGCTTCTACAAGGAAATGATCCCAAAGCCGAAGACGCCGCTCACGGAATACTTCGGTGACAAGTATCAGGACACCATGAAGAGCTATGCCGATGGAATTAAGGCCTTTGGGGGCGATGCCGATGCTCTCAAGAAGAGCGGACTCGAAGAGGATCCGCACTTCGTGGAGATCATGGCTCGCGTTGGCAAGGAGACTGCTGGCAATGTCTTCTCTCCGCCTAACAACGGGAGCAAGGGAGACAAGTCGGCGGCTAGGGTCCTGATCGACTCGATCTACCCTGAAGGAGCATAAGAATGGATGGAGTAACATTCGAGGAAAGACTATATCCATCAGCATACGATTACGAAGATGCCGCTAAGAACGGCAACATGGGAGCTGCGGTTGTAAGCGAGATCAAGGGACGTTCCAATCTCGTCTTCGATGCAGCGGTCGGAACCACATCAGGTTATCGCTTTGAATACGACAGAGAGGTTGAGAAGAAGCACACGGCTCATCCTGCAGCTTTCGATGAGGGCTGGACGGCTGAGACTGATGGACGCACTGAGACCGTCTCTGCGGACACGATGAGGATCATCGATTCCCGTAAGTTCGATCAGCTCGTAAGACGTGGAACATCGGACAGCGGAAACGCAAGAAGGGCCATGGCTCTTACAAGGATGTCTGAATCCCTCATCAACGAGAAGGCAAGGAATATCCTTTACGGCGGAATGCCAGCGGCGGACGGCACTGTCAATGGCAAGGAGATCGCAGGATTCGTCTCTTACGTTAGCGAGATCACTGATCTTGATGCGATGAAGAAGAGATGGGAAGGCGGTCTTGTATCCCCATTCACCGGAGAATACGGACTCACTCTCGACAACCAGGATGGAGCTGAGTACCAGGAAGGCACAAGCCTTACCACTCAGCAGTCCCAGAATGTCTGGACAAGCGTGTTCGGTATCGCGTGGGGTCCTGATGGATGCTTCACGACATATCCGCAGTATCTTGAGGGGCTTCTCGGCTATAACCTCAAGGTCCATAGGGATAATCCAGCTTTTTACGAGGACAAGAGAGACGGCAAGACGAAGATGGCCTGGGACGACATCGTTACAGGCGAGGCTGCGTTCGGCATCGGAGTGAAGAACCGCTTCTGCATCTCCGGTCTCAGGAACATCTATCTCGGACACAAGAACAGGAAGGACATGGCAGACGAGATGTACCGTGTCGAGCAGAACCTCATCGAAATGTACAACTTCTTCCGCCTTGGGGAGACTGGCATGACGATGAACTTCTACTGCTCTCCGTTCCTTCTCTCGAAGTTCGAGCAGTTCCAGAAGAACAGGGTTGTCATGGTCGGAACAACGCCGAATCAGAATGACGGCTCATACGGCAGGATCAACAATGGTCGCCTTCAGGTCGCTGACGGCATCACGCTCGTTTCCGATTTCGCATTCAAGACTACGGAGTCCTACATCTCCGAGGAGGTAGATGAGTAATGGCTGGCTATTACGAAACAATGGCATTCGGAATGGGGCCGATAAACCTCAAGGAAGTAGCTGCTGCCACTGAGCATTTCGCCGGAACTGTTGTCGATACCACAAAGGTGCTTCAGACATCAGCCGCCGCCGCAAAGGGCATCAACTGGGGATCTGATCATGGTGCTTACAGAGCCAAGATCACGTGCGACATCAAGTGCAATCAGAAGATCGCTATCGCTACTGCTACCCACGCAGAGTTCAAGATATACGACTCTGATGACAATGCAACGTTCGGTACTGATCCTGTGTTCCAGTTCAAGGTACCTATCTCAGAGCTTAACGCTGCAAGGAAGACGTCTATTTCCATATCGTTCCTTTCAACGATAAAGAAATACTTCTGCATCAGCCTCAAGCTCACTGGCGGTTCTGTTGCGAGCACCGTAAAGGCTACGGCAGGACAGCTCATCATCACGGCTAACCCGTCCAACTACTAAAGGAGAAAGGCATGGTCTTCAGAGCTAAGTTCACACACGTTGTCATTCCTGATGATAAGAGGCCGTTCAACGTTCGGACTATCAGGGCTGATATAGACGAAGTTGAATCAGATACCGATCTGGCTGACGGAAAATGGCCGCTCTATTACAGGGTAGACAGCGAGCCTGAAGATCCAGAGCCTACTGATCTTGATGAGGGAGGCGGTTCAGGCGGCGGAGACTCCGGCGATTCCGAGATCCAGCAGTCTGAGGTGATTGGATGAAGAAGGAAGACGTATACAGGATAGCACTCATATGCTTCAACGTTGATTACGATAGGATAATGCCGAAAGCGGAGGGAGATGATCCCTCTGCTACGGCTGAGAAGCCTAACGAGGTTCTGCTGTGCGATAGATTCTATCGTGCGGCAGAGCTGTTCTGTGTGAAGGCATACGATTGGTCTTTCATGTATAAGGTGAAGGAATATACGGATGATGATCTCGTAAAGGAGCTCTCATCGCCTGATGCCTTGGATAGATATCCAATGCATGTTCCAGATCCTGTGCTCGGGCCATTATATGCGCCTCCTGTATACGACTTCGCATACAAAGAGCCATCTGATATGGCAAAGCCTCTATTCGTCAATGGAAGATACAACAGCAAGATAAAGAGGATCGGGAATATCCTCATATTCGGGGACAGGAATCCAAGGCTTACATACATATCGGATGCTATCGACTACAACACTGACGAGGCCTATCCCGATGATTTCTTCTACATGATCGCATATAGGCTCGCCATTGAGATCCAGCCGAACATACAGCCTGACAACAACACGGTGCTGGCGGCGATATCGCAGAAATTCCAGACCGTCTTCCAGGCGTTGAGACAGGCTGAGATGGAGACTACAAGGCAGGAGATACCGCCGGCTTATACGTTCGTAGTCTAGGGAGGATTGGATGTACATCAACAACTTCCGATACGGCGAGATATCAAGACGGAATGCCGGACGCTTCGACAACGAGTTCTATCAGAACGGAGCGTTTCTATTCCGCAACATGGTTACGAATATAGAGGGAGGAGCTACAAGAAGGCCTCCCATAAGAAAGCTCATAGACTCCGATGTGAAGCGGCTTATACCATTCACGATATCGGAGACGCTTTCATATGTCATCGGGCTGTCAAACAGCAAGATGCGCTTCTACAGATATGTCCTTGATGAGTTCTCTGAGATAGTCGCAGTCGAGTATCCTCAGAAGAGAACGCTTACTGATATACAGATACAGGAGCTTACATACGCCCAGTATTACACAAGGATGTATTTTGCCCATCAGGATATCAGGCCAATCATGATGGATTTCGATACGGCATCGGAATCAGCCACGGTATCAGAGGTAACTATCCTGCTTAATCAGGATGCAAAGGATAAATACTGGTTCACTCCATCATACATCACTGACAAGGATGGAAAAGAGCTTACTTCGCTTGAAGCAAGGATACTCTATCAGAAGACAGATGGCGATACCGTAAAATGGTATCTTGATGCCGACTTCACAGAACCTTATGAATACGCAACTGCATTCCCTCCTGTGAAGGGAGGAAGCGCATACATAACAGGATTCGAGGATTATAAGGACGATGATCTTCTCACAGGAGACACGCACTACCCCGCTGTCGTTGCGGTGATATCGGATTGTCTTTGGTTCGCCTCAACGAAAGCTCATCCGCAGACTATATGGAAATCCAGGATACTCGGATCATCTCAGTTCATAGATGGATTCGAGGCTGATTCTATGCATGACTTCATACAGTTCCAGATAGTCACTACAGAGACAACAGAGCTCGTAGAGGACGAGGAGCTTCCCAAGACAGAGCTCACGACATCAACTGGCGATCCGGTATGGGAACAGGAATCCGCTGAAGATATGTGGTTTCTTCCAGAGAAGAATGCGAATGGAGATTATACATATCAGACAAGAGTCTATTGGAAGGCTGATTCAGTAAATGGAGAAGATTGGATATGGTATCTGAATCCTGAAGACCCAGAGGGTTCCGTATATGATGAGAAGACCAACGGATATCCAGTCAGAAAGCCTGTCATGGTATACGACTTCTCTAATATCAGCCAGCTCACAAGGACAAAGGTTGCCATAGATTATGTGGCAACTGATTCATGCGCCACAAGGAACGAGCTTGCCACGGGAAGACAGGATAGGATCAGGTTCATAAAGCCGTCGTGCGGATATATATTCGTAGGAACATCGACAGCCGAATGGAGGCTTCCTGATAACTTCTCTGCCGTGAATAATCAGATAGCATCGCCTTATACGAATTATGGCTCTATCTCGGTACAGCCTGTTATCCTGAATGGCTCGATGATATTCATACAGAAATCCTATATCCTCCGTGAGTTCTATCTATATCAGGGATATATGGCTAACGGAGATGTCACTATAACCAATCACGACATCCTAAAGGATGGAGTAAGGGAAGCCCTTCCGAAGAATACCCCTACCCCAACCATCTACTTTGTCATGGATGACGGAACCGTAAGGATTCTTGTATATGACAAAGAGAACAGTATTCAGTCCTTTGCAAGATGGGATATGGAAGACAGGAAGATAATCTCAGAAGCAACGATAGAGACTTCGAATAGGGATATAATGCTGTTCCTCGTCACGAGCGATACGGAATCATTCATCGCATATCTTGATGAGGCTGAGGCTGAATCGTTCTCCGATGCAGGAGATGTCGATTATACATCGGAGCTTCTTACCCCATATCTTGAGATCATTGACCAGCGTCTTGGCTTCGGAAGATTCAAGAAGGCTAATCAGGCTTATATCAGGCCATACGACACAGGATTCATATACATCGGAGACGATGAGAGACAGCTTAATAAGACCAATTACAAGCTCGGTAATGTGGATTATAGAGCAACGATTATGGGCAAGACGGACAGGATGTACTCGATGAGGATACGAAGCTTTGAGGATGAGCCTATGACGATACTTGCATTCCAGCTGGAGGGTACAGCCTAATGCCTAACAAATACGAATCATATTATGGATGGACAGTTGGAAATTCAATAACAACAAATTCCCTCTCCTGGGCTGCAACAGGAGCGACTATGGGAGCGGTTGGCGGCCCGTTAGGAGCTGGAATCGGAGCTATTGTAGGATTTCTTGGTGGCCTCATCTTCGGAGGATTTCAAGGAGACGCACAGGCAAAGCAGCAGCTGAATGAATGGTCTGCCCAGGCAAGAAACAGCCGTATGGAGGCAACTGTTGCGAGGAATAGGACGATTCAGTCTGCACAAAGAATGATAAGCAATACTCGTAACTCATTCGATTCCGTGTACGGCGAAGGAATGTACGACGAGTATGACGAGCTGTTCCAGACAATATTCAACCTTCCCGCAGGAACGCAGACTGTATCGGATCTTCTTGAATCACTGAAGTTCGATACAGTATCGGGAAAGATCACATCATCTGTGTATGACAGCATGGCATCCTCTTCCCTGTCTGATGTCCTATCTCTGAAGGATATAAATGCGAACTACCTTGAATACATGAAACAGCAGATACATACATCTGACACTGTTCTTGGAATGCAGTTCGCATATAACACTGAGCAGGAAAACATGATGATAGATTCGTACTTCGACAATATCGATCAGTACAATCTTCAGCTCGCCCAGCAGTTCAATCAGGCCTTCCTGCAGAGAAGAAGCGAACTTGCCTCTGCTGAGATGGCTATGGGCGAAGCAAGCGCAGCACAGGCTTCATCAGGAATGAGGCAGACTGGGACCGGAACGAATACCACTAACCTGCAGAAGTTCCAGAATGATCTTGCCGATGTCGCATATGCATCATCCATCAACTATATGCTCAGGATGTATCAGATGCAGGGAAAGAGATCGAACGCAGATCTTCTTGCTGATGTATATGCGATACGTTATCAGAACGAGATGACGACAAAGGAAGCCCTCAACGCATCCATAGAAGGATACAACGAAGCAAGGGAAGAGCAGATCAATGCGGCTGAGACCATAAAGGATCTTGAGGGGACTATAGAGGAATACAACGACCAGCTTGACGAGATACACAAACAGCTTGGCGGAGACCATTACGAAGAGCTTGATCCAGAGGATATCATAGATGAGTAAGTTTGATGTAAGAAGGCAGAGAATAGCAACAGAAGGACGGATAGATAGAGCTAATCTGCAGAGCGTGCAGAATGTCACTGACTCAATCCTTAAAGGGGCTGAGCTGGCTAATAACATAGCCAATCAGATCGGAGCTGAACAGGGAAGAAAGCACAACGAGGGGAAATACGATTATGTCTACGGAGAGATAGCTAAAGAGGATTTCTATTTCGATGAGAACGGCAATCCGCTATCTACCGATGATGCACTTGCCAAATTCCGTGGGCTCATGGAGGATTATGACAAGCAGAATCCTCCTCCGACAAATCCATGGGCGCAGCAAGCCATAAAATCAGCGGATGACAATATGTACGAAGCCAACAGGAGAACCATAGTTGGCAATCAGGTCAAATTCTTTGAGCAATGGCAGGATAACGGAATATCTACTGCTATATATGGAAGCTCTGGATCATCAGGCAGCTCCAAATCATCGGCTTCTGGAGCAATCGGAGAGGTCTCAGGAATAATAAACGATGACTACACAAATCCCACCGGGAAGATAGAGATGGAATCGGCCCTGGGGAACTGGTCTCTGGCATCGATGCCGGATTCTGAACGCGGCTTATTCGAATATGTAATGGGAGATGATATTCCTGATTTCGCCAAATCCCCAGAGGATGTCACAAAACAGCAGCTCGGCGGAAGTATCTCCAAGGATGGCAATATAGCTGACAATTACGGTGAATTCGTTACAGCTAATACATCCAAGATACTGAATACCATGGACGGGGCTCAGCCAAATCAGAGCGGATACAGATCTCCTGATGGCTCATTGGTTGTAGGTAATAAAACCGTAGCAGCGCAACAACTGATGGTAATAGAGACGCATGCAAAATTTGGAGACAGCAGAGAAAAAGGGATAAGGCATGCAATAGCTCTTCAGAACACTTTCGCCAGAAACGACTTCATAAAGAACATGTCCTCGGCTTATAGCTCATATGTACTCAATCAGCACGAAATGACAGATGCTGATTTCGAGTCATTTGTATCCGATGCGCTTGACGGGATAGCCGCTGGCGGAAAGGAAGGATTCAATAGATCGCTGAATGAGATGGAGAAGAAGAATCTTCTTGCTGCCATCATGAGCGATGCATCATCCCTAAAGGCTACATATCAGAAAGATCAACTGGCAATACTCAATGACAAGATGATGCCCGTATTAAAGGAAAGAGAAAAGGACATAGGGTACATAACCTCTGATACGTTCGGAACATTATCTAGGCAGTATAGTTTGGATTTCAATGGACTGCCGGAAGAAAGCAGAACTGCCTTGGAAACAATGCTTGTAAACAATGACACTCTCAAAGAGTCAGAAACGGCTTATTCCTTACTTGAGCAGAATGCACAATCCACAAAATCCGAAGAGGAAAAGCAGATAGAATACGACAGGATAATGTCTAATCTATCATACGGAGCAAGAGGGCTCCTTGAATCAATAGAGGACGACACGAAGCTTACCGGAAAATATGCAATAGTAACCAGCGGCGAGATGGTATCCGATCTACGTAAGACTTTCTCTATAGTCTCTCAGACTGATTTCATTGGAAATGCAGAACAGGATCCACAGGAATCGATGACCGTTTCAGAGCATCAGCTGCAGGAGCTCACAGAGAATCCAGCGTATGCCAATGATTTTGTCTCGATGGCAGCTTATTATACGGAGAAGAAGAATGGAATGCCTGTGGTATTCTCAAATAGATTACACATCAATGGCGTAGACGCATTCCTTGATACTCTATCCGAAGAAGAAAGAGCTGATGCCGAAAAAGGACTTGGACGCATATATGAAGTGAATGAAGCAACAGGACAGAGAGAGCTCATAGGATATGCGTCAGCCTCAAAGGAATGGGAAGACAGATACTACAAATGGTTTGATGAGCAGTGCGCATACGCTGCGAATTTTGTTGCTGTATATGGAAGCAAGAATATAGGATCGCAGACCCTTTCATCGTTATACAATGAAACCGTATCAGATCTTAATAGGCACAAGAAAACCCTTGCTGCTGGATATATAGTAGATCCGACAGAAGACGAGATTCTTGAAAGCAGCCAGTCATCAAGCATGTTCATAAACACATATCTCGGGGCTGATAATGATACAAGGAAAGATTATCTTGAGCTATTAACCCATGATCGCAAGTTCATGATGCAGTTCACCAAAGGAGACCAGGAGAAGATACGCAATGTCATAAATGACGATATCGTAGCCTATGGTAAGGACAAGGGTTTTGATATCAATGAGATGATAAAGAACAATATGCCAGCTGGTCTTGATGGAACATATATTGGCAATCAGGTAAAGGCAAGCGTTCTTTCAAGCATAACAATGAAGGATATTGACGCCTCTACAGGAGATACGCTTGAAGGAATCGTAAAAGACAAGATACAGAATTTCACCAATATGATGTACAGGGATAATATCGTCCAGCTTGAATCAGGTGAGACATATTCAGGCGAATTGGATTCATTCGAGGACTATTACAAAGAATATATCACTGATGATCTGAAGTCGAATATAAACAAGCTTCTCTATGGTGATAACAGGCTCGAAGGAATAGATCAGCTGCTTGTCGATCTCAATACAAACAAGGGATTTGATTTCGATGCTCTTATACATAAAGCCGAAGATTCAGGAGTGTGGGCAAAATTCAGCGACCTCGATGATAGCGAGAGATTCCTTATGTCCATGGCTCTCATAAACAATATAGATTACAACCCAGGGGAAAATGATGACGATGTATGGGATGATATAACCCGTCTTGCAGATCTCAACGGGAACCTGTGGCTTGAATCAAATTCAATAGCAGCGCAGGCTATCACTCAATATCTTGACGGAATACTGGGAATAGGAAATCTTTCATATATCGGTCTGACTCCTATAGCATACAATGGAAACGATATAAGCTCGGTTCTTGCAGAGCTTCCTGACGGCAAGCAAGTATCTGTCTCAATAAAGACTAATACCAAAGGCGATATTGTAGATTATATCGTTGACACTGATATAACAGGAGAAGATAAGGATAGGCTTCCGTTCGAGAAATCTCCCACAGAAACTTCACTAAGAGATTTAGGCAGGATTGAAGAGATATCTATGGATCTTGCAAAAACAATAGATCTGAATAGATACAGAGGATATGATCCGGTGCTTGAGCCTGAACGATATTCTGCCGAAGTGTCTGAAGAGCTAACTGGATTGTTATATCAGAATTACCCTGATCTTCCAAAGGCATACAAATTGGCAACTGGAAACGATCTAATCGTGCATGTGGATTATCCGAATATAGTCTGGATCGATCCAGTAGAGAAATAAAAGGAGAAGCTATGTCTATACGTTTCAATATGCTCGCTAATTCATACGGACTCAGGGATGTGTATAAGCCCAGCAGAGATGCCGTAGAGGTCATGTACAGAAACAAGGATTATTTCGCTTCTCCTGATTATGAGAAAAGGTATCTCAGGACAAAGAGCGATTACGAGAACATACTCGCACTCGCAAGGGATACGTATCTTGGCGAAGAAGATCCTACATCATATGAAAACAGGATTGCGCTAGGTAAGATAATCAGTTCTATCTATCCTGGGGTTGATCCAGGATATGCTGCTGATAACATCGAAGACCTTATGTATTACGCAACTGGATATAGGCCTAATGTCGATAGCCTTGCAGAGAATTTCGTCAATACGTTTCATTCTGCAGGATCATCAATGCTTGCGTCTTATAAGATGGCATTGCTATATCTAGGTGGAGCTCTTGATGGTGGATTTGATAACGAGGATTTCCAGGCAAGAAAAGCACAGGCGATGGCTGATCTCAAGAGATATGCCAAAGACTATAGGCCAGAGCTTGCTGATTATTCAAATCCTATATCAAATGTCATCTCCCCTCTTGCCATAGGAGCTGCGCAGATACTTCCTTCCATGCTTCCATCTCTTACTATCTCCGGGGCAATGGCTCTTGCATCAATGATCCCCGGGCTTGGAGGAGTGGCTATACCAGCAACAACGATTGCGATAATCAAAGGCATTAAATCTGGAACGATGCTTGGAAGACAGGCTGTGATGGGCGGAATAAACATCGGCAGCAGATGGGCGGCTACTGCTCTGATGGAAATGGGCGGATCTGCAATGGAGATGGCAGAAGCTGGATTCGATGATGACATCATATTCAATACCAGCGTAGTAGTAGGTGCTCTGAACGGTATATTTGAGACAGTTGGAGATAAGGCAGTCGATACTGCATTGAGACCTTTAAGGGAAGCACTAAAAGGAGCTACAAAGGATCAAGTAAACAACATTCTTCATAAGACAGTCAGAAGTATGATACGTGACTGGGGAAAGGACACGGCATTATCTGTAGCATCGGAATCAGCTACAGAAACGATGCAGGAATTCTCCACAATGTTCGGATACAATTTTGCGGTAGCACTGCAGGAAGAGAGAGGAAAGCTGCCTGAAGGTGTAAGGAAATATACACGGGAGGATTTCGGTGAAGCTTTCAAGGAGACAATAAAGCAGACCGCTCTTGGCACTCTTGGATTGTCACTCGGGACAGGAGCGGCGAGAGTCATAAGCCAATCAGCTCGTCCAAATTCAGAATTCCGCAGGATATTTAATTCCAACAAATATACTACAACAGAAGGAATGAATGCCCGTATTCGCACTTCTGATATCACTGGTATGGATAACATATCAACAGAGGGCATCAACGAAGACAACTTCTCCCCTACCGCTCCTATCAAGGTTGTTCGTGTCGGTGACAAATTCAGAGCCGTATCTCCCACAAAGGAACAGGCTTATGCGAAGAAGAATGGCAGATATGTAAATGCTGAAGTCGTTGATATGAGCACGGAATCAGCCATCGGCACCGCTGTTACAGAAGAGTCTTCCGATATGCACAGAGGAATGACTCTGGACTCTATCAATGCAACAATATCAGTCGGGCTTGATAATGATGCTATAGAAGGATTCACTTACTACGATTCGGAGATGAACCCGACTACCCCATCAAGTGATATATCTTACGCATCCATCAAGGCGAAGGATTCAGATAATCCTATAGTCATACCAGTCACCGAAGACAATACTCAGACAAGGAATGACTTCGAGGCAGCGGTATTCGGAGAGACATTCACAAAGGAAAGAGAGCAAGAGCCTAAAAAGGCTAAGGCGGCAGATACTGCACAGTCATCTGACGAAGAGACAAGGGCATCAGAGGATTTTACTGATGATGATCTTGGATTGTATTCAGAAGAGATTTCTGATATGGAATCAGCCCCTGTCGATGAGACCATAAGCAAAGAAGCAATATCCGATGCCGACACGATCGCAGAAGAGATAGATGATGCAATAGATGATGATCTGTTCCCAGAAGCATCTATCATTGACGAAATGGATTCCGTCCAGGCCCTGGAAACCGATGCAACAGCCCAGGAAACAGTCGTAAATGAAGATGTTGATGAGACAGTACAGATACAGCAGGAAGAGACGCAGCAAAGCACAGGAATAGACGAAGCCCAAAAGAGGGCTGATGCCGATACTGCTAGAAGGCTTGATGAGGCTAATGCCAGGAACGAGGCTCATAACGAATGGGAGGACATCAAGAGACAGCTCACAGGAAATAGAGGTGAGGATGTCGATACGATAGCCAATCATTTCAAGGAAAGGCTCAAGAATACAGCTATTGGCAAGAACGACAAAGTGCTTGATGCTATGTCAAAGGCATCTGCTGAGATAATGGTTGGCTTTGCAAAGGCATCTGGGCTCACTGGCAATGATTACTACAATACAATCCAAGGATTCCTTTATGGAATAAAAGCACCAGATGGAGCATATAAATCAGATATTGATAATACGATATTTGCAGGAAGTGCATATGAAGCCAGAATGATGTTGAAATTAATTCAGGGATCTTCGATTGTTAATGAGGATGATGGATCCATTGCACGGATAAGCTCTACATCAATAGGCAAGCTTCTGAGCAATAAAGCATTGAACAAGTCTCTTAATAACGGCTTTACAAGAACAGAGCATGATACAGCTGCTGCAAATATAGATACACTATTCAGGAAGTCAATAAAGACATCCTCCAGAGAGGATAGAAAAGGAAGCGAGCATATAGTAGGTATACATTATTACAGCACTGATATTGCCTTCCAAGACACAGGAAGAGAAGGTACTGCTGAGATAATGGTGAAGGAGAGCGTCCAAAATGGCCAATTGATATACACAATGGAGCTAGTTGGTCTAAAAACAAGAGACCCGTTAGCTTCAAGGATGGGAAACCAATCCGAAGATCAGCTTGCCCGCTCGCAGGGTCTCTCTGTGGTCATATTACCATCATCACCAAGACCTAGCAACAGCTTTGTTCTTGGATCTAGGAATCCCGATGGATCATACATGGGTTGGTTCAATCCTGATTCTCTTGATAGGTACATATCCATCATGGAGAGCGCAGAACCCACTACCCTTATACATGAGCTTGGGCACCATTTCCTTTCAGTATTAGCCCCGGATAATCCGGCTTATATCCTGATAACGAATGTCTATGGTAAGCAGTTCGATAAGGATGGAGGAACGATTGGAGAGAGCGTACAAGAAGCATTCGCAAAGGATCTTGAGAAATATGTATTCCTGAGAAAGTCATCCAACAAGAGGCTCAATGGAATATTCCAGACTCTATATAACGTAGCATCGTCTCTCTGGAAAACACTTAAATCCACTGTTAGATTGTCAGCAGAGAAGAAGGCGATGTTCGATGCGATATTCTACGAAGAGGAATCAGCCTCCGATACGTCTACTGTAAAGGCCGATGTGAGGGCTGATAATTCCCCTACTCCGATTATCAATATCGTAGAGAACAGCATCAAGGAGACTGCAGAGCCTGCTTCAGTGGAAGAAGTTTCCGATAGCGTCAAAGCTGATGTTGATACCATTCAGCAGGAAACCATCGACACCGAAGCCGAGCTTGATATAGCTGTCGATACCGAAGAGACGGCTGATACGGAAAAACCTGCAGAAGATGAAAAGATAGTATCAGCCATACAGACAACTGAAGAGATGACTCTTAATGAGAAGCCTGTTGAATATGCTGTAATCGACAAGGGTGAAAACTTTGCGATGAGAGAAGATTTTATTGATGAGCTCGATGATACTGATGGCAAGGCTCTCTCTTCCATAATGAAGGAAGGTACGGCGGATTCAAAGACAATCACATCGCAGATAAAAGCAATCCTCAATGGCAGGAAAGAAAGCGAATATCTTGAAGAGGTGAATGACAATCAGGTAGTAAGGGATCCTGTCGTGAAGATGGAGACCCGTTCAGGAGTATACAAGAACATCTCAGGACTCATGGGCGTAGAAGGATTTGATGCTAATGCTGCAGAGTTCTTCTATGGAGAGGATGGATCTGTCTACGTAAAGCTCAAGAAGGACATCAGGACAAGGAATGGAGAGAAATTCCTTCTTGATAAGCGTGTTCCAAGATGGTTCAGAATACCGCTTCAGTCTGATGATACAATCTCGGTTCTAGAAGCATTGGAAGCATGGTATGGCAATAACTATCTATCAAAAGACTATGATATTGATTACGAGGAGTTCATAGATGAGTTCAAGGGATGGAGCAAGACAGAGATCCCTGCAATAGCGTTTGCCTACGTATACGATCTTGCAAGTGCTGCGGATGAAGAGGGCAAAAGACTTAAAGGATATCCGAAGATACTCTTCTCTGCGGATGATTCAGAGATGAGGAACAATCTCAGGAGCTATGCTAGGAATACGATGAGAGTCATTGGCAACGATGCCTTGTTCAATACGTATTCAAGGTTCAAGAAACTATATGACGAGACGGCATCAAAAGGAGACGATGCTCTTGCTGAAGTATTCGGTTCATACGGTTCCGAGGATGCATTGTTCGCCTCATATCTTGAACAGCATGCAAACGATCTTAACCTGTCAGATGAGATATCAGCACTCGATGCGGACCAGAAGGCAATATTCTTTGAAGAGCTGGCTGAGGCCTTCATCATCACCTCCAAGTCCTACACTGCCATAGCACATGTCCTTAAGGATGGAGTCAAGAATGAGAAGAAATACAACACTGCAGTTAATCTCCTAAAGGGCATGGTAAGAGCAACTAGACTCGGTTCCAACAAGAGGACAAGCAACAATGAGATATCTGAATTGCTTAGAGGAAAAGCTATAACTGCCTGGGATAACGTTTGGAGAGCATTCAGCACTGAGAAGAACACAGCATCCGTCAGCAAGAATGATGTGATCGATCTTATCAATGCACTCGTTGACGATGATTATTCTGTATCTAATCTCAAGTTCAATGCAGACGGAAGCTATACATCACCTCTGATGGTTCTCGCAAACTATTATGCTGGATATCAGGACGGAAAGGATTCCACAAGTGATAGCTTCGCATATGCCGGAGATGATTATGTAAGTCTTTCAAAAGGAATACTCGAAGGAAAGCAGTCTGTATTAGATGCCTTTGAAGGAGATCTTCCAAGGGCTTTCAAGAGACTTAGGGATATAATCAAGGGAGCGTCAGAGAACAAGAATCTCAAGTCGCTTATGACAAAGGCATTGTCATATGATTATTCGAATGCGCTTGTAGAGCGTATGAACGATATCATAAATGACTACAGGAATAAGGTCGATTCAAAGGAAATCACCCCAGAGATACGGGCAGAGATAGACAGGCTTGTATCAAAGAACAAGGAGCTGTCAGATGCAGTATCAAAGCTCAGGAAAGCATCAGAGAAATCAGGCAACAATGCGGAGGCTCTTAAGGCAGAGCTCAATACTCTTCGCAAGGACAATAAGGAAATGGCAAGGATGCTTGATAGCCTTGGTGGGGCTGATAACATTGCTGATATCAGCAGCTATATAAGCCAGCTTGAAAGAAAGGTATCCAATCTCGATAAGAAGATAGCAGACCTTAAGGAAAACGGAACAGCAAGGGAGAGATACTGGAAGAGAAAGGTTGAGATAATGCAGAATCAGCCAGCATACATGACTGCCCAGAGACTCAAGGAAGCCTGGGATAATGTATACAACTCCATAGACAATGAGATAAGGAGTGGAAAGAATGATTCCAGGGTATCAGCCCAGCTCGCTCTCATTACCAATGCTCTCAATGGAAAGAAGGGATCAAAGATAAATCCTTCCATATTCGAGTCGTCATTCCAGGGATATGAAGGCTGGTTCGATCCTATAATGCAGTTCTGCGAAGACAGCGGAATGATCGTTGACGGAAAGCTTGAGAGAAGGCTCAAAGCTCTCACGTATGATGATGTCTCTAAGTTCGCACAGCTCGTTTACGATGTATCCGAAAGAGGAATGGAGCTTAAGAACGAGAAGAAGACCGCCAAGGAAAAGCTTTGGAGAGATGCACAGAATGAGATAATCAGAAGCCTTGATATCCTTGAAACCAAGGACATTGACGATGCAGAGCTTGCATCCAGGATAAAAGAGCTCAGAAATATGATGGGAGATGGTGAGAATGTAGGCCTGGCAAGGGATCTGATCTCGAAATTCAGAGTAATAGAGCTTCAGCTGAGAGAGATAAACCCGACACTGCACGACATCATATTCAGAGGCCGTGCTGCCGGGCTTATACTGCCCAACATCAACGATGCTTCCAATCAGAGGATAGAGTTCACCAATAAGAGAAAGAGCAACGTATCCAAGAAGTTCGAGGAGATATTCGGAGAGAACGCCAAGAATTTCGGACTTGCATTCGATAGGTTCTTCGTAAAGCCGAAATCAAAGCTCGGAGTGATGTCTGCAGAGGAATATGCAGCAAAGCATGGTATAAGCTGGGGTACGATATCCAAGAGAGGAAACGGATTCAAGGTGAATATAAATGAGAGCCTTGATCCTTCCTTGAAGCCTCTTGCCGCAAGGATACTGAATGTACAGAAGGCGATCAGGAACAATCTTGCCAGCGCAACTCCTGACGTGGAGGCGAACACTAATCTGAACAGAATCCTGACCATGAGCAGACCGCAGGATTTCTCGGTGCAGCAGATGATGGGAATCTATCTCCTGTCGAAGCAGACTGACGGACTGAGAAGGCTGATAGTTGATCCTAGCAATGCGGCTAATACGAACAGGCTTTCTATAGGCAATATCCTATGGGTGCTGGACCAGTTTGAGAATAATTCTGAGTATGCGAAATATAGGGAATTCGCTGATTATCTTGCAGAGGAAGTGGGAAGCAGATACCAAGAGATTTCGGATACGTATTACAATCAGACTGGTAAGCTCCTTCCGAGATTCGCAAACTACTTCCCTATCAGGGACATGCTTCCAAGCACAGAGAAGCAGCTTAAGGATCAGGGAGGATTCACCAAAGAAGGAAGCATAAGAGCCAACTTCATCCATGAAAGGACTGGCTCAATGTCTGCGGCTGATCTCGATGCCGTAAGCGTAGCTATAAGGACTATCGAAGATCAGGAGAACTACATCGCATTCCAGGAGGTCTTTGACGAGCTCGGAAAGATGTTCGAGGCAAAATCCGATCTTTCTGCAATGATGCGCTACAAATACGGGACAAAGGGAGATGCCTTGATGGATAATCTCAGACAGTTCAATGATGCAGTAGCCAATGCGACTCAGAATAGGATGGATAATTTCAGCAAGGCAATGAGGCTCATAAGAGGAAACCTTGCACAGTCTGTGCTTTGGGGAAACCTCAGCACCCTCCTGCAGCAGATTCCGACCTTCCTTCTTGTCGCAAGGGATGTTGGTCTTCCTAGAGCGATGTCTGCCCTGACCTATTACATGAGCAATAGGAAAGAGGTCCTTGAGCTTATGAATAAGATAGCTCCTCAGATGATAGATAGGCAGAGGCTTGATGTAGCCAACTACAGAGCTATAGCTACAAAGCCTATGTTCGAGAGTATCCATAAGGCACTTATGGAGAAGGACCCGAACAATATCTATCTCAAGTCAAGGGAGACATATCAGAAGGCAATCAGGGCTGGAATGGGGCTTATACAGGCAATGGATTCCAATATCTCAAATGCCATGTGGTTAGCTGAATACAGGATGCTTCTTGATAGCATGAAGAGCGATCCTAATACAAAGGGAATGAGCCAGGATGAGTACAATCAGTACGTAGCTAACGTTGCCACGCAGAACATACTCTCCATGATCTCATCCTCTGCTGCAAAGGATAACGCTCTAGCCTACTCTGTTGGCAATGAGGCAGTCAGAACTCTATTGCAATTCACCTCACAGCTGAATAAGCAGTACAACATGATAGTGAATGCTTTCCAGAGAATGAGGAATGAAGGATTCAATGCCGAGACATTCAAGTTCCTTGGAAATACAGTCCTGTATGTTGGACTTGCCACGATGGGTGCTGCGTTCATAAGCGGAAAGGCTCTTCCTGATGAGGATGATGACGATTGGTGGGATAACATCCTAGGTTCCACTATCGGAGAATCCCTTGGAATGATTCCGGGCGGGAACGATTTGAAGGCTGCATTTACGGGAGAGATATATTACGATACAGGGCTTCCTGGTGCCGTTGCCAATTTCATAAGCGCAGTCAGAAAGGGAGAGGATAGGAGAGAAGGACAGATGGGAAGAGCCACCATGAATCTCATTACCGGAATCGGGGAGATCATCGGAATGCCTACATCTCCTATCAGAAGGCTGTACAATGCAACAAGCGATGATGATATGGACTTCAACTGGGGAGAGCTTATCAACTCTGAGACTGGTGACTTTGTAAGGATGGTGAGCTGATGGCTACTAGAAGGAATCATTCGAACGAGACGGTAACAGCCGGAAAATTCGTTGCACTTGGGCAGGATGCGCAGGATCTGAAAGCGAGGCTGAGAAGGCTTAACCAGCTTTCCCAGTCCTCACAGAACTCATCTCTTATCAGCGGGATAAACGGCATCATAAGCGATAACATCATAACTCCATCTGAGAAGAGGCAGCTTGCCGAGGAATGGGAACACATACAGGCGGCTTATTCCAATACCGTGTCCACAGTCGAGAGTCTTGGTATAAACCCCGAAGAGTTCCAGGCGTTCAAGGCAGCATTCAATCAGCTCAAGAGCGTGATAGAGCCTCTTCTCAAGAATATGGCTCAAAGCTCTAATGTCGATGGATCCCTGCAAGGAGTGATCGAAGCCTATAACTCAGCTGCAACGATACTGCAGAACTATCTTACTGCATATCAGAATGGGCTTACTGCATCGATCTCTGATTATAGGCTTGCCATAACCATGAATCCTGCGGTCCCTGATATCAACGATACGATACAGTTCTCGGCATCGATATACATACAGGGAGTCGATAAGACATCAGAGCTTATGAACGAGCAGGGCGATGTCGATGGCTTATATCCTGATCTATTCGACTGGCTCATAGAAGGAACCAAGGACGATGAGGGATACATGCAATCAGCAAAGGGAAAGCGTGTGATCGAGATCCCTGCATCAGCCTTCTCTTCTGATAATATCTCTGTCCAGTTTTTCTCTACGATAACCATCGGATAGCTCAGAGAAAGCCTTGCGGATCATGTCTGCAGGGCTTCTCTTATCGTAGCATGAATGCCACTGCGTATGCCCCATAAGCCTCATTGCAACAGAATCGTTCTCAGTCTGTGCGGTGTTGGTGAAGAACGTTGTCCTCAAAGCATAAGGAGGATGGCCTTCCCTGCTTATTCCTGCCCTATCCAAAGCTTTCCTGAATCTGCTGTACATGCATGTCGAACTCAATGCTTCACCGCTTTTTGACTTGAACACAAGCTCGTTATCTTCGAGATCACTGCAGAGCCGTAAGAAAATTACGGTAGTCCTTTTGCTGAGTATTCCCAGCTTATACTCATATCCATGATCTGATGTCTTTATGGTATTCTTGACCTCTTTTATCTTGGGATCAACCGCATTCTCTGTATATACCCCTCCTATCTCCGGGGCCACCAAAGATGATGGCGTCATGGCCGCTACCTCGCCCGGCCTCCATCCCGTATCACGCATGACCATGAAATAGCAGGCATCATGCAGATTCGATTTCCATATTCTCATCAGCTCAAAATCGTCATCAGGGAACAGCCTTGAGATCTCTTCATCGGTGAATGCCTTCTTCTCTATCGTAGGAATCGATTTCGATTTGATAACGCTCTTGCATGGATTGAACTGGATGATGCCAGCGAATATAGCATGATCCATGATTACCGATAGTACATTGAGGATATCATGACGTGTAGTAGGAGCAAGAGGCCTTTTCCCATCGGATTTCTTGAGTCCAATATACCATGTCTGTATGAGCCTGGGGTTGATATCCTTCATTTTGTAGCTTCCGAAGAATGGCATGATATATGAATCAAGCATGTAGGCATAATTCGACCATGTGATATTCGCAAGGTCATTGCCTGAATCCTTCCTGATAGACATGTACGATCCTGGTGAATCATCAGTGAACATATCCTTGGCAAAGTCGCTGAATATGGTATCAGGAGTCTGCATATCCCTGGTCTCGACCCATGTCTTGGCATCCCTCTTATTGTTCTTTCCAGTGGACTTCCACTTGCCATTATCAAGATACTCGACCATACGCCCCTTTCTGTGTCTCAACCGTATCTCCATGTGTCTCCTCCTAGCATTAACTGCAGTTTCCGATAATATTGCATTTTGTAAATGTTTCAACACCCAAAAATACGGTGTGTCTTCTAGTTAATGCGATATACATGAGTATGTAATTGATTATACAGGAAGCAATTGGATTAATCAAAATCAGCTTTGGAGGGTTTTCATTCTTAAAATATTATGTTGCAAAAATGCAATGTGCATTAACTGCAGTTATCGAAAACATTAACTTTTGTATTCATTTTTTTCCTTCCAGGGGTTATAGTTAAGTGAAATCATAGACAGGTAAGCGGATGGAATACAG
>CASEGX010000060.1 GCA_949287505.1 uncultured Spirochaetales bacterium | reverse complement strand
CTCGACAACAGCCTTCTTGTCCTCGAGCGATACCTCGGCACTTTTCACGCCATCAACCTTCTCCAGTGCATCATGCACGTGCTTCACACAGTGCTGGCACATCATACCCTCAATTCTGATTGTCTTTTTCATTGTTTTATCTCCTTTATCTCCTTTATCTCCTTTATCAAGATCGTGTTCTATATTTTCAGAAAGATCTATGCTTCCCGTAATGCAGCTTTTTCCGGTTTTCTCAACTGTCATATTTCCCCCACTCACCCTGAACCGGAAGAAACGGAGACGGAGCGCATTCGTCACGACGAAGACCGAGCTGAAGCTCATTGCAAATGCACCAACCATCGGACTGAGTTTTATACCGAATGCAGGATAGAGGATTCCCGCAGCGACAGGTATACAGATGACATTGTAGAAAAGCGCCCAGAAAAGATTCTCCTTTATATTCCTCATGGTCGCCTTTCCAAGCTCCACTGCACGTGGAACATCCTCAGGATCGCTCTTCATCAGGACGATGTCAGCACTTTCTATCGCTATGTCCGTTCCCGCCCCTATTGCGATTCCGGAATCAGAACGTGCAAGAGCTGGCGCATCGTTTATGCCATCTCCGACCATAGCAACCTTGAAGCCCTTCTCCTGAAGCTTTCTGACCTCGCTTTCCTTATCCTCTGGAAGAACCTCTGCAATAACCTCATCAAGGCCTGCCTTCTTCTGTATAGCCTCAGCAGTACGCCGGTTGTCTCCGGTAAGCATCACGGTCTTTACTCCCATGACCCTGAGTGTCTCTACAGCTTTTCCTGTCGTCCCTTTTATCGTATCTGCAAGGGCGATTATTCCTATCAGCTTTCCGTCCCTTGTAAAATAAAGAGGTGTCTTTCCCTCGTCGGCAAGCCTGGATTCAGTATCTTTCAGCACATCAGGATAGTAAGAGAGTATCTTTCTGTTACCGCCTTCGATGACAGAGCCAGAAAGCTCTGCTCTGATACCCTTTCCATCAATTGACTGGAATGATGAAGATGGCTGCAACTCAATGTTCCTCTTCTGGGCTTCTTTGACAATTGCCTCCCCAAGCGGATGCCCCGAAAGCTTCTCAACAGAAGCCGCAATGGAAAGAAGCTCTTCGCCTGATGTTCCCGAGACCGTGATGATATCCGTAACGGCAGGTTTTCCCTCTGTTATGGTACCGGTTTTGTCGAAGACGACGGCATTGATTGAATGCAGCGTCTCCAACGCCTCCGCACTCTTTATGAGTATGCCGGAAGAAGCACCGCGACCTGTTCCGACCATGATGGCGGTAGGCGTTGCCAGACCCAGTGCACAAGGACATGAGATCACAAGCACCGAGATTGCAATCGAAAGAGCGAATTCAAAGCTTTCACCTGCTATAAGCCAGGCAATTGCCGAGACAATGGCGATTGCAATAACGACAGGGACAAATACTCCGCTTACTCTGTCTGCAAGCTTCGCTATCGGGGCCTTTGAGGATGTTGCCTCGTCAACAAGCTTTATTATGCGCTGCAGTGCTGTGTCCTCTCCGACCTTGTCTATTCTCATCTTCACATATCCCGATGCAAGCACTGTCGCACCTGTAAGCTTGTCTCCAGCAACCTTGTCCACGGGAATGGATTCACCGGTTATCGCACTCTCGTCTGCAGCTCCGGATCCTTCAATGAGCGTACCATCTGCAGGAAAAGAATCCCCTGCCTTGACTATAGCAATATCCCCTTTTACAAGGTTTTCAGCAGGAATCTCCATCTCTTTTCCATCGCGTATGACAACCGCTGTCTTCGGGGCAAGATTCATAAGCTTCTCTATCGCTTCGGATGTTCTTCCCTTAGCTCTTGCCTCCAGGGTCTTTCCGAGCGTTATGAGCGTCAAAATCATTCCAGCCGACTCGAAGTACAGATCCATCGCAAATGTATGAGCTGTAGCAAGGTCTCCGTTTCCTAGTGCCGCAGCGATTTTATACATTGCGTAGATGCCATATACAAGCGCGGCACCGGAGCCTATGGCAATCAGGGAGTCCATGTTCGGTGAAAGGTGGAAAAGGCTTTTGAATCCCCCTATGAAAAATTTCCTGTTTATCACAGCAACAGGGATTACAAGAAGAAAAAGCGTCAGTGCGAAAACCATCGAGTTTTCCGCACCAAGGAAGAAAGACGGCAGTGGCCATCCCATCATATGACCCATTGAGATGTAGAAAAGCGGAATGGTGAAAATAAGGGAAGAAGCAAGGCGCTTCTTCATCTTCAGATACTCTTCTTTCGCTATATCGCGATGCTCTCTCTTATCCTCTACCCCTGATACATTTGCATTCTCACTCTTTGGAATGGCTCCATAACCGGCCTTCTCAACAGCATCGATGATCCCCTCTTCTGAGAGAACTGAATCATCGAAGTCGACTTCCATGCTGTTTTTCAGAAGGTTCACATTGACCGATGCGACACCTTCAAGCTTGTTTACACTCTTCTCGACTCTGACCTGGCATGCTGCACAGCTCATTCCCGTTATATCGAAACATTCTTTCATCTCTTACTCCACACACCCCACGGGGGTGGGGTGTAATCAGAGTATAGACTACAAAATGCCCGAATGCAAGCCTCAGGCCATGCCGTCTGTTATAACAGGAAGATTGGCAGTATCCATTGCTGTAAGATACATGATCGTATGCAGGGACTGGGAAAGCGTTATTTTCTCTGTGACTATCTCAATCTCATCCTGTATTACGGCAAGTTCTTTCTGAAGGACATCGCTTTGTGATGAGGAGCCTAGCGACAGTGCAGTCCTCTCTCTCTCAGCCTTCAGCTCATCGGCATCCCGCTGCATCTCGCCAAATGAGATCCTCTCCTTAGAAAGCTCTGCCTGTGCATATGATGACGAGACATTCTCCTCAATCGTGCGCACAGCTTTGTCGTAATCGATTGATGCCGAGAGAAGATCGCTATCTGCCCTCTTTATATCATTCATCTTCTTTCCGCCGTCCCATAGTGTCGTGGAAAGGGCAAGCGTGACATTCAAGCCCCATGTGTCCTGCCATTCAGAAGGCTTAATGCTTCCACCATAAGATGCAGAGACCTGGAGTGCTATATCAGGCTTACCGTAAATACTCCCGGACGCTATCTTCTTATTGTATTCCTGCACCTCTTCCATACCACCGAGCATCCGCAGAGGCAACCTGGATGGATCTGTAGCCATTTCAATAAGCTCGTCTTCCGAATATGAAAGTATCCGGGATGCAAGATCCTCATCAGGCGTGTAAGTAACGTCCTCCATCACAAGATCATCTATCCCGACAAGCGTTCTGAGAGCTTCAAGGACAGAGGAATACTGCATCTCAAGTTCCTTACGGGAGATTGCTGCCATCTGCTTCTGAAGCTTCGCATCAAGCACATTCTCCTCAAGCATCATTCCCGCCTCCTCTGCGCTTTCGGCAATGGCAATAAGCTCATCGGCTTTTTTCTCTATCTCATCAAGGAGCGGGAAAATCTCATCAATGTAGTAAAGCGCATCGAGGCGTGACTTCAGCTCTGCAATGAGCTGATTCTCCTTATCGCTTCTCTCCATTGTCCTGAGGCTCTCCACTTTCTCGAAAAGCTTTACGGCATTCGAGAGCTTTCCCCATGTGAATATTGGCTGAGTGAGCGTAAGCTGCCCCTGTATCCTGTTGTTTCCCATATCCATCGGGACTGTGATCGGCCCCATGGAGGAGATGTCTATAGGGATATCAGGAAAGAGAGCCCCGATCCCTCCCGCGATATCGCTGAGACTGCTGTCTCCGATCCTTATATCATCCGGATCTATTGTTATCGGGCCAAGAACGGGGTTTGCCATGTAGGTTCCGGAAACAAGCAGATCTATCGTAGGCGTATATGCACCTTTCGCATCCTTTGTATCCAACGCAGCCTTCCTTATTGCCTGATCAGATTTCAAGAGGTCTGCATTTCCATTCTCCATGGCAAGGATGAGAGTCTCCAGTGTGTACTTCTCCTCTGTTTCAGCAAAAAGAGGCACTGCAATCAGAAGAACAGCAAGAAAAACAAGAAACGTCTTTTTCATACATATACCTCCTTTCCATTCTCACGTCTCCATCCATAAGCCTTCCTTATCTTATGTCGCTCAAGGATGAAGTAGAACGTAGGCATGAGGAAAAGCGTTATGAATGTACTTGTCGTAAGGCCTCCCATAATGACCTGACCAAGAGGTGCATAGATCTCTGCACCCTCTCCTGTCGCGAATGCCATAGGGATGACACCAAGTATCGTTGTCAGGGAGCTCATGAGGATAGGACGGAGTCTTGTAGCCGTACCTTTTCTGATATTCTCAAAGAGCATCGACATCTCACTCTCATAGCTGAGCTTTCCAACGATCTTCTCTCCTTCCTTTACCGTAATACCTCTCGCCTCTGCCTCCTTTTCCCTGGATTCATCCTCCAGCTGGTTTATGTAGTCAACAAGGATGATTCCATTGTTTACAAGCATACCGCCGAGGGTGACGACACCAAGAAGAGACACCATACTCATTGAGGAACCGAAGACTGCAAGTGATATCACGACACCGATTACACAGAAGGGAACGGTGAGCATGATAAGAAGAGGCTGATCAAAACGCTCATAGATGAGAACTATGACCATATAAACAAGGAAGAGAGAGATAACAAGAGCCTGAAGAAGCGGTCCCATGGAATCCCCGATCAGCTCATCAATACCACCGACATCCGTGGAAACACCATCCGGAAGAGGATGTGAGGCAATATATTCATTCACACGGCGGCTTATGCCAGTGGTTGACTCACTTGTGAGAAGCGCACTTACGGTCAAGGACACGGCCCTGTCCGTGTGGCTTATCGATGAAAGCTCTGTTTCCATGACAAGATCGGAGACTGCATCCATGGACACTGCAGACCCGGCCTGCGTATGAAGTACGAGGCGATCAAGCATCTCCTGAGATACCGGAGCTGAGGCAGCATCGGATGAGACATGTATCTGGTAACGGGAATCGGTTTCGGGATCGAGGTAGATTCCTGTATCCATACCGTTGAATACAATCGCGCTTGTCATGGCAGCTTCATAGCTGGTAAGTCCCAGTGAAGAAAGATACTCGTAACTTGCATCCATCACAGCAGCAGTCGAGTCATACGCACTTGAAATGGAAGCAGAGAGAACCTCCGGATCCGATGCAAGGAAGCTCTCAAGGCCTTCTGCATATTCGTAAAGGACATCCTCATCCTCTCCTATCAGGGTCAGGCCATAACCACCTCCACCGGACATATAGCCTACGAGATAATCAAAACCTCCGTTCCTGACAGATATCTCTGCATCCGGAATGGAAGCAGCAAGCTCATACTGCATCTGACGGATGATATCGTGGATATCCCTATCTCTTTCTGCAACCGGAACAAGCACGACATGCATACCTCCCTGATTCTCTGCATTCGATACAGTCAGGGCATCGACGGAACGCCCGGAGTACACGACAACGGATTCTGTCTCAGGGACTTTCTCGCGCAGTATCGCTTCAGCTTTCTCCATCTCTCTTCTTGTCTTCTCAACAGTGTATCCTGTAGGGAATGAGACGGAGATATAGAAATCATTGTTATCCGTCGAAGGGATAAATGAGATGTTGAGGCTCGTAAGTGAGTATATGGTGAGTATGAAGATAAGGACTGCGATGAGGATGATGAAAGGCGTATGCTCCATACAGAAACCAAGAGCCTTACCGTATCCGCGCTCTACCTTCCATAGTCCCTTCACGGCAAAGCTGTCCTTCTTCTTAAGCCGGACACCATCATCTTTCAAAAAGTGCTTGAGAAGGTATGGCATGTAAACCATAGCCACAACAAGAGAGGAACCGATTGCAAACATGAATGTGAGGGAGATATCGTGAAGGATATCACCGACAAGGCCAGAGAGAAGCACGACAGGAATGAATACGACGACGGTCGTGAGGTTCGACCCTATGACGGATTTATCCACGACTCCGGTTCCTTTGTATATCGATTCAACGACACTGTATCTGCCCCGTCCATTCTCATCAGTATCCTGGTAATACCTGTAGATCTGATCCAGAACGACAATAGATGCATCGACAATGGACCCGAGGGATACGACTATTCCGGATATCGAGAGGATGTTCACGGAAATGCCTGCCACTTTCATGACAATGAATGTGAAGAAACATGAAAGCGGAATTGACAGACCGATGGCAAGGGTTGCCTTGGCATCGTTGATGAAGAGGAAAATGACAAGGACTGCGATGAGGATACCGAGAATACCAGATTCTATGACATTCTTCAGTGACGAAAGGACAAGTGCGCTGTCATCCTTGATCATATGATATTCTATGGCACCACCGAGTTCCTTCTCTGACTGGCTGAGGATTTCCTTTACGGCATTGGTAATCTGAACAGTATTGCCATCAGCCCTCTTCGACACCTCGACAACTATGATTTCCTTTCCTTCCGACGTCACATAATAGTCCCTCTCAGGATATGCAAGCGACACATCCGCGACATCAGAAAGCCTTATTATCTCTCCAGAATCAGTTGCGCCTACAGGCAGTGAGCCTATCTCCTCAAGGCTGTCATAGCGTCCATCGAATCTTAAATCTATTCTCCTCCCATCTGCAGTCGCAGTGTCGAGAGGCATCGATATATTCGAATAAGAGAGTATCTGATATACAGTCAGAGGAGAGATTCCGCGCGCATTGAGATCATCCATGCGGAGACGGACGGAGACTTCGGGTTCCATTGAGCCGCTTACGGATATCGTTGATACCCCTGGGATTCTCGTAAGCTGTGGGCGCAGCGTATCATCGATATACTCTGACAGTGCTGCGAGATCTCCTGAAGACTCTACGGAGAATGAGACTATCGGGAGCATTGTCGCCCCGCCGACAAGCGCCGTAGGCTCTCCCTGAAGACCATCCGGGAGCTCGCTCATAAGCTGCGAAATCCTGTTTCTGACCTCATTCAGCTGGTCCTCAGGATTCACGCCGTCCTGAAATGTTATGGTAATCATCGCGGCACTGTTCATGGACTGGCTGTCCATGCTCTTGAAATCCGGAAGCGTGACAAAATCATCCTCCAGAACATCCACCACATCATTCTCCACATCCTCAGCAGAGGCACCAGGATAGACAGCGACGACGAATATCTGAGGCATGTTGATGTCTGGAATGAATTCCAGATTCGTTGTCGTGATTGAGAATATTCCGAATACCGCAAGCGCAATCAGTATCATCGAGAGGATCACTGAATGCCTGACGGAAAGCGTTGCTATCTTCATCTCTCCTCCTCAATGACCTTTACACTCTCTCCAGGAAGAATATTATTCTGCCCGCGCACTATGAAATAGCGGTCCTCATACTGATCATCGATTGCAAAGTATTCCGTATCTTCTGCAAGGGTCTCAATCTGTATGTACTCTGCCTTTGTCCCGTCCTCGGAAAGCGCATATACAGAACCATCCAGCTTCCTTGCAGCAAGAGGCAGTGTCAGATACTCCTCATCACTCCATCTGACCTCTGCACGTATAAACATGCCTGGAATGAATCCCTCTGGCGATGAGAGACGGACACGCATCGTGAATGTCTTCGATGTGGGATCGACAAAAGGTGCGATTGATACAACCGATGCATCTGAAGAGAGTCCGTCAGGAGAGGAGATCACGACCTTGAGAGCTGCAGGATTTTCGGAAATGGTATGGTAATACTTCTCACCAAGCTTCAGGTTCACAATGAGATTGTCAAGATCTGCAATCACGGCAAGAGGCATCTCTGAAGATGCAACAGATCCCACTGCCGAAGGAGCCTGAATCACGGTTCCGGAAACAGGAGAAGTGACTGTAGCATAGGAAAGCTGAAGCTCTGCAAGCTCCAGCTGCGCTTTCGCAGCATCCAGCTGTGCTGATAGCGTATCATAATCCTGCTGAGTGGCACCACCGGAGGCCTTGAGCGCCTCAACTCTCTTGAATGCGGCCTCCAGCCCCTCTACCTGAGCCGCGGCCTGACGCTGCTGCAGTTCATATGGGGTCTTATCTATGACAGCCACTACACTGCCCTTCTCCACTTCATCCCCTGCTGCTATCGGATACGCCTCAACCGTACCGCTTACAAATGGTACGACAGGTATCATCGACTCAGCTTCAATATATCCTGTGACGCTTATTCCCTCGCTTATCACTCTCCTCTCCGGCTTCTCAACCACAACAGGAGAAACCGGGGCAATGTATTCTATTTCCCTTTCCGATGAGAAATAGATGAACATCGCGGCAGCGACTGCTAAGAAGACGAGAATTAGTACGATATACCTGATTATTGAGTTGCGTTTCTTCCTATCCATAATTCATTTCCTATAGAAATTGTCAGATCTTATTATCCCTAAATTAACAACAGGTTCAGATAAATGTGTCGGAATCCGACACGGTGTAGTATTCTTGTTGGAATAATCTTTTCTGACACTTTCTGCTTTTCTGTAATTCACAGAGATAGTCCAATGTGCTATTATCGGCGGCATGAGTATTTACAGTGACACATTGCAGAAACAGAAGGATTTCTTCATGAGCGGAAAGACACTTTCATATGACTTCCGCATCAACGCACTCAAGGCACTCAGGGATTGCCTGAAAAAGAATGAGGATGAAATTCTGGAAGCCTTGTCCAAGGACCTTGGGAAAAGCAGTTTCGAAGGTTATGCCACGGAGCTCGGCATAGTCTATGAGGAGATAAACTATCTGACAAAGCATCTCAGGAAGCTCATGAAGCCGACAAGGACAAAGACCCCTATCACACAGTTCAAGGCCTCGTCGTACATCATACATGAACCGCTGGGAAATACTCTGATCATGAGCCCCTGGAACTATCCGCTTCAGCTTACTGTTGTTCCACTCGCCGGTGCCATTGCCGGTGGAAACACCGCAATCATAAAGCCTTCGCGCTACAGTCAGAATGTATCGAGAGTGATGAAGCGTCTGATTGAAGAGACCTTCCCCGCTGAGTACATAGCCCTCTTTGAGGGTGGACATGAGACAAACACCGAGCTTCTTGCTCTCAGATGGGACCTGATCTTCTTCACAGGTTCTCCGAATGTTGGCCGCATCGTGCACAGAGCGGCAGGAGAGAACCTTACACCATGCATTCTGGAACTGGGTGGGAAGAGCCCTGTAATCATAGACGGGACGGTAGACATGGCCCTTACGGCAAGACGCCTTGCATGGGGCAAATTCCTGAATGCAGGACAGACATGTGTCGCCCCCGATTACGTCCTTGTCAAAAAGGGATATGCGGAAAAACTCATAGAAGCCTTGAAGAAGGAGATAGAGACCATGTTCTCTTCAGATCCACTCTCCTCTCCTGATTTCCCGAAAATCATAAACGAGAAGCATTTTGAGAGAGTGAAAGGCCTCATTGCCGGTTCAACCGTGGCAATGGGCGGCAAGGCAGACGAAAGCAGCCTCAGAATCGCTCCTACAATACTCTTTCCTGTGAAGGAAACCGATCCTGTGATGAACGAAGAGATCTTCGGACCAGTGCTTCCTGTGCTTGAATATGAAAGCCTCGATGACGCAATCTCATTCATCAGGAAAAGGGAAAAACCGCTTGCATTCTACATCTTCAGCAAGAGCCGCAGTGATATAAACAAAGCTCTTTCATCCCTGTCCTTCGGAGGTGGGTGTGTCAATGATACAGTTGTCCATCTCACTGCTCCGGGACTACCCTTCGGAGGAATAGGCAATTCCGGCATGGGATGCTATCATGGGAAACGCAGTTTCGAGGCATTCACCCATGACAAGGCAATCATGGACAAAGCCCTGTGGCTTGATCTGAAAGTAAGATACGCTCCGTTCAAGGGGAAACTCAAGCTGCTGAAAATGCTGATGAGATGAAAGAGAAAAGAAGCGAGAAAGCACTCAGGATAGCATTCAATACGGTAAGGAGCCTTGCTGTAGGTCTTACTGTAGGTTTCTTCATAACCTTCTTTGCAAATACTGTCTCTTTCGCAGGTGCAATCAACCTGCATTATCCCTTTCTCATACTGCTCATTCCCTTCGGTGCGATCATCACGCTGAAAATCTATCAGAAGCTCGGAGATTCATTCAGGAAAACCACGGTCTCCGCTATCGATACGATTCACGATCTTGAAGATGATGCAAACGAGGGAAAGCTGAGGCCTGGAAGGATTTCGCCCTGGATGGGGCCTGTTGCATACATCGCGGCAGCCATTTCCCACATAACAGGAGCCTCCGTCGGAAAGGAAGGCGTCGGGGTACAGATCGGCCTTGCAATCGGAGAGCTTTTTACAAAGCTTGAAAGAAAGCTTGCCTGGAAAGGGCATCTGGGAAGAGAGGACTACTATCTGATGACAGGCTCTGCGGCAGCTTTTGGGTCTCTTTTCGGGTCTCCTATCTCTGGTGTGCTTTTCGGTCTGATGTTCGCGACCCCCGACATGCTCCGTCTCGATGCTCTCTATCCATGCCTTGTATCATCCTATGCAGCAGTCTACGTTGCCTGGAAAATGAAAATCCACAAGATGGAGATTCCTGATTTCACGGAACTGCCGGCAACGCTGGAAAACCTGTTCACCGTAATCATCTTCGCAGCCATAATCGGTCTTCTTTCACGTCTCTTTCTGTTCCTTCTCGAAAGATTCCGCAAGAGTGTGGAGGAAAGATTCGGAAGCAAGGTCCTCAGCGCGCTGATCCCGGCTCTTCTTGTCACAGCCCTTTCCATCCTTGTCTACATGCTGACGGGATCCTTTGACTATAATGGGCTGTCACTGGATCTTCTTTACAGGGCAATCGATGGAAGAGGGGTGCCTTTATACGCATTCATAATCAAGGCACTTATGGTATTCCTATCCATCGCAGCAGGATTCGTCGGAGGAGAAGTTGTCCCGCTTCTCGTGACAGGAGGAACATTCGGCTATGCCTTCTCTTCCCTTCTTGGCCTCGAGACTGCACCATTTGCAGTTCTTGGAGCCATTGGAATGCTGACAGGAGGAACGAACCTGCCGCTTGTATGTTTCGCACTTGCACTTGAGCTCTTCAGCTACAGCGAGCCGCTGCTGCTTTTCATGACTGTATCAATTGCCTTCCTCACCTCTGGCAACAACGGAATCTACAAGCATCAGAGAATCGCATTCAGGAAACGTACAACACGCTGATTATTCCTTCCATGTCCACCAGGAAAGAAGAGCAGCTCTTTCAAGTCCAAGCTTGCCCTGGAGCCTGATGCTTGCCTCGTTTGAGATGAAAACATTGCAGAATGCCGTCCGGCCTTCCCTCAATGCAGTGTTTATCAGCATCTTCTCCATCTTGCTTCCAAGTCCCATCCTTCTGTATTCCGGAAAGACTGTCAGCATCCCCATCGATCCCTCGCTGTGAAACCCTGTGAAAGCCATGAGCTCTCCAGAGGGAGAGAATGCTCCAAACAGGTGTCCTGCTGCTGCAGCAAGTGCCACATCCTCCTCTGAGGAGACATCGTAATGCTCCATAACAAAAGGTACGAATGATGAATCGAGAGTCTTGATTGAAGCATCCTCAAGCGGAAAAGCATCTCCTGTATACACAAAGAGATAAGTTGGCTCAACCGCCTTGTATCCAAGGTTTGATACAGCATAGTTGTATGCCTTCTCTCCATGGGCACAGATAAATGCATCTTCTGGCATATATGAAAACACTTCAGGGCTATCTCCGAACGCAGCGACATAATGTAAGCCCGACTTATGTCGGAAAACGATTCCAGAGTCTTCTGAGAAGAAAAGATTCTCCCCTTCCCTTCTTCTGAGAGCATCGATTATATCTGCAAAACTGATCCTATCAATTCCTGCAAGATATTCAGATACAGCAAGATTATCCATATTCTGGATAATAGCTCATACCGAGATAGTTTTATAGAGGCTCTGTTTTGTGATAGATTATCCTCGCTATGGACGAGAAGAGCATACGAAACATAGGCATCATGGCTCATATCGATGCCGGCAAGACCACTACAACGGAAAGAATTCTTTACTATACTGGTGAGAATCACCGTATCGGCGAGGTCGATAACGGTGAGGCCACAATGGACTGGATGAAGCAGGAACAGGACAGAGGCATTACAATCACATCTGCCGCTACCACCTGTTACTGGAGAGACCATCAGATAAACATCATCGATACTCCGGGCCATGTGGATTTCACTGCAGAAGTCGAGAGATCACTGAGAGTCCTTGACGGAGCTGTCGGTGTATTCTGTGCTGTCGGCGGCGTAGAACCACAGACAGAGACTGTATGGAGACAGGCAGACAGATACCGGATCCCGAGAATCGCATTCGTAAATAAAATGGACAGGCTCGGTGCCGATTTCTTCCGCGTACTGGAGGATATGAAGAAAAAACTCGGCGCGAATCCTGTACCGGTATTCATCCCTGTAGGAAGCGAGAATGCATTCTCAGGCATCATCGACCTTATCAATATGGAGTATCTCCAGTTCTCCGCAGCGGACGAGGGAAAGACGATAGAAAGAAGCGCAATCCCTGAGTCAGAGCAGCAAAGAGCTGATGAATGGAGAGAAAAGCTCATCGACAGTGTTGCATCATTTTCAGATGAGATCACAGAACTGTACTTTGACGGACAGGACATTCCCTCTGAGATGATAAAAGCAACGCTCAGGGAATGCACGCTGAAGCGTGACCTCCTTCCCGTATTTGTCGGTTCATCTCTTAAGAATATAGGAGTACAGACACTCCTTGATGGTGTTGTTGATTTCCTTCCCTCTCCATCGGAGACAGAGCCTGTGGAGATAATCAATGCCAAGAACGGAAAGACTGAAGCGCTTCCGCATAATACCGCAGGACCGCTTGAAGCTCTTATCTTCAAGATTCAGGTGGATCCGCAAGCAGGCCCGATGTGCTTTGTGAGAGTCTATTCAGGCACTCTCAAGAAAGGTGTTTCCGTTTACAACATCACAAAGGGAAAGAAAGAGCGTATCAACAGGCTTCTGAGGATGCATGCCGACCGCCCAGAGGAGCTATCAGAACTCAAGGCTGGTGACATCGGTGTTATAATCGGATTCCGCCTGGCACAGACTGGAGATACAATCGGAGCGGAAAACCATCCTTACCTGCTTGAGAAGATGTCATTCCCCAATCCCGTGATATCTGTAGCAATCGAACCAAGCTCAACAGCTGAACAGGAAAAACTTGCAAAGGCGCTGCAGACACTTGCCATGGAAGATCCGACATTCACATACAAGGAAGATGCGGAAACGGGTCAGCTGATCATTTCCGGAATGGGAGAACTGCACCTCGATGTACTTGTAACACGCATCAAGGATGAAATGAAAGTAAACTGCCGTGTTGGAAATCCGCAGGTCTCTTACAGGGAGTGCATCAAGGAAGAAGCCTCCGGCGTGGAGAAGTTTTCAAGGACAATCGCAAACAAGGAAAACACTGCAGGGATATCACTCACGGTCAAGCCGCTTCCACCGAAGAGCGGAAATGTGCTCAAGATTACGGCATCAACACGTGATATACCTGAAGAAATCATTGAGGCAATCAGGAATGGAATCAATGGTGCATTCTCCGGTGGTATCAGATTCGGGTACGAATGTACGGACATCGAAGCCGATGTTACGGCAATCGACTATGATGAGAACACATCGACCCCGTTTGCATTCACATCCTGTGCGGCCATGGCTTTTGACAGGATTGCTTCCGAGGCAGGACCGGTGCTGATGCAGCCAATAATGAAGATACAGGTATCAGCCCCTTCTGAGTATATTGGTGATGTCATCTCCTCAATCACCCAGCGTGGAGGTATTGTCCTCTCAATGGAATCACGTCCCGGTGCTGACACCGTCATTGCAGAGGCTCCGCTTGATAAGATGTTCGGATACACAACTGTTCTCAGATCCTCAACACAAGGAAGAGGATCATTCAGCATGGAATTCTCGCACTACTCTGAGAAGAACTGAAAATACCCTTCTATGGGGAGCAACAGCTCCCCTATATTTTTTCTCAATCAAACACATTACAGATTTATATAAATTAAAATTATTTTAAATATTAATTTTTATAAAAGACATATAGTTAAAATAGTTTTACTTATAAAATAATCGAGTTATGCTCATAAATAGAAATAATAATTATATCGTTTATATTTTACAAAGCATCAAAATCATTATAATTCCATATTCAATCTGAATCGAAACACAGAACAAAAAAAAACAGAAGCAAGTCTTTTGCAATTGCCCGAGCTCCCTTCGTTTGGCTTCTGTAAAATTTAAATCTTACACCCACTCTCCATACGACCTCACATTTCCGAGAAAGCTGATGAAATCTCACTCAAAAAAACTTTCAGCTCAGCATTAGTATCAGCAAGTTTTCATCTCTGCAAAGCGCCCTGGATACCTTTACCGGACATCTGCAGATTCTTTGTTTGTTCATGATGCTGCATGATACTGACCCACTTGCATCATGCTCACATCATGCAGAGAACTTCAGTTTATGATTCTACCTCATTGTACACTGATCAGCTTTTACTTGAGGATTTTATTCACTTTCTCCCCTGCATCCTAATCCATTGCCATCAACCGTCCCTTCTCCACGTTTTCTCCATTCAGACGGTTATGGCGTCTAGATGTCATGGTTGAATAAACCAGAGACAGATAATACACAGGCTTATTCTGTTCAAATATAGAATATGGAAAATGGCTCAGCTTAATTTTCTCAACAAATGTTTCGATATTGGTTTTACTATTTTATAAACACTTATTGTTGGTAAGTTAAATAAAATTATATATTTATTATATTAATCTTAAATTGATAATCGAGTTTTTAATATTGATTTATGAAAGTTTATGTATGTTTTACTTATATTTTTCTGGTTTAATAATTTTTTATAAATTGTTTCTATATCATTTATATTAAGCTATTGGGCTGTAATCATATCGTGATCATATCCATACTATTTTATTTCAAATAGCTAAACAACAAATGATTGTATCACAATAGTATTTTCAGCACTTCAGGTTTCACTCAACCGGTAAAACGATTTTCCTTTACTTCTGTGCATCTGTCTTTTAACATTTTCCTAATAGCTTAATTAATTCAAAAAGGAGGATTAGATGAGCGTCAATACCAAGGATATCAGGAATGTGGCAATCATCGGCCATAACGGTACGGGAAAGACGAACCTCATAGAGCAGATGCTTTACTATGCAGGCGTTCTTTCCCGCGCAGAAACTGTAGACAGCGGAAAAACAGTCAGTGATTATACTGATGAAGAGATTCAGAGAAAAATGTCCGTCCATTCTGCACTGGCATCATTTCAGTGGGATGGCAAGCAGATAAACGTACTCGATACACCGGGTACTGGCGATTTCATCGGAGAGGCAATCTCCTCTTTCAGAGCAACAGAAGCAGCATTGATGCTGGTAGATGGCAGAGAAGGTGCTCAGATAGAGACCATAAAGCTCTGGAGAAGACTGGATGAGAGAAATAAGCCTAGAGCAGTCTTTATCAACAAGATGGATAAGGAAAGAGCAAGCTTCAGGCATACAATAGATTCACTTGTAGAAGAATTCGGAGCACACTTTGTACCTGTCGTAATGGCACTTGGTGAAGCTGAGGAATTCTGCGGAGTCATCAACCTCATTGAGAATCAGGCATATGAGTATCATGAAGGTGGAAAAGAAACACCTATGCCGATTCCAGAGAAATACGCAGCAGTTGTTGAGGATTTCAGGGCAAGACTCATAGAGAATGCAGCAGAAGGTACAGACGAACTTATAGAGAAGTATTTTGAGGAAGGAACCCTTGAACCTGATGACATCAGGCATGGTCTGGCTGTCGGTATGAGGACAAACAGAGTCGTTCCTGTATTCTGCGGAGCAACAGATAAAGGAGCAGGTATTACTTCCCTTCTCAACTTCATAAAGAATAACTTCCCATGGCCTCTTGGAATCGAGGAGTATATCATCGGACACGATGGCGAGGAGACTACACTCCAGATTGATCCGGATAAACCATTCTCCGCATACTGCTTCAAAACGACTATTGACCAGTTCTCTGGAAAGATGAGCTTCATAAAGGTTGTTACCGGTGTGCTTACTCCAGATACTGATATCTATAACAATGAGATCGGAAAGAAGGCAAAGCCTGGCAAACTTTACAGGGCAATCGGAAAGAAACTTGTTGAAGTTGATTCTCTTACTGCCGGAGATATCGGTATCATCACCAAGTGTGATATCGCATATACAAATGCTACATTCGTTGCAGGTCCGGAATACAAGAGACGCTTTAGACCGTTGAAGATGCCACAGCCAGTATACCAGCTTGCAATCTCCGCAGAGGACAAGAAGAGTGAAGACAAGATGAATGACGCTCTCCACCGCATCGCAGAAGAGGATCTCACATTCCAGATGAGCTACAACAATGAGACAAAGGAATCAATCATCGGAGGAATGGGTGAACTTCATATCGGAATGATTCTTGATAAAGTCCAGGAAAAGCAGAAGATCAAGATCAACACACGTATTCCGAAGATTGCATACAGAGAGACAATCACAAAGGATTCCGGCCTTTCTGAATACACTCACAAGAAGCAGACCGGTGGGCATGGACAGTTCGGACGTGTTGTCATTGACATCAAGCCAACAGAGCGCGGTGAGTACTACACATTCGAGAATGCAGTCAAGGGCGGAAACGTATCCAAAGGCTATATTCCTGGAATCGAGAAGGGAATTCATGAGGCTATGGAAGAAGGATATCTTGCAGGCTATCCTCTTGTAGATATCGCGGTAACACTCGTTGATGGAAAAGAGCATCCTGTAGACTCTTCTGAGATGGCATTCAAGATGGCAGCAAAAGGTGCAATGCAGGTAGCTCTCGGAAAAGCAGGATGTGTTCTTCTTGAACCATTCATGAAGCTTGAAGTATTTGTCGAGAATGAATACCTCGGAGCAATTCTTTCCGACCTGTCCTCAAAGCGTGGCCGTGTTCTCGGACAGGAAGAAAAGGGACATGTCGTATCCGTCAAGGCTGAGGTACCAATGGCAGAGCTCAGGAACTATGCCATTGAACTTAAGTCTATGACATCCGGAACGGGTTCTTTTGAGCTTGAATTCGATCACTATGAGGAGCTTCATGGAAAGCTTGCAGAAGATGTGATCGCAGAGTCAAAGAAAGCAAAAGAACAAGCCGAGGGCTGATTTAGCAAACATGAGCCGTTGCCAGAGCGCAGCGGCTCTTTTTCTGTATGAAAGCTGAAGAAAACAGCCTGGACATGATCCAGGCGTTTTCAATGCATAGCAACATAATCTTTTAAGAGCCCTCCAGCAGTATTACCTGCTGGAAGTGGCATGCTTTTCATGAAGCAGCTACCCCATCCCCAACAGCTATGCTTACAGAGAATGTACAACACAAAAAGGACGAACACAAGAAAAAAACATACAGAGACTGTAACATTCCTGTCATTTTGCTCAAATCCGATGATTCAGCTGAAAAATGAAGCAGGAATCAGGAAAAAGAAACAATCAATACTGGATTCTCTCAAGCCAGATCTCGTTTATCGGATGTTCGCTCTCCATTCCTTTCTGCTCGAACTTTGTAACAGGACGCCATGTAACAGGAGGTGCAAAACCACCAAATGGGTTTACAAGGAGCTCTTCTGATTCAGATATCTCAAGAACTTCTTCCGCATACTCTTCCCAGTCTGTTACCATATAAATGTATCCGCCATTCACAAGCTTTTTTGAAAGAAGATGCAGGAATTCCGGATTCATCAGCCTTCTCTTATGATGGCGCTTCTTCTGCCAGGGATCGGGGAAGAATATATGGAAACCGGCAATAGAACCATCCGGAATCATATGATTGAGCACATCTACAGCGTTAAACCGCATGATACGTACGTTGTCAATCTTTCTTTCTCCAAGAATGCCAAGAAGATTCACAAAACCCTGCAGGAACACTTCGATGCCGATATAGTTGAACTCAGGCCTTCTTATAGCAACTTCCGCTGTCGTGTTACCCATGCCAAAACCTATTTCAATGACAACAGGATTGCTATTGCCGAAGAGCTTCTGGTAATCAAGGGGAGAATCTTCAAAGAAAAGACCATGGTCACTCATATAGTCCCTGATGATTCTCTCCGCTTTCGGGGAAATGACATTGTTGCGCAGGACATAGCTCTTTATCGTGCGCTCCTTACCTTCTCTTATCTCGATCCTGTTTATCCTTTCAAATAGTTCTTCGTCCGTCATCAGACAAGTCTCCTAAGCTGTTCAAGTATGAAAAGCGCCTTATCCTTCAAGGATACAGCACCTGTCTGCATCCTCATGTGCGTCATGTTCTTGCTGTCCATCTGCACCTTGCCGTCAGAAAGTCGGAGAAGCGAGATGACCTTATCCGGATTTATAGCCGATAGCCGGCCAAATTCTATATCCACGACTCCGCGGTTCTCAGAAAGATGGACGATTGAAAGGCGCCTGCAGATTATCTTGATCTCTGCAATGCAGAAAAGATTATCAACTTCCTCTGGAAGCTGTCCATACCTGTTCTCAAGCTCAGCTCTTAACCCTTCAAGCTGCCCATCTGTCTGTATTGAAGCAATCTTCTTGTATGCTTCGAACTTTGAAGGCGGATCCGGAATGTATGAGTCAGGAATGAAGCCCGTATAATCCAGCTCGAGAAGAACATCCTGCTCCTCTTCATGCTCTGTATTCGTAAGCCTTACGATCTCATCTTCAAGAAGACGCATGTACATATCAAGGCCTACAGCCTCAAGATGTCCTGACTGTTCCCGCCCAAGTATGTTTCCAGCGCCTCTTATCTCCATATCCTTCATCGCAACCTTGAAGCCGGAACCGAGTGCGGTGTTCTCGGAAAGGACCCGAAGGCGCCGTATCGCATCATCATTGAGTGAAGAGCGATCCTTGTACATCAGATAGCAATATGCCTGCTTGTCTGAGCGTCCTACTCTTCCCCTGAGCTGATAAAGCTGGGAAAGACCGAACCTGTCAGCCTGATCGATGATGATTGTATTCACGTTCGGGATATCTATACCGTTTTCAATGATGGTCGTGGAGACAAGCACCTGAATGCCTTCATAGACAAATCTGTGCATTATGTCCTCAACCTCTCCTGCCTCCATCTGCCCATGGGCATACTCGACAATGGCATAAGGCACCTGAGATCGGATCATCTGGCATATATCATCAAGGTCCTCAATCCTGTTGTGAAGGTAAAAGACCTGCCCGCCTCTCTCAAGTTCCCTCTTTATAGCCTCTCCGACTGTCTTAAGAGAGAACTCTTCTATGATAGTCTCTATAGGCTGTCTCTCCCTTGGAGCTGTTGTAAGGAGGGACATGTCACGCACACGAAGAAGGGACATGTACAGCGTACGGGGAATCGGGGTCGCAGAGAGCGTGAGAGAATCGATATTTGTCTTCATCTGCTTGATTCTCTCCTTGTCCTTGACACCGAAACGCTGCTCCTCGTCAATAATCAGAAGCCCTAGCCTGTTGAATCTGACGCTCTTCTGAAGAATCTTATGGGTACCGAAAAGGACATCCACCGTCCCATCCTCAACGCCCTTTAGCGTCTTTTTCTGTTCCTTGCCCTGGACAAAGCGGGACAAAAGGCCTGCATTCACAGGGAAAGAACCCAGTCGCTGTTTGAAATTGTTGAAATGCTGTTCTGCGAGAATCACAGTGGGGGCGAGGAATGCAACCTGACGACCGCTCATGACAGCCTTGAAAGCCGCACGGAAGGCTATCTCGGTCTTTCCGTACCCCACGTCTCCGCAGACAAGGCGGTCCATGACCTTCTGAGACTCCATGTCTTTTTTTATCTCATCAATGCATTTAAGCTGATCAGGGGTCTCGGTAAACGGAAATGATGCTTCAAACTGGACCTGCCAGTCATTGTCCCGGGAGAACTGGAAGCCATGCACAGTCTGACGCTCTGCATACAGGTGAACGAGCATCTGGGCAAGTTCCTGTGCATTCTTCAGCGCTTTTTCCTTCTTTCTTGACCAGCTCTGGGATCCCAGAGAGTCAATTTTAGGAGGCTTTCCATCATTGCCTATGTATTTCTGGACGAGATCTGCCTGTTCAATAGGAACATACAGAAACTCGCTGTTAGCATATTCTATCTTTATGTAGTCACGTTCTGTACGGCTTGTCTTGACCCTGTCGATCTTCAGGAATCTTCCGATACCGTAATTGACATGGACCACATAATCCCCTTCCTTCAGTTCCACGAAAGAGTCAAGCGGAGAGGATACGGTCTCGACAACGGAACGTGAGCGCTGCTTCCTCCTGCCGAAGATCTCTGCATCTAGAACGACAAGAAGGGAAAGTGATTCTATCTGGAAGCCCGATGACAAGTCCGATATCTCAATCTCCACATCGAAGTCGCGCAGCACATTCTCTAGCCTCTCCTTCTGCACGGCAGATGGTGCTACAACGACAATCTTCCATCTGTTTTTCAGCAACGCAGCAACATCATCCTTGAAATATGTGACATTGCCGAAGTATGAGCGTGAGGAGGATACACCGAAATGCGCGTATTCCGGACTTGAAATATCATAAGAGAGGAAGCAATCAGAGAGACCGGAAGAGAAACGTTCCCAGGGAAAAAGCAGACGATCCGGAACAGGCGCATTCTCACTTCTCTTATATGCCTCTGCAAAACGTGCTTTCGCCTCATTCTGCAGCGCTTTCCAGGATGTCTCGATTCTCTCGACACCGGAGAGAAAGAAATAATCATCCTTTCCGATGTAACGTTCCATTGTGGAAAACAATGGGCTGGAGTCGCCGGAAATAAGCGGTATGTTAACGCTCTTGAGATTCTCAGAGCTTTTCTGGGTCATCGGGTCAAAATATGCGATGCGGCCTATCTCATCCCACTCAGCATAGAGTCTCACAGGATTCTCGAAGGAGAACGGGAAGATATCCATGACCTCGCCCCGGATTGAGAATGAACCTGCTTCATAGCATGATGGGGAGCGATAATAACCTGCAGCGGTAAGTTCTTCAGCAAGCTTTGACGGCTCAAATGAATCTCCTTGGCGGAGTTTCACGGAATAGCGCTCAAGGCTTTCTGGAGACATCACAGGAGAGACAAGGGCTCTGAGAGATGATACTACGATACCGCTTCTCATCTCACTGATACTGTCCAGAGCCTTTTTCTGCTCATACTCGGAGGATGTCAGAGTGAATTCAGAATAAAGCTGCTTGCCGTTTGAAGGAAGAAGGATTACGGGGATATCAGAAGAGTCGGAGAGATCTGCATAAAGAGTTTTAGCACTCTCTTCTGTAGAGCATATGGCAAATAAACGGCCACCCCGCTTTGCTGCTATGAGCTTGACAGCTCTTGAAAGGGGGTAATAATCGAGACCATCCGCCTTAATGCATCCCTGCCCCGGTTTTGAGGCAGCCTTTATTGCAGGGTTCCTGGCAATATAATCTGCAACGAAATCCTGTATCTTCCGTTCCATCGGTGAAAATATACAGTAATGTCGCCTTTCATACAATCCGGAAGGAAATAGCAGTTGAACGAGAAAGGCATGAACGGTACAATCCATTTCATGCTTGATTCTCTTAAACTGGATATTCTTGCAAATGAGATAGTTAATGCAGGAAAACTTGCTGCGGAAATGCAGAAAAGCGTTCACAGATCATTCAAGGCTGACGGCTCTGTACTCACAGAAGCCGATACGGCAATCAGCAGGCTCATAATCGATAAAATCCATACACTCTTTCCAGAGGCTGCGATAATAAGCGAGGAGGAGGATCCTGAGGAAAAACGGAATGCAGAGTATGTGTTCGTTCTCGACCCGATAGATGGAACAGATGTCTATTCACAGGGGCTTCCATCATTTGCAGTCTCATTGGGGCTTCTTGACGGAAACAGGGAACCGGTGGGCGCATACATAGCAGCTCCGCGCTTCGGAATCGGCGGAGGCTCTCTTTTCGTGCGTCTGGACCCGGGAAAGCGTCCACTCATGAACGGAGAGGAGATTCCGGTTCCGCAGGGAAAAGATGAGATACATGAGATCACAATAGGATCAAAGGGACCTGTAGAATTCGATTTCACAGGATACAAGGGAAAGATAAGAGTGCTTGGCTCTACTATCATCCACCTTCTTGCCCCTGCCCTCCTTCCATCAATCGAAGGTACGGTCGTACAGAAATGCTATGCCTGGGATATCGCATCATCGCACGCGGTTCTGAAAGCGCTTGGAATGGATGCAGAAGACACAGAAGGAAGGCTGTTCACGTATGATGATGACTTCATCTTCGGCAAGAAGCAGCTCAGGGATTATCTTTATGCAGGAAGCCCGGAGGGAAGGAAACGCCTGCGCCTGATGCTCCCACAGAGAGCGTAGAATAAGACTGAATGGAATAAGCAGAGATCACACGCTGGAGATTGCTGTCACGCACGGATATCGTCAGTGCCACAGCATCTCTGGAAAGCAGGATTCTCAGGGCTCTGTCGAAACCTCCTCCGGAGAGTTCCAGAGCCCCTATTTCATCAATGAAAACATCGCCGCTTTCTATTGTGACAAGAGTTTCTACAGCTTTTGAAAAGACATACTGATCTGCATAGAACCGGCCGACACGGAAGGAAAAGAGAGGTCTTTCCGTCATGAGAAGCACCTTCTCTCCTGTCACGAGATCAAAAAGGTTATAGCTGTCATTCTCATGGATGGAGAGAAAGCCCTGAGGCTTCTGACTCCTCAAGGCAAGCTCCTTCATCAGCGTGGTCTTGCCTTCTCCCCTTCCGCCGGTAACGATTCTACAGCTCATCTGCCAGGAATGCATTGAGAGCCTCGTAGGCTCTTGAGCTCTCATCCTTACGTATGACGAACGTCAGGACATTCATCGTGGAAATAACTTCAATGATATTGACCCCTTCCCATGCAAGCTTCCTTGCTGCAAGGTAGAGGATTCCCGGAGTCTGGAGGAAATCGCCTTTGAAGAGGATTGTCAGGGCAACAAGATCGGTGAAGCGGTGAATCACATCCTCTTCATTCACAATCTCATCAACAGCAGCCCTGTATTTGTCAGATACCGAAAGGGATATCTCATGCGAGCCGATGGAGACATTCAGGAAGTCTCCCTGAGAAGGCTTCACAAGGCCATAGAGACTTACAAGGCGCGCGGCACTCTCATCGCTTCTCCGGAGATTCACATCATAGATGTTGGTCTTCATTGAAATCTCATAACCAATGCCCTTGCCCTCCCTCTTGCCGGGTTCTGTCGTCTCTGAAAGCTCTTTGGCATAGCGTCTTGCAGCCATGATGATGGAGGCATCGTTGACGCTTTTTCCATACATCGACTCAACCTCATCATGTATGAAACGCGCGAGATTTGAATAAGAGATCAAATCGATGCTCAGCATCTCTGAGATGAATGGGCTTTTATTGATTATCTCCTTAACACAGCTGGCAACTGACAGTGACATATCTTCTCCGATGTTATTTATTTAACATAAATGTTACTCAAATAACAATAGAAGTCAATATTGATGTTACAGAAAGAATGATACTGTGCTATCATGACAGCATGCGATGCCCCAGATGCGGAAAAGACAACGACAAAGTACTTGAATCAAGATCTAACAGAGAAGGAACTTCAATAAGGCGCAGAAGGAAATGTCTGGAATGCGGACACCGTTTCACCAGCTATGAGCGCATCGAGGAAAAGCCGATTATAGTGGTGAAGAAAGACGGACGGCATCAGCCTTTTGACATATCGAAGGTCGAAAGAGGAATCAGGCAATGCACCGAGAAGCTCTCAATCAGGCAGGAAGAGATTGATGAGATACTCCACAACATCGAGGATAATATCTACGAGATGGCTGGAAGCTCGAATACGGTGACAAGCCAGCAGGTCGGAGAGGAGACGCTCCGCCAGCTTTATCCTGTATCACGCGTGGCATATGTACGCTTTGCATCCGTCTACAGGGCATTCGACGATCTTGACCAGTTCATTGCAGAGATTGAGAAGCTTGCCAGATCCTAGTTCCTGGCAGCATCGAACCATCGTCCTGTGATTGAATGCTCTATCTCCTCATTCAGATGCTCCGGCTTGAGTATCTCATTCGCACAGTCCAAGCAGAAGTTATCTGTCATGCCGGCGATGTAATCGATGATCATGCGTCGGTCCGAGCCTTCCCTTTCCATGTATTTCGGATACATGCCCGCTGCATGATTATAAAATCCGGCGGCAAGCATATTGTGCTCTGCCATGTATCCATTCTCGTCGAGATGGTATGACTGATACAGATCCTCAAGGTAATCAGCGATGAGATGGAGAAGACGCGTAAAATACCGGGTATAGCCATTGAGGATATCCGAACGGTATATGTATCTGTAATTGAAATCCGAGAAGGCTTCCACGGCCTCGAATATATCAGGAGAGAAACCGATCCCCTCTTCCTGTCCGGCACCTTTCACAAGATCATCCACAAGCGTGTTGATAATCCGCCCGTTCGTCGTTCCAAGCCTTTCTTTCACGATATCTGGAAGTTCCCGGCCTTTGAGTATTCCAAGGCGGTATGCATCTTCCCAGTCCCTCCCAAGGTAGGCAATCGTATCTGAAAAACGTACGACAACACCTTCGTATGTCGCGGGAATGAGCCCGTTTCTTTCCGTCACAGCATCCAGGTCGCGTATCTTTCCGGTAGGAACTATACGCATCTTCAGGCTCTCACCGTTATGGCAGACAATCCCATCCCTGACAGCATAGGTAAGATTCAATCCATTTCCCCCGTTTGACAGGAAATCAACAACACGCAGCGAGTTCACCTCATGCTCGAACCTGCCAAGACCCCGCTCCTCGGACATTCTGGAGATGATTCTCTCGCCTACGTGCCCGAACGGAGTATGCCCCAGATCATGCCCCATTCCGATTGCCCAGGCTATCTCCGTATCAAGACCAAGAGGACGGCAGATGGCGGAAGCAATTGAAGCTACATGAAGCACGTGCTCCATACGTGTGCATATATGATCATTTGAAGGGGCAAAGAAAACCTGCGTCTTATGTTTGAGCCGACGGAACGGAGATGAGTGTATGATTGCCGTGGTATCGCGGTAATAAGGTCCCCTTCCATCCTCCACACGTTCTCTCTTTCTTGCCATGAAAGCTGAAGACATATCACTGCTATAGCTGTTTAGATTCATGAAAACATGCTACCATAGAGACAAGGCGGAAGAAAGTGTTTGTATACATCATCCCACTTACAGCATTGCTTTTATCATTCATGGCCCTCCTGGCTTCAATGAGATTCATTTTCTCTCGTCAGGGTCTTTACTGGCTTTTTCCCGCCATAATATCACTTCTTCTGTTCTTCCAGAATCTGGACACGCTCCTTCTTCTCGGGGAGCAGGGAATCACGGAGTTCGCATATACCTTCAGGAATTTCTCTCCATTCATCCTGGCCTTCCTCTGGTACATGATGATTGTCGTCTTCCACTATGCACTTAAGAAGAATGTCACTGAGAACAGGTTCGAGAATGAGGCAAGGAAGAACAGGGCCGAAGCCGAGTATCTCATGAAAGTCGAGATGAGAGCTAAAAAGAAAGCAAGAAAGGCAAGAAAGAAGTATCTCGAGAACCGCGCATTCATTCCTTCCGTTCCTGAATACAGAAGCCCCGATGAGGATTGATGAAGAAAATAACTTGATGTTAGAGTAATCCTATTATGGTTAAGCTCTTCTTTACAGGCATCAAGCATTCAGGAAAGACAACACAGGCAAAGCTTGCAGCGTCTCTTCTGTCTCTTCCATACGCAGATGCCGATGACATCATACTGAGCAGGATAGATACGACAATCCGTGAATTCTACACGGAACACGGAAAAGAGGCTTTCATGAAAAAGGAACTGGAAGCTGTCAGAGAATATATACAGAACCATCAGGAATTCATTCTCTCTCTCGGAGGGGGAGCCTCGGACAACACCGAGCTGATGGAACTCATGAAGAATAGCGGAAAGATCATATATCTCAAGAGGAATGAAAGCGAGATGCTTCCTGTCATATTGAAGCATGGTCTTCCCGCATTTCTCGACAAGGATGATATAGAAGGATCCTTCCATAAGGTCTATGCAAAAAGAGATGCAATATACACAGCGATGGCAGACTTTATAGTCGATCTCGGCCCTTATCGCGATAAAGCAGAGACATCAGAGATGCTTGTTGAGAAGCTGAAGGAGAACGGTTATGTCTAGTTCAATCGGGAAGATTCTCACATTGACGACTTTCGGAGAATCACACGGGGTGGCACTGGGCGGTGTCCTTGACGGTTTTCCATCAGGAATAGAAATCGATGAGGATTTCATAAGAAGCGAGATGCAGCGGCGCCGTCCGGGAAGCACAAAGCTCGGGACACAGAGAAATGAAGATGATGAGGTGAGAATACTCTCCGGAGTCTTCGAGGGTGTCTCAACCGGCACTGCAATAGGTTTCATCATAGAGAACAGGACACAGCGCACTGCGGACTACAGCGCCATAAAGGACCTTTATCGTCCGGGGCATGCCGACTATACATACAAGGCCAAGTATGGCATCCGCGATTACCGAGGAGGAGGAAGATCCTCAGGGCGGGAGACCTCGTGCCGCGTTGCAGGAGGAGCTCTTGCAAAGCTTTTCCTCAGGAGAGAAGGAATAAGGATAGATGCCGGCGTGATAGCCGCAGGCGGTATAAGAATAAAGAATGTGATATGGGCGCCCCCGTTTCCTGCCCCGCTCTATGCCCCTGAAAGCCCAGAGAGGGATGAGATGATCAGAGCAATCGAAGAGGCCCGGGCTGAGGGAGAGAGCATCGGAGGCATCATCGAATGCCGCATAAGCGGAGTAATGCCGGGACTTGGCGATCCGGTCTTTGACAAGCTGGATGCGACACTCGCCCATGCGGTGATGTCAATCGGAAGCGTGAAGGGAATCGAATTCGGATCAGGTTTCGAAAGCACACTGAGAAAAGGATCAGAAAACAATGACCAGATGAGGAAAGGAAACGGCAGGCCTCTGTTCCTTTCAAACAATGCAGGAGGAATCCTCGGAGGGATTTCCAACGGAGAGGACATTATTTTCCGTGTCGCCATAAAGCCAACTCCGTCTGTATCAAAGGAGCAGCTCACAGTCACGGAAAGCGGAGAGAACACAACGCTTTCCGTCCATGGACGGCATGACCCGTCGATTCTTCCGAGGGCCGTTCCTGTTGTAGAGGCAATGGCTGCACTGACAATTGCAGATCATCTCCTTGTAGAGAGGGCATATGGCAGAAGATAGACCGCTTACAGTGCAAAGTGACAGAACGATGCTCTTGGATGTGCATTCACCCTCAGCAGATGCATGCAGGGCCGATATAATCGCATTCTCAGACCTCGTGAAAAGCCCGGAGCATGTACACACATATCAGATATCACAGCTGTCACTATGGAATGCAATCTCCTCCGGCCTTTCTGCTGAGGAGATCCTTTCACGCCTCAGACGCTGGTCGCGATTCGATATCGATCAGCGTATTGAGTTCTTCATCACGGATCAGGCAGCAAGGTACGGAGACTTCATTCTCACAGAGCTCGATGATGAATATCTTCTTCTCACTGTAAGAAGACCCGTTTTTGCACTGCAGCTCAAAGCTGAATCATCACTTTCATCCCTCATAGAGGCTGAGGACAGCACCTCATTCAGGGTGAAGAGAATGAACAGAGGCGTTCTAAAAGCAAGGATGATCAAGCTTGGCTTCCCTGTGGATGACAGGATACCGCTAAAAAAGGGAATGCCTCTTTCTGTCACTCTCCGCCCGTCGTTCACACCAAGGGATTACCAGGAAGACGCGGTCAGTGCGCTTCTCGGAGACGGAGGGAGCGGAAGCGGATACGGGACAATAGTGCTTCCTTGCGGATCGGGGAAGACAGTTGCAGGAATTCTTGCAATGGCCCGGCTTAATACAAGAACACTGATACTCTGCCCGAATGTCACGGCAGTTCATCAATGGATACGTGAGCTCCTTGATAAGACATATCTGACAGAGGATGAGATCGGAGAGTATTCCGGAGAGAAGAAGGATATGAAACCTGTGACAGTCTGTACTTATCAGATAGTCACATGGAGACCTGACACTGATTCTAATTACCCGCGCTTTTCACTCTTCAGGGATGGTGGCTGGGGCTTCATAATCTATGACGAGGTGCATATGCTTCCGGCTCCCGTCTTCCGTATCACGGCAGAGCTTCAGGCAATACACAGGCTTGGTCTGACAGCAACACTTGTGCGTGAGGACGGAAGAGAGGATGAGGTATTCTCACTTGTAGGGCCAAAGCGCTACGATACTCCATGGTCGGAGCTTGAGAAGAGAGGCTTCATAGCAAAAGCCTACTGCCATGAAATAAGGCTTCCTCTCCCGGATGACAAGGAAATTGAGTATGCGATTGCAAAGAAAAGGGAGAAATACCGGATTGCTGCCCTGAATCCTCTGAAAATGAAGGCTGCAAGGCTCATCATCGAGCGCCATCAAGGTGAATCGATACTCATCATCGGACAATATCTGGAACAGCTGGATGATTTCCGAAAGGAATTCGGCTACCCGATAATAACAGGGGCGACACCGACAAAGAAACGCGATGAGCTTTATACCCTCTTCAGGGAGGGCAAGGTAAAGGTGCTCATCGTCTCAAAAGTCGCCAACTCCGCAATAGATCTTCCGGATGCCTCTGTCGCAATACAGATTTCCGGAACCTTCGGATCCAGGCAGGAAGAGGCACAGAGGCTTGGAAGAATACTGAGACCGAAGGACAGGGACAGCCATTTCTATACGCTCATAACAGAGTATACGGAGGAAGAGGAATTTGCCCAGAACAGACAGAAATTCCTTTCCGAACAGGGATACAGCTATACAATTGAAAAGGCAGAAGCCTATGAGTGAGAAGCAGCTTCCTTTCGGATTTGAAAGAACAGATGACGAGAAGGCCCTTGCAGTCCTTACGGAGACTGAAGGAATGTTTCTTACAGAAATTGCCCTCTCGTTAAAAGATATTCCAGAAAGCGATGAGACAGCATCCCTTACTGACAGGAAGATGGCAGAGTGGAAGGAAGGGAAACTAAGGGTAACGGAGAGAGGAATGAAAGCTGTCTCGCTCTATCCTCTCCTCGGAAGAAGGAAAACAAGGAGTATTTATCCTGAGGCATTCTTTCCCTTCCTTCTTTCGGTTGTGGCCTCAGGCGTGCTTCCAAGCACGAGGTGGCACCGGACGATATCATCAGACTTCTTCTCATCCCTCTTTCCAGGACTTGATAAAGAGAGAGCCATAAATGCTGCCACCCGGAGTATCGAACGCCTGATAGAACTAGGTGTCGCAGATGACCGCGATGCCTTTCTCTCCGTTTCAAAGGAAAGCACACTTTCGTTTCTCTCCCTGAAGGAAGAGGAGCGGCTTGCGGTCATTCTTGACAGAGACAATGCCTACAATGCAGCAAAGCGTGACCAGTATGCACGCTTCATCAGCCTCTCTTCAAAGCTGTCTGGAATAGAGGAAGGAAGGATTGAAGAGTATCTTGCTCTCATCGAAAAGCTGACAGGTGTGAGCATCGCGCTTGAAGATCTTCTTCTTTTCAGCATTCTTGAAAAGGATGGAAGGGAGTATTCAGGACGTATCATGACTCAGGAAAGGACATCTCATTTCACGATCTCCTCTGATTTCTCCATCACCTATACAGGGAGGACTCCTGAAAAGATATTCCTCTACGCCTCCCCTGTCATGTCTGACAGGACAACAGAGTGGAGGATTACAAAGCAGTCTGCCAAGGCTGCCTTCTCCCTTAAGATGACTCCGGAAGAAATAAAGAGGAGCCTTGAGGAAATCTCTTCATATCCTCTCCCTGAGACTGTGTATCCAAGAATCGAGCTGTGGTACTCCTCCTTTTCTTCTATCAGGACATCCAGAGCTCTCATCCTTGTCACAGATGAGAGAAATGCACGAATCATAGAAGCTCTTCCGACACTGAGGATGCATATAGAGGAGAAACTGAGCGACACAATCTATATCATGAGGAAGGATACAGAGGCTTTATGGAGACGAGCTCTGGAGAATGCAGGCTTCGACATGCTGGGAAAGACTGAGGGACCGGGGTTCATGGAAGAGGAAGAAAGAAGCAGCATAGCCTGCTCTTCATTCATACCGCCGGAGATTCCAGAAGAGCGTATCATTCCATTTGATGAAGGGCTTAAGAAAAGGCTTGTTGAGAATGCCAGGACTCCTCTTATGAAAGCACTGGCAGAATCCGGGTTCATCACAGCAGAGAGCGATAACCCCAGACTGCCAGAGACCGTGAACGGCCTTTATTATCAGGAAAAGATGAGGCTTGTACGCACAGCTGAAGACACTAACCAGAAAATCTACGCAGAGTTCATCGACGGCAGCGTGCTGGTAGGACACGTGAAGAAGGAAGATGATGAGCATGTAAGTATACTCGGGAAGAGCATAGAACAATGCAAGATCTGGAAAACCGCCGTACTTCCGGTATCAATCAGAGATCTGGAGATGCCGTCTTCGGATAGTGATAGCCTGTGAAAAGCTCGAACTGAAGCTTACCCTGCTCAAGGAGCATCTCCTCCCCGAAATGCAGGCGGCACCCCGCCTTCTCGGCATCGCGGAGGAACTTCGTCATCTTCGGCTTATAGATGATATCATAGGCAATTTCCTTACCGGAGAAATGGAAATCAACAGGACTGATGTCAAAATCAGGATAGAGTCCAACGCTTGTGGTCTGCACGACAAGATCGACCTTGCCTTCATACTTATGGGCATTATCCAATGTGTCATACTCACAGAGGTTTATGCGCGCAAGCTTCTCAGCCCTCCCAACTGTCCTGTTGAGAATCGTGACCTTCACTCCCCTGTTCCTCAGAGCCCATACAATTGCCTGGGATGCACCACCTGCTCCGATGACAAGGGCATTCTTCACCCTGCCCGAGTCAATGTCATTCACAATAGGCTGCAGGAAACCATAGTAATCGGTATTCATGCCCTTCCACATTCCAGGCATCCTGACAACCGTATTGCAGGCACCGATCTGCTTCACTTCCCTTGTTATGTTACCAAGGTACATCAGCACGGCATCCTTGAAAGGAATCGTAACCGAAAAGCCGCGCATCTTGAGATACTCAGCAAGAGCGAAGAATATGCGGACGTTGTCAACAAGGAAAGGCAGATAGATTGCATTGTAGTTTATGGCATGGAAACCGGGGTTATGGATGATAGGAGATGAGGTATGAAGCACAGGGTTTCCGATGATTCCATAGATTCCAGTCCGCTCATTGACCTTATCTGCCCTGTAAAGCACCTTCAGATCCCTTGCACTCACCTGCCCTGGCGCCACGGCCTCTCCTGAACATGCGAATGTGAGAAGGGATCCGGCTTTCTTATAAAGGATCCTTATAGGAATTCCCCAATCCCCCATGCCGATGATGATCTTCGGTACATCCTTAAGCTCCTCTGAGATCCTGAAAAGAGTGAGAAGATCCTGGATCGTGTGCGGAGTCACTGCAGCCTTTGCAATATCACCACGCTCTGAAAGACGGTATATCCTTGAATAGATATCATCGGGGATTCCCGAGAAATCGTGGAATGAGCGGATTATCTTCACGCCCTTCTCTCTAGCCTTTGCCTCCACATCGTTCTTCTTCACATCCTCTTCGATATCAACATAGGCAAAGTCACCATCCAGTGCAGAGAGGAGAAGCTGCCTCCTTTCTTTCTCAGAAAGCGTGCACTGACCCCCATCCTCCTTCCGCCGGAGCGTGAGGATTAGAGGAATACCTGCCATCTGTGGAAATTCCGAGGCCTTTTTCTGCTCTTCCGGTGTGAGAAGATCAAGCCTCAGCTCTGCTAAATCAATATATTCTCTATTCTGTCTGATTTCATCTAAACAGGAAGAGAGAGTAGTACCGGATAACGTTAGACAGATCATTTTGCTTCGACCTCCTATCCAATGCAGAAATGGAGCTAATCCCTCACCGATCAATACTTCACATACGATACAACGTGTTGAAGAACAGGTGGATTCCTGCTATGTTCCGATAATAGCCATAACCGGCTCAATTAGCAAGGCACAGGCACTCAGGGAGAGACATGAGAACACTTCAGATACAGGATGTTAATCTCGCTTTCGGCGAGAGGGAGATACTTAAGAACATAGGCTTTACGATGGCAGAGAGGACAAGAGCTGCCCTGGCTGGTGCAAACGGTTCAGGAAAGTCTACCCTGCTTAAGGTTATCTCGGGCGCGATGAAAGCTGACAGCATGACTCTTTCAGTAACGAAAGGTTCACGCATCTCATATCTTCCCCAGTCTGACATAGTACTCCCGGAAAAGAGCGTATACGCTGCCGCAGAAGAAGGATACAGGCGTTTCGAGACAATTCTTGAGGAGATGAAAGCTCTTGAGGAAAGAACCGCAGGCGGAGGTAAGGATGCACTGAGTGCGGCAGAGCGTCTTTCAGAGTGCCATGAGATGCTTTCCTCCTCCGGCTACTATGAGAGGAAGCAGAGAATTGAATCGATACTCTTCGGCCTGGGATTCCGCAAATCTGACCTCATGCGCCCTGCAAGGGAATTCTCCGGTGGCTATCAGATGAGGATAGCACTTGCAAGGATTCTTCTTGAAGATCCGGATTTCCTCTTTCTCGACGAGCCTACGAACTATCTTGATATCGAGGCAATGATATGGCTTGAGGAGTATCTCAAGGGCTTCGATGGAGGCCTGATGGTCGTCTCGCATGACCAGGGCTTTCTTGATGACATGGTCTCTGAGGTGTATGAGCTTTTCAATGGACGCCTTACACGCTATGCAGGCAACTACTCTGACTACCTGAAAAGACGGGAGGAGGAGATCAAGGAAATCGAGAAAGCCTACAGGAAGCAGCAGAGCGAGATAGAGAAGACAGAAGCGTTCATCGACCGTTTCAGATACAAGGCGACAAAAAGCCGTCAGGTACAGTCAAGGATAAAGGCACTGGACAAGCTTGAGATAATCGAGATTCCGCAGCATCTGAGAAAACTCTCCTTCTCATTTCCCCCTGCCCCGCATTCAGGCAATGATGTCCTTGCTGCAGAGCATATCTCGAAATCATACGGAAGCAATGCAATCTACAACGATTTCTCATTCCTTGTGAGGAAGGGAGAACGCCTTGCGATAACAGGCCGTAACGGTGCGGGAAAATCCACGTTGCTGAGGATGATTGCTGGTGTGGATACCGACTACAGCGGAACGATAAGGGATGGGGCCGGAGTGAGAAAGGCCTATTTTGCCCAGGACACGGAGAATACACTGAATCCTGCCAATACGGTGCTTGAAGAAGCGGAGAGCCTTGCAGATACAAAGGATATCCCGGACATAAGGAATCTCTTAGGCGCATTCCTCTTCTCTGATGACGATGTGTTCAAACGCGTTTCCGTGCTCTCTGGAGGAGAGAAATCCAGACTTGCTCTCCTGAAAATTCTTCTGCATCCATCAAACCTGCTGCTGCTGGATGAACCTACAAACCATCTGGACATAAACGCAAAGGAGATGCTTGAGAAAGCCATCGCATCATATGGCGGGACAGTTATCTTCGTCAGTCATGACAGGCATTTCATAAAGAATCTCGCGACAAGGATCCTCTACCTTTCCGAGGAAGGGCCGGAGTTCTTCGACGGGGATTATTCCTACTTTGAATATAAAATCGAGGAAAAGGAAAAGAAGCTTGCAGAGGAAAGCCATGGAAAAAAGAAGGCAAAGGAAAACACGCAGCCTGATAAATCCGTGATCTCCAGAGAGGAAGCAAACCAGAGAAGAAACAGGCTCAAGACCCTTGAGAGAACTGCGGAGAAGCTCCTGAACGAGCTTGATGCTCTTGGCGTGAAGCTTGATGCAATAAACAACGAGATAGCACTTCCTGAGAACTACTCCGATGCTGCTAAAATCACGAAGCTCATCAAGCAGAAGGAGGAGCTTGAGAAGACGATAAGCGAGAAAGAGACTGAATGGATGGAGACGTCGGAGGAGGCTGAGAAATGCAGAGAATAGAAGAGCCTGATGCGCTGCAGCTTGAATTCGGAAAAGCCTTTCCTTCGCTTGTTCTCGCCTCCTCATCCCCTAACAGAAGAGCACTCCTTGAGAAGGGAGGAGTGAGTGTGACAGTCTTCTCCCCCGAGGCGGATGAGACGAAAGCCGGCAACACACCGGAAGAGATTGTTGAGAATATCGCATCAAGGAAAATAGATGCATATATGTCCTCAGAGGCATTTGATCCTGAAAGCCCTGCAATAGCGGCAGACACGCTTGTCTATATCAACAACCATCTTCTTGGAAAGCCAGCTGACAGAAACGAAGCTGAGAGCATCCTGAAAGAACTCTCTGATCATGAGCAGATTGTCATATCCGCATGCGGCCTGTACCTTCCTGGGCGGGGAAAGATAATGCTTACAGATACTGCTTCCGTGTTTTTCAGATCCCTTTCCAGCGATGAGATAAACGCATACCTCGATACAGGAGAATGGCAGGGAGCTGCCGGGGGCTACAGACTGCAGAAAACCGGATACCTACTTGTTGACAGGATTGATGGAGACTGGACAACTGTCGTGGGATTGCCACTGAGAAAAATTCTCGCCACCTCAGAACTTTGATCCATGCTATTATGTTGCTATGAAAAAAGCACTGATAGTTATTTCTATTCTTTTGGCAGCTGTCTCTCCCCTATTTGCCCTGGATGCGGAAGATGTGACTGCGGAGAACATTGCCTCAATACTCAAGAATGCAGGGCTTGATGCCGAAGTGGATGAGGAAGGCGATGTCGCCATCACTGACCAGTATGACTATTTATACTGGATCATAGCCTATCCAGAAGAAAAGAGACTGTGGATAGAGAGCGGATGGCCTGCCTATGGAGATGTATCAACATCTGATGCTGCCAGAATCGTAAATGATGCAAACAGCAATCTCATAATGCTGCGTGCGTGGTATGAGCCTGTGCCTGGTACATTCTATGCCGATTATGATTTCTTCTATTCAGATATCCTTGATGAGGATCTGCTTGTAGAAGTTGTAGAATTCTTCTTGACTCAGGCAGATGTATACACAGATTATCTTATCTCTGAGGAAGTAATCTGAAGCATGAAACGAGTGTGATACTGTATTTCCATGGAAATCCTTCTTATCATCGCCCTGTTTTTTGCCATCAAGCTTATCGCCAAGCTCTCCATTGCAGTAATCAAGGGACTTTTGTATGTTATCGTGTTTCTTGTTGTCCTTGGCATAATAATCATCTGAAAAAACATTGTTAAAGGGCTCACCCGGAGAAGGATGAGCCCAATAGATAAACCTAGGAAGAGATTGAATACTCTTCTTAAACCTAATTCATCTGACAGAGGCTTTCCCTCCGCCACGGTCTGCCCAGGTGTTATCCCCTGAGACAAACCTCCGCTTATACTCACGAACTGTATACATGTTCAGCTCTGTCAGCTGTGCGGTCTTTTTGTATCCGTATCCCTAATGGAAGCTAAAATTGCAGGGAATTTCTAAAGATGTTAAAAAACTTGATAAGATATAATATTGTAATGACTTACAAGAAATAAATAACAATTTCAAAATGTTAAGAAGTGCCAAGAGATTTCAGAAAATGTGTAAATCCGTAGACAATTTGTAGACAAAAATAGCCCTAGCAAGCTGTGAAGCTCACTAGGGTCTTACTACTGGTTGTGATGATATCTCTCAAGGTTGGTAATCCTAACTTCATGCCTTTCAACCTGTTTAACAATTTCATCAAGTTCTTTTCCATGAAGTCTAAGCCGTTCATCACGAATCTTATCATTCTCCACCATATGATCTATTGAGGCTTTCATATGGGTGATGTTAGAGCTTATCTTGAGAATCGGAGTCAGGATACTTATTAAAGCTCCTGCTGCTATGACTATTGCACCAATCATTGTTGTATTGTCCACTATTTACCTCCCTGAGACATATTCCTGATTGCTTCGTAACAACCAGTTGAAGCCCAGCCGGAAACAAGACCAGTAAGGGCTACATCAAATGAAAAGCCCTTCATCCAAAAGGCAAGGGCTATTCCGAGGACTGCATTGATAATCGGTATGTACTTGTTATCAATCTTGGGGCATAGGTGCTTAACCATAGCCCCCACGACATAACAGATTACTGTTATTGATGGGATTATGATTGTTTCCATATGTTAATCCTTTAAATTACGGAGTATCTGGTAATTTAGTCTTTACCGTTCCATTTGAGTCTATATAAAGCTGTCCCGGTTTTAATGAAGCCATCTTTTCTGTTGAAGGATCTATCGGAACACTTAAATACACTTCATCGTTTGCAACCTTAATTGTCATATAAACGGTTTGATTAATCCAAACGCCATAAGAACCAGATGAAATAAGTACATCTACTATTCCATCGCCAAACGATGTTCCACTTACTGTATATTCAAGACCTGTATTAGCAATGTTTAAGCTATTTAAGTTGTTATCATATAAAAAAAGCCAGAATACACCACTCGTTATCATTATAAATGGATAAATGTATCTTAAGCCCGGTATATTTGACGAAGATACTTCAAAGATGTGTCCGTTGATTTCTTTGAGCAAATATTGAATAGCTGTGAAATCAGTACTACCTGTTATGGCTACTGCTAAATTGCCAAGAAGAGTAGAACACTGTGAAGAACCTTCATCCGCTGTCACATAATAGTTGTTTGATTCTTTTGGTATTACTTTCAACCCTCCACACTGAAGCTCTCCTTGAAATTTTGAATTACCACTAATATTCAGATCGTAAGCATTCATATTCTGTATATAGCCGTTTGTACCTTCTATTTTTCCATGAAACGTACCGCTATTTGCAGTAATCGAACCTGAAAGTTTTGCATCCACGGCTGTAACTAATCCAGTATTGAAATCAATATGGAACTTCAAAGCTCTATTATCACCTTGAGAAGTTGCACCAAAGCGCATTGTTACGCCATCCTGTGTTATCTCAAAAGTAGCAAGGTTATTGCCAACTGTCTTAGTGAATCGGAACTCACCAAGAACAGTGATAATCTGAGCAAAGAGATTTTCGACAAATGCTTCTTTGCTTGCCAATCTCTTATACCAGCTCATGTACTTGGTATTTTGGACTGTATCGGAAGAGAGTGCATCATCGAGACATGAAGACATTATCTTGCCATACATATCAGGAGATACGTTAGCATTCTCACCTGTTACATATACTTCTTCCCAGCTTGTGCCATTCCATCTATAAGGGTTTCCTGCTTTGAATGTGTCAAAGCTCTTAGAACAAAGGAAGTAATCACCAACTGCAAGAATCAGGACATTTCCCTCATCATCATACCCCTGAGTTGGTACAGCACTGTCATATGCTCCTAGATATAAAGGGTCGGCCGTCTTATCCACCACGCCAAGGTTAAGAGTGTCCATAAGCTGCGTTCCGTTGAACAGGCTTATAGTGAAACCTTCTGCATTTCTATAAGGGATTATGACTGTATATGTTCCACCTTCTGCAACATAGCGATCATTGACATACCACTTCGGTCTTGCTTTGGTGTAACCGTTGATATCAGCTCTGAAAGTGATTGTCTGAGAAGTCGTGAGCCTGTCATTGCGAACAACTACAGTTGACGATGCTACAATCTCAAACTTGCTTCCTTCGCCTTTCCCTGCACAATAGTAACTTTTTGTGGACGTACCATCAGACATAAGAGTTGTCACTCTTACCCATAGATACTTTTCAGCATCAATCTCTATTGAATCAGAGAACTCTGAATCCAAAGGACAAACGGTATTACTGTCAGAAAGAGCATAAGCGTAACTGTATTTTACAGCACTGTTGCCTTTGTCTCCAACAGGTTTAGAACCATCAGGATTGACAACCTGATCTATGAAATTGGATAGGGTCTTATTGAGTGTTATCTTGTTGCTTTCAGGCTTCTGCAAATCGAGTTCGAGCTTAAGGATTGAATATGTGTCGTTCACGCCATGTGGTGTGGATACAACCTTCATCTTCTTTCCCATTTCTAGGAAATCAACATCCTCAAACCATCCAAGGTCTACAACTGTCACCTCAATAGAATTGGAAAGCCCTGTAAGCGCATCGACTTCATCCAATACTTGCTGAATCCAGTCAGCAGGGTATCCGTCATAGCTACGCTGTTCTATAATAGCTCCATACTTCTCAAAGAGAGGTTTATTGACTATCACAAGTCCATTTGCCCCGAATATGTTACCCATATTGAGCTTGCCATTTATCGGGAAAGACTTTTCCAAATCCATATCCGATGATGTCACAGGGAACATCTGCTTATGGTGTGAGGTTTCAATGATATCCATTTCAGAGATATTGGTTGGATATCCTGTATTCTCGTTCTCATCGCCTGTAGGAAGGATACCTGTGATAATCTCTCCACCTTCCACGGTCTGTGTAAGGTCAAGGATATTCTTTCCAAGCTCTGCTGTCTGGTCTAAGAGTTCATAGGAATCAATCCAGTCAATGTATGTACCCTCATCTTCATGACGGAATGATATATGACCTCCGTATGCTTCCAAAAGGTCTTCCATAGCATCAAGGGATTTCTCCCATTCCATGTAAGCATAAGAGACTTCTTCATCTGAGCCATCAACTGAGATAGTACCAATAATGAACTGTCTCTCTTCTGTTACCTGAGAATTGTGGTCACTGATGATCTTGGT
>CASEGX010000059.1 GCA_949287505.1 uncultured Spirochaetales bacterium | reverse complement strand
TTGCACAATGCATTGTGATTGCAGCTGTAAGGGTGGTCTTGCCGTGGTCGACGTGACCGATCGTACCTACGTTTACATGTGGCTTCGTTCTTTCGAATTTCTCCTTAGCCATCAGTTCCTCCTTGTGGCCTGTGCCACAAAAAACTAAGATATCTTATAAAGGCCCATGCCTTTATATTTTCAGAGACAGCTGATCGCGTCAGGAATAAAAGGGTTTCCAGAGGTCGGCAGGTACAAGCCCGACGACAATGGTCATATTTGTAAAAAAGACCGGTTCCGGAACCACCTTATCGCCATCGGCAATCGGTTTGGCTCTTTCGTCCAACTCACACCAAAAGGGCATGGTCAGACACCTTGACTAATTTACATAAACACAAATTCTTTGTCAACTGATTTTCATTTCTTTTCAGGAAAATAAATTATGTCAAACTTCACCCATGAAGAAGAATACCGGCATTTACAGCGAGACGCCGTAATTATAGGATAAAGGAAAATGAAACGCATTATTTTCAGCGATATCGACGGAACTTTGCTTGACAGCAATCACCGCATGAGCGGGAACACCCTGAAAGCCATAAGAAAAGCAGAAGACGATGACATACCATTCGTCATTGTCTCGGCAAGAAGCCCTTCAGGAATCTACCCGATACTCAGAGAATATGGCTTCTCCTCCCCTATAATAGCCTACAGCGGTGGTCTCATCCTCGATGAGAAGGGAAACACAATCTATCACAAGGGCATGTCAAAGGAAACGGCAAAGGAAATCGCGTCATTCATCTCAAAGGAGAAACTCGACCTGTCCCTCTCTGTTTTCTCATACGATGAATGGGTTGTCATGAAAAAGGATGAGAGGATAGCAAACGAAGAGAGAACAGTGAAAGCCGAGGCAAGAGAAGGAGCAATCGATACAATCGCCAAGGATGAAATCAGCAAACTGCTCTGCATATGCAATCCGGAAAAGACTGAAAATATAGAAGAGAAACTCAGGAGCAATTTCAAGGACGTCGCAGTCGTCAAGTCTGACAGTGCGCTCATCGAGATAATGGCAAAGGGAGTGTCAAAGGCCGAAGCTGTCAAAATGATGTGCAGGGAATACAAAGTGCCCATGGAAGAGGCCATCGCTTTCGGAGATAACTACAATGATGAGGAAATGCTCCGAGCTGTCGGGCATGGTTTTCTGATGGGAAATGCACCCGAAGCCCTCAAGGGCAGAATAAAACTACATACCGACGACAACAACCATGACGGTATATACAAGGCATTACAGAGCCTCGGCATAATATAATCACGGCCTCAGAGCTCTTTCCTCATATACCAGTTGCGAAGGGACACCGAAAAGCGCACTACAGTGTTTTCCCTTATGGTACGGTATCCCTGACGCTCAAAGAAGCGTTTTGCGGTATCGGAAGCATATACTGTCGCATAGTCCTGAGTCTTCGATTCCAGTGCAAGGAGGATCGTCTTCCCTACTCCCTTTCCTGCGTATTGAGGAGATACAAAGAGCCTGTCCACGTAATGGCCATCGAGATTCCCGAAGCCGATGATCTTCCCCTCATCCTCCGAGACAAGCGTATATGTATCAAGAAGCCTCTCCGTCCATGACACGGGGTCAATAGCAGAAGGTGCCCAGGCATCAAGCTGCACCGGTGTGTATTCTCCTGCACAGAGCTCATGAACCGAACGATAAAACAGATCGGTAACCGCAGCAGCATCTGAAGGACTGAATCTTCGGATCCTCACTTGCCCCTCTCCTCCTCTTAATGTATCTTACAGCGAGGAGATTGATATGAGAACAGTAGAATATAAAACACATGGGACATGTTCAAAGTCTATCATGTTCGAACTTGATGATGAGAACAGAATCCACAATCTGAGATTCAATGGCGGCTGCCACGGAAATCTTCAGGGAATCGGAAGGCTCTGCGAAGGACAGAAAGCAGAAGAGGTAATGGAAAGAGTCAGGGGCATACGATGCGGCCTCAAGCCCACATCCTGTCCAGACCAGCTCTCAAAAGCAATAGAAGAAGCTATTGCAAACGCCTGAACACTTCCTCCGGATTCCCGGAGGATTTTTTTCAGATGTTTATTCCTCTTGCTGTCAGGAAAGCGACAAAATCATTATAGATCGAGATATCTGCTATAACCTCATCCCCATCAAGCGCAAGTCCCTGACAGGATGTGAGGGCAATGAAATCCGGCACGGTTATCACCTCATCCCTGTCAGCCCTTTCAAAGAGATAGGGGACACTGGATTCTCTGAAGCTCTCATTTCCATTGCGGCGCTCCCAGTCAGTTATCATGGCAACAGTGGAACGCTGCGAAAGCCACCCTTCAATCTGACGGAAAGGATCACGCACGAAACGGCGGGCATAAGCCGAAAGTGAATAATAGTCATCGTAATCTGGAATCATGGCAACCTCATCATCATGATAACAAAATCATAAGAGAAAACAAAACCTCCCCGTAGGGAGGCTGCATTGATACGCTGAAGACTACCAGCGGAAGTGGCTGAAAGCCTTGTTTGCATCTGCCATTCTATGTACATCTTCCTTCTTCTTGAAAGCTGCACCAGTTGAGTTATATGCATCCATAAGCTCATCTGCAAGCTTGTCGCTCATGCTCTTACCGTTTCTTGCGCGAGCTGCTGCGATGATCCAGCGCATTGCAAGTGCTTCTCTTCTTTCTTCCCTGATCTCAACAGGAACCTGATATGTAGCACCACCAACACGTCTTGACTTTACCTCTACAACAGGCTTGACGTTATCGACAGCCTTTGTGAAGACATCAAGCGGATTCTCACCGCTCTTCTCGCCAAGTTCCTTCATTGCAGAATAAAGGATGCGTGTAGAGATGCTCTTCTTGCCGTCAATCATCATGCGGCAGATGAACTTCTCAACAACTGTGCTGTGGTAAATCGCATCTGGTGTAGCCTTTCTGGCCGGAGCTTTTCTATCTCTTGACATGTCTTCCTCCTATCAGGCCTTTGGCTTCTTTGCGCCGTACTTGGAGCGGCTGCGCTTGCGATCTGCAACACCAAGAGTATCCTTGGTACCGCGGATGATATGATACCTTACACCAGGGAGGTCCTTGACTCTTCCGCCTCTGATGAGAACAACAGAGTGCTCCTGAAGGTTATGGCCGATACCCGGGATGTATGCGGTAACTTCGATTCCATTTGAAAGGCGCACACGAGCAACCTTTCTAAGAGCGGAGTTCGGCTTCTTAGGAGTTACAGTCATAACCCTTGTGCAGACTCCTCTCTTCTGAGGGCAACCCTGGAGAGCCGGAGACTTTGTCTTCGACTTCGAGGTCTCTCTACCCTTTCTGATAAGCTGATTAATAGTAGGCATCTTACGATACACTCCTTAAAATTGATCCACTCCTCTCACAGTAGAGGGATCTATGCCGCACAAGCAGCATATCTATTCAGAACGATGGTCAGCATGAGAACTGCCGTAAAAGCCCCGGATGGGGCGCCAACAGGCGCCTCACTCCTCGAATGAGCCTTCGTCAATATCGACAGGTTCTCCCACCGTCTTCATATCACCAAGTTCTTCTGCGTCGAAATCATCCGCATAAGCTGAAGTATCAACCTTCTGCTCTCTGCGTGCCTTATCGACTTCCTTCTGGATCTCAAGAAGCTTCTCATCCTCATCAAGGTGCACTGACCTGTAACGCTTCATACCGGTACCTGCCGGAATGAGATGGCCGATGATGACGTTCTCCTTGAGTCCTCTCAGCTCATCCTTTTTACCTGCAATGGCCGCATTGGTCAATACCCTTGTGGTAGAAAGGAAGGATGCAGCGGAAATGAAGGAATCAACAGAGAGGGCTGCTTCGGAAACACCCTGAAGTACAGGACGTGCGATAGCAGGTGTCTTTCCCTGTCTCTTCATCTCGGCATTAACGCGGTCGAAGAGATTCTTATCGACTCTCTGCATCTTAACGAACTGAGTATCACCGGCCCTGAGAACTTCAACCTTCCTGAGCATCTGACGGATGATGATTCCAAGGTGCTTCTCATTGATCTCAACGCCCTGCATCCTGTAAACCTTCTGGATCTCATTGACGAGGAAGGAAAGAACGGCATTCTCTCCAAGTACGTCAAGAACCTCTCTTGAAGTTACAGGCTCATCACAAAGCGGTTCACCTGCTTTTACTTCATCCCCTTCACGGACAAGAAGAAGAGCATCCTTTGTATATACCTTATGCGGATGCAGCGCACCGAAAGCATCGCGGATTGTGACTGTGGTTGTAGAGCCATTGGCTGCTCCAGCCTGCACACCTACGACAGTACCGGTTACGCGGGCAAGGATAATCGGATTGACCTTGTTTGAGGAAGATACCTTTCCGTGCCTTGCCTCAAAGAGGGAGTCAACCTGCGGAAGACCACCAGCGATATCCTTGGTTGTAGTACTGTCCTTGGATACCTTTGCGATGATATCACCAGCCTCAACCCTCTCACCTTTTTCCTTGACGACCATGTATGCACCGCCAGGAATCTGATACTGGTTCATCTCGCCGCTGTCCGTACGCACAAGAACAGACGGGCGGAATGCTCCGAGGTGTGAGCCAGGAACAACGATCATCTCTGTGTCGCCTGCTTCATTGAAGATCCTTCTGTATGACTTGTCCTCAACGAAGTCATTCATCTCCTCAACAAAACCTGATTCCTCTGCGATGATAGGTTCGGAGAACGGATCGAATGTGATGATTGCCTCACCTTCACCGACTACCTGACCTTCTGAAACCATAAGCTCAGAACCAGCTGGCACCTGATACTCTGCTTCCGGTCCGACTACGAATGTACGGAATGTCGATGTGACATCCTCAATCTGCAGGAGTCTTCCATTCTCTGAAGCAGCCACATCATGGCCGGCCTTCCTGTAGAACGGATATCCCTTTCCTACAGCATCCCCGTTCTGTACGAGAAGCTCATCAAACTGCCCTGTGATCTCTTCAAAGACTCTGGAGATCGTGACATGTCCCTTTCTCGGGAAAAGACGCTGTCCCTGGTTGTTGTGGATGATGAGGCCCTTCAGCTCGCGGACAATAGTCGGGTAGCTGAATGAGAGCTTGTTCTCCTTTGTTGATGTGGAAGCAGTACCACCGACATGGAATGTACGCATGGTAAGCTGTGTACCAGGCTGACCGATTGACTGCGCAGCGATAATACCGACAGCCTCTCCGATCTCAACAGGACGGTTAGTTGCAAGGTTGCGTCCATAGCACTTGCGGCATACGCCATGCTCTGCCTCACATGTGAGAACCGTGCGGAGAAGAACCTTCTCAACACCTGCATCCTCAATAGCGACAGCTGTATCATCCGAGATTTCCTCGTTTGCCTTAGCAAGTACGACAGGGCGTCCATCAGCATCCTTGAGGAATGGGTGAAGAACATCCTCCACGGGACAGGAACCGACAATACGGGACGCAAGAGTCTCGACAATCGCATCGCCGTCCTTTACCGCACTGACCCATATACCATTGATTGTATGGCAGTCCTCCTCAGAGACAACGACATCCTGAGCGACATCGACGAGCTTTCTTGTAAGATAGCCTGCCTTAGCTGTCTTGAGAGCTGTATCGGTAAGACCCTTTCTAGCACCGTTGGAAGAGATGAAGAATTCCATGATAGAAAGTCCTTCCTTGAAGTTGGACTTGATTGGAAGCTCAATGATCTTTCCATTCGGCTTTGCCATGAGACCACGCATACCACCGAGCTGTCTGATCTGGTTCTTGGAACCTCTAGCACCGGATTCGACCATGAGATAGAGCGGATTGAAGCCATGCTGGCTCTTCTTGAGCTCATCCATGAGCTTGTCCGTAAGCTCTTCATTCGTCTCCGTCCAGACTTCGATGACACGGTTGTATCTCTCTTCCTGAGTGATCTGACCATCATGATACTGCTTGAAAACAACTGACTGCTTCTCATTTGCATCTTCAATAAGGCCAGCCTTCTCTGCAGGAACGACCATATCAGACAGACCGATTGTCGCACCGAACAGCGTTGCGTACTTGAAGCCGAGGTCCTTTACGGAATCGAGAAGATCAACAGCGACAGAAGGTTTCTTGTTCCTGATGGTCTCTCCGATCACTTTCCTCAGCTGCTTATCTCCGAGGCAGTAGTTCTGGTACGGAATGCCCTCTGGAATAGCTGCATTGAATATGATCCTTCCCGGAGTTGTGGCATACCAGCTCTTTCCATCGGAAATCTGGGAATTGCCCTTCTCGTCGACAATCTCGAGACCAGCCTTGAAGCGGTAATAGATCTTCTCATTGTATGAAACAGAATAAGCATCAATGGCAGCTTCAATCTCTGCCACAGTCTCGAATCTCTTTATCTTTCTATCAGGATCGAGGTCCGTTCTCTCCTTTGTAAGATAGAAGATACCGAGAACCATATCCTGTGACGGGAATGCGATAGGCTTTCCGTTTGCAGGGTCAAGAAGGTTTGTCGTACTGAGCATGAGAGTCCAGCATTCAAGCTGTGCCGCATGTGTGAGCGGAACATGGATAGCCATCTGGTCTCCATCAAAGTCAGCATTGAAAGCATGACATACAAGCGGATGAAGCTTGAGAGCCTTTCCTTCTACAAGTACCGGTTCAAATGCCTGAATACCGAGACGGTGAAGCGTAGGGGCTCTGTTGAGCATGACAGGATGCTCCTTGACAACCTCATCAAGAACTCCCCAGACCTCTGGAGCTTCCTGCTCGACAAGCAGCTTTGCCCTCTTTACGTTCTGTGCAATCTCCTTCTGCTCAAGCTTTCTCATTATAAATGGCTTGAAAAGCTCAAGTGCCATCTTTGCAGGAACACCGCACTGATGCATTCTGAGCTCCGGTCCGACGACGATTACAGAACGTCCGGAGTAATCGACACGCTTACCGAGAAGATTCTGGCGGAATCTGCCCTGCTTGCCCTTGAGAACATCGGAAAGTGACTTGAGATCCCTCTTGCTGCTGCCCTTTGTCGGGTTTGGTGTCTTGGAGTTGTCGAAAAGTGAATCGACAGCCTCCTGAAGCATTCTCTTCTCATTTCTGATGATGATAGCAGGGGCCTGGATCTTGATAAGCCTGTCAAGACGGTTGTTTATGTTGATGACTCTTCTGTAAAGCTCATTGAGGTCTGTCGTAGCAAAACGTCCACCATCGAGCTGAACCATCGGGCGGAGATCTGGCGGGATGACAGGGATGACCTTGAGAATCATCCACTCAGGCTTGTTGCCAGATGAGAGGAACTCCTCACAGTAACGGATACGGGAAAGAAGCTTGCTGTCAATCTTATTGTTGGCCTCTTCCTTCTGTGAGAGCTGCTCCCTGAGCTCAGCAGAAAGAGACTGAAGATCAAGATCCTTGAGAAGATCATAGATTGCCTCAGCACCCATTCCTGCCTTGAATGTATCGCCGTACTTATCTACAGCTGCATAGTAGTCATCCTCGTCAAGCACCTGATACTTTCTCAGATCAGTGTCCTGACCAGGATCTGTCACGACATATTTCTCATAAGAGAGTATCTCCATCAGCTCCGAACGCTTGATGTCCAGAAGATAGCTCATGATGGAAGGTGTTGAACGATAGAACCAGATATGTGCAACCGGAGCTGCAAGCGTAATATGTCCTATACGTTCACGACGTACCTTTGTATCCGTGACCTCAACACCGCAGCGGTCACAGACAACTCCCTTATATCTGTTTGACTTGAATTTTCCGCACCAGCACTCCCAGGCCTTGGTCGTACCGAAAATCCTCTCGCAGAAGAGGCCATCCCTCTCCGGGCGGAGTGAACGGTAATTGATGGTCTCAGGCTTCTTGACTTCACCATAGGACCATGCAAGGATCTGCTCCGGTGAAGCGAGCTTAATCCTGATCGAGCTGAAATCCTGTATTTCCTTCATTCCGTCTTTCCTCCTAGAAAGTGCCTTTCTCTCTCTTGGCAATCAATTCCTCATCACGCTCTGTGAGCGGAACCTGCTTCTCGTTCTCATCATATACGGACATATCAAGAGCAAGACCTCTGATTTCCTGGACAAGAACGTTGAACGCCTCAGGCATTGACACAGTCTCTGCCGGCTCACCCTTCACGATGGACTCATAAATCTGCACACGTCCCTTCATATCATCGGACTTGATGGTAAGAAGTTCCTGAAGAGTATTGGCAGCACCATAAGCCTCGAATGCCCAGACCTCCATCTCTCCAAGTCTCTGACCTCCGAACATGGCCTTACCGCCAAGAGGCTGCTGAGTTACAAGAGAATAAGGACCTGTTGAACGGGCATGCATCTTGTCATCAACAAGGTGATGCAGTTTCAGGTAGTAGATATAACCGCAGAAGACATCATTTACGAATGGAATGCCAGTGCGTCCATCATAAAGCTTTGTCTTGCTGTTCTTCGGCAGTCCAGCTTCCTCCATCTCCTTCTCAATCTGCTCCATCGTCGCAGACTGGAAGACCGGAGTCTTGTACCACTTGTCGTTCTTGACAGCGGCCCAACCGAGCTGAGTCTCCATAAGCTGTCCGATGTTCATACGGGAAGGAACACCGAGCGGGTTGAGACAGACATCAAGCGGAGTACCATCTGCCATGTACGGCATATCCTCCTCAGGAAGAACGCGGGATACAACACCCTTGTTTCCATGGCGGCCTGCCATCTTATCACCCTGCTTGAGCTTTCTCTTTGTCGCGATGAGAACCTTGATTGTCTCATCAACACCCGGCTGAAGCTCATCCTTATCGCTCTTCTTGAGACGCTGGATATCGATGACAGTTCCCTCTGTTCCATGAGGAACCTTAAGGGAGGAATCACGGACTTCCTTTGCTTTCTCGCCGAAGATTGAGTTGAGAAGCTTTACTTCCGGTGTCGTATCAGCCTCGCTCTTTGGAGTTACCTTTCCGACAAGGATCGAACCCGGGTGAACATATGTTCCGATGCAGACAATACCCTCTGCATCAAGATGCTCGAGAAGCTTATCGCTCGTGTTAGGGATATCCCTTGTGAGCTTCTCAGGTCCAAGTTTTGTCTCGCGCACATCAATGGAGAATTCCTTGATGTGAATCGATGTATAGATATCCTCTCTGACGACACGTTCGGAGATGAGAACAGCGTCCTCATAGTTATAACCATTCCATGGCACGAATCCGACAAGGATATTGCGTCCGAGAGCGAGCTCTCCATTCTGTGTTGCAGGACCATCTGCAAGCACATCTCCAGCTTCAACTTTGTCACCGACATTCACAATCGGCTTCTGATTGAGGCAGGAATCCTGATTCGTTCTCTCGAACTTGTGTACTTCATATTTGTCAATCTCACCCTTGATCTCAGGCTTGTCAGGAACAACCCTGATCTCAGTTGAGGATACATACTGAACGGTTCCAGCCCTCCTGGCCTTGATAAGCACGCCGGAGTCATAGGCTGTTCTCTGCTCCATACCCGTTCCTACACGAGGAGCCTCAGGGAACACGAGAGGAACTGCCTGACGCTGCATGTTCGATCCCATGAGGGCGCGGTTTGCGTCATCATGCTCAAGGAATGGGATAAGAGATGTTGCAACGGATACTACCTGGCGTGGAGAAACATCCATCCAGCTGATCTCCTCAGGACTTGCAACACCGTAATCGCCATAGTGGCGTACAGCTACTTCCTTCTCAAGGAAGTTTCCTTCGCTGTCGATCTTTGCGTTGCCCTGAGCGATGTAGCATCTCTCCTCATCATTTGCATCAAGATACTGAACATCATTCGTGACCTTGCCGTTCTCCACCCTTCTGTACGGTGTCTCTATGAAACCATATTCATTGATGCGCGCATAGTTGGCCAGAGAAAGGATAAGACCGATGTTGGAGCCTTCCGGAGTCTCGATAGGACATATCCTGCCATAGTGCGTATAGTGAACGTCACGGACCTCATAGATAGCACGGGCAGAGGATCTTGAGAGACCTCCCTTAGGACCAAGTGCTGATACACGGCGCTTGTGTGTAAGCTCTGCAAGCGGGTTGATCTGATCCATGAACTGTGAAAGCTGGGAAGATCCGAAGAACTCCTTGATAGCTCCTACAATCGGCTTGATTGAGATAATCTCCTGTGGCTTCACGGTATCATCGGTGATGTTCATCTTCTCGCGGGCAGTCTTCGCCATGCGGTTGAAAGCCTCGGAGAGCGTGATCTCAAGAAGCTCTCCTACAGTTCTTACCCTTCTGTTTCCGAGAGCATCGATATCGTCTTCCTTAATCGTTCCATTGCAGAACTGGATGAGGAAGTTGACCGTATTCACAACATCATCGGTCGTAAGAGCTGTGGATGAAAGATACTTATCCTCTTCCCTGCCATAGAACTTCTTATTGAGCTTATGGCGGCCGATGTTAGAAAGCTCAAATCCACGTCCATGGAGGAAGAACTCCTGGAAGTAGCTTATAACACGCTTCGGATCAGGGAATGTCTTGAGGTTCTGAGGAAGTGAATTCCTGCAAGCCTCGACAATCTGTCCGATATACTCATTCTGGAACTCCTCGGACTCTTCCTGCCTGTAGCTTGGGCAGAGAATGCGCTCGCGGCGGAGTGTCTTGAGTACAGCAAGAGAAGGTGAATCGATATCCGTTGCCTGGGTATCAACAACCTCAACAGTCTCCATGCCAGCGCTTCTGAGTTCCTCAAGCTCGATGGCTCCAAGCTCAGAACCTGCAGGGAAACGAAGGTCTCCGTCAACACGGATGTCCTTGTAGGAATAATACCTGGCATCATCTGACAGACTGTCTGCAATGACGATTTCCTTTGAGGAATAGAATGCGGAGACAATCTTCTCTCTTGTATCGATACCGAGCACACGGAGGAAGAAGGTCACAAGGAAAGGCTTCTTACCGAAGCTGACCTGGATTATGTTGTTGACCTTCTTTCTTTCTGCGGCACTTGTCAGCTCGCCCTTCTTTGCGTCGGTTTTCTCATTCTTTCTTGTGAGAACGAACTCGAGCTTCGTGCCTGAATATGGATAAAGTGTACCGTAGTAAAGGGAGGAAGAATCATTCTTCTTTCCTTCCTTGAACACAACACCAGGAGCACGGACAATCTGAGAAACGATGACACGTTCTGCTCCATTGATGATGAAAGTACCACGATCCGTCATCAAAGGGAAATCTCCGAAGAAAATCTCCTTCTCCTTGATTTCTCCGTTCTTAGTCTCAAGAGCGACATTAGCCTTGATTGGCACACCAAACGTTCTGCCCTTCTTCTTGCACTCGGACTCTGAATATTTGATGCCGTCCATATCGACTTTATAGCCGTTATACTCAACCCTCATGTCCTCATTCGGGGAAACAATAGGGAATGTTGAACGGAATACGGATTCAAGACCATATGATGGATTGGGCTCTTCGCCTTTGAGAACCCTATCAAGCTGAAGGAACTTGCTGAACGACTCGGTCTGGATTCCGATAAGATTAGGAAGTTCGCAAACTTCCGGAAGCTCGGAACCAATGTCGACTCTCTTAATGCCTTTGCCTTTGCTGGGAATCATTGTACCTCCATAGCACACTGGATCGCATTTTTGCTCTGCCTCAGCAGACACCTAAGCCATCGGGGTCACCGATGGCATATCCCAGGCCCGGAAAAGGCCTGGGTGAAACGTAATGAAAGACTGTGTTATTTGACTTCGATAACACAACCAGCAGCTTCGAGCTTCTCCTTGATAGAAGCAGCCTCTTCCTTGCTGACGCCTTCCTTGATATTGCCGCCATTCTCGCAAAGATCCTTTGCTTCCTTGAGGCCAAGGCCTGTAACAGCTCTGACTTCCTTGATACAAGCAATCTTCTTTGCAGCATCGACGCTCTTGAGAATGACTGTGAACTCTGTCTGCTCTTCCTCAGCTGCAGCAGCCTCTGCGCCACCAGCAACAGGACCAGCAACAGCTGCAGCAGCAGCTACGACACCAAACTTCTCCTCCCTCATCTTGATGAGGTCTGCAACGTCCATAACGCTCATCTGAGCGATGGATTCAAGG
>CASEGX010000058.1 GCA_949287505.1 uncultured Spirochaetales bacterium | reverse complement strand
GAACTCACATATGAGGGCTATGCTCCAGGCGGAGTAGCTATCATCATCGATACCCTCACAGACAACAAGAACAGAACTGCAGCCGATGTGCGCTCAACTCTCACTAAGCTTGGTGGTTCTCTTGGCGCTACTGGCTGTGTCAGCTACATGTTCCAGACAAAGGGTATCATCACTTACGATGCTGAGAAATACACAGAGGAGCAGATTTTCGAAGCTGCACTCGAAAACGGTGCCGAAGATGTATCGACAGAAGATGGAATCATCGAAGTGACTACAAGCCAGGCAGACTTCTCACAGGTTCTCGAGGCTATGCAGAGCGCAGGTTTTGAGCAGGAGAGTGCTGATGTCACTCGTGTTGCTGATCAGATGGTACAGCTTGACAGCGAGAAAGCTGCAAAGGTCATGAACATCGTCAACAGACTTGAGGATCTGGATGATGTCCAGCAGGTATCAACCAACCTTGAGCTTCCGGAGGATTATCAGGAAGAGTGATAGTTCTTGGAATTGATCCAGGACTTGCAGATACAGGCTGGGGTGTTGTCGAGTTTGACGGACAGCATTACCGGCCTGTTTCATTTGGTGTGATCAGGACCGAAGCAGGTGAGGATTTACAGAAAAGGGTTTATACGATAGCAACTGACATTGGTGAGGTTGCCTTGAAATACAATGCCTCCGTTGTCTCGATGGAGGATATCTTCTTCACGAAGAACATCTCCTCAGCCATTCCGGTTGCAAAGGTAATCGGAGCGATTCTCTTCCGCTTCTCGGAGCTGTCCATTCCCGTTCATCTCTTCTCACCGCTGCAGATAAAGACCGCGGTCACAGGAATGGGAAGGGCTGAGAAGATCCAGGTACAGGAGATGGTGAAGGTCATTCTGCACCTTAAATCAATACCGAAGCCGGATCATGCCGCCGATGCCCTTGCTGATTGCATATGCTATTGCTCGACACTGTCTCTCAAGGGTAAACTCGGATTATGATCAATGCACTTCATGGCCGTGTGATTGAAATACGGCCAGATTATATTACAGTTCTGACCCCTGGCGGTGTTGAGTATCGCCTCGAGGTCTCAAGAAATACTTCAGACAGGCTTGCATCCCTGCCTTCTCCGGAGAGGGAGAATGTCAGGATTCTTGCATATCTCCAGCACAGGGAAGATGCGATGACGCTCTTCGGTTTTTACTCCGAAGAGGAGCGTTTCTGCTTTGAACAGCTCCAGACCGTTCCCGGCATCGGTGCCCGTCAGGCCGTGAGGATCCTATCCGGCATCACTGTGCAGAATCTCATCAAGGCACTTGATACGCAGGATGTGAAGACACTTGCCAAGGTCCCAGGAATCGGACCGAAGACTGCGCAGAAGCTTGTTCTCCAGCTTCGCAATGTCCTTGTGCTTGAGGAAGAGGAGGGGGAGAGCGCATCAGGCCCTGTAGAGGCTCAGGAGTATCGTGACATGGTGGATTCCTTTGTATCGATGGGTCACGACAGGAGGATTGTCGTCAGGACGCTTTCTGAGGTCCTGAAGGAAAATGAGGAGAAACTCCGCTCTTCTGACTACCGCTCACTCGAACCTGTGATATTCTCTGTTATGCTAAAGAGGCTTTCATGATTTACGATAAAAGCGACGAATTGGAAATGGATGATTCACCTGCTGTTGTACGCCCCGTGGATGCTGCTTTCCAGGAGGAGGACAAGCAGGAGAATATACTCAGGCCGAAGTATCTTGAGGATTTCCAGGGCCAGCAGTCCATAAAAGATAATCTTTCTGTGTTCATCCAGGCTGCAAGGAGCAGGGGGGACTCCCTTGATCATACATTCATAGTCGGTCCTCCGGGGCTTGGAAAGACAACGCTTGCTTCTATTATCGCAAATGAGATGCACAGCGAGATAAGAATGACCTCAGCGCCAGCTCTGGACAAACCCAAGGATCTTGCGGGAATTCTTACAAATGTTGCAGAGAATTCCGTTTTCTTCATAGATGAGATCCATCGTCTCAAGCCTGCGCTGGAGGAAATGCTTTATATCGCGATGGAGGACTTCGAGATAGACTGGGTTATAGGACAGGGACCTGCTGCAAGGACGATGAGAGTGCCGCTTCCTCATTTCACGCTCATCGGTGCAACTACAAAGGCAGGATCCGTGTCATCTCCTCTTGCATCGCGCTTTGGAATAAACATCCATATTGATTTCTACTCGCCTGAAGAGCTTTCGACGATAATCGCGCGTTCTGCACGCATTCTCGATACTGAGATAACGCCTGAGGCGGTCCTTGCGCTTGCAAAATGCTCAAGAGGAACTCCAAGAATTGCAAACAGACTGCTCAGAAGACTCCGTGACTTTGCATCCGTTCTGGGCAATGGAACCATCACGGCCCCGATAGTACGGGAAGGGCTGGAGAGGCTTGGCATAGATGAGAACGGGCTTGAGAAGATGGACAGGACAATACTGAAGACGATCATCGATTTCTATGACGGAGGTCCTGTCGGTGCCGATACTCTTTCGATTTCCGTCGGAGAGGCGGTTGAGAGCCTTGAGGATTATTATGAGCCGTATCTGATACAGCAGGGCTATCTCAAAAGGACACAGAGAGGCCGCTGCGTGACAGATAAGGCCTATGCGCTTCTTGGAATGAATGGAAGGAGGGGACATGCTGACCAGGGATTACTATTTTGATCTTCCTCCTGAGCTGATAGCACAGGAACCATCGGAAAAGAGGGGGGAGGACAGACTGCTGCTGATAGACAGGAAAAGCGGAAAATACACAGATTGCATGATGCATGATTTCCCTTCGCTCCTCTATAAGGACAGTGTCATTGTCGTCAATAATTCCCGTGTCCGGAAAGCCCGTGTCTATGCTGTTTCAGAAACAGGAGGCACCGTGGAATTCCTTTTTCTCGGGAAGGAAGCTGATGGTGCATGGAAGTGCATGGTGACCAAGACAAAGAAACAGAGAACGGGAAAGAGCTATACATTCCTCACTCATGATGGTTCCTCCGGCGATGTGAGAGGAACGATAGTCAGAGAGAATGAAGACGGGACGCGCTCTGTAGTGCTTGATAAGGACGAGGGAGAATCTTTTTTCGTGCGCTGTGGCCATGTTCCTCTTCCTCCATATATAAAAAGAGAGGACAGCTGGAGCGATGAGACAAGGTATCAGACGGTATATGCAAAGAAGATGGGCTCTGTTGCTTCTCCTACAGCAGGTCTTCACTTCACGAATGCGCTGATGGATGAGGTGAGGGCAATGGGCATACCGATTTATGAGGTCACGCTCCATGTCGGTGCCGGCACATTCCTTCCTGTCCGCACTGAGAAAATAGAGGATCATCACATGCACACAGAGCATTATGAGATCGACAGTGAGACAGCGGAGGCGCTGAACAGGGCAAAGAAAGAAGGTAAGCGCATAGTCTCGATCGGTACAACATCTGTCCGTACTCTTGAGAGCGCTTCGGATGAGAACGGGAATCTTG
>CASEGX010000057.1 GCA_949287505.1 uncultured Spirochaetales bacterium | reverse complement strand
CCTTTCCATCATCATCCTTATAGACTTCAAGAGCTATGCGGAAAGCTGCCCATGCATTTGGCCAGCCTGCATAGAATGCAATGTGGGTTAGAATCTCTCCCATCTCAGCCTTCGTCACTCCGTTCTTCTTAGCAGTCTGCATATGGTACTGGAAAGAGGAGTCTATAAGGCCTTTTGAAACAAGTACCGTAACAGTGAGTATTGATCTCATCTTCAGAGAAAGCTTATCTTCTCTTGACCATACTTCTCCGAAGAGTATGTCATCATTGAGATGGGCAAACTCATCAGCGAATCCTGTAAGAGCATCCCTGCCTGCTGTCTGCTTTACCATTAGTATTGCCTCCATGAATCTTAATCTGCACCTATAATCTAAATCAGCCTAACTGCTATGTCTAATACTTCTTTTTCATGATTAAAAATGCTTTCAGGTAATTTCTATCCATGGTAGAATCCTGCATATGGAACTCAGAGTGCTAAGATATTTCCTCACAATCGCAGAGGAGGAGAATATAACAAGAGCTGCTGACATATTACATGTTACACAGCCGACATTGTCTCGCCAGATTATGCAGCTTGAGGATGAGCTTGGGACAAAGCTCTTCAAGCGCAGTAAGTATTGTATAAAGCTTACAGAGGACGGGCTCTTTTTGAAGCGCCGGGCGGAGGAAATTCTCGCACTTGCTGAGAATACAGCAGAAGCTATCGGAAATAAGAACAAGGATATCGTAGGGGAGATCACGATAGGGTGTACCGAAACGCACAGCATGGATATCCTTGCGACAAAGATGGCAGAGTTCCGCAAGCTTCACAGTGGAGTTAGCTACAACATCTACACAACCAATGCTGATGGTATCAAGGAAAACATTGAGAAAGGTATATTTGAACTCGGGCTTGTTACGGAACCTGTGGATACATCCCGCTTTGAGACACTTCATCTTCAGGGCAAGGAGAGATGGGGAGCTTTGGTCCGGGATGATGATCCTCTCGTAAAGAAGGAATTCGTCTATCCTGATGATGTGAAGGATAGGTCACTCATACTTCCAATCCGGTCAGAGGTCAGGTACATCCTTGAAGGCTGGTTCGGTGCTTCATTCCAGGATCTTAATATCGCCTCAAAATACAACCTCGGCAGGAATGTCGCTGTAATGGTACAGTCTGGACTTGGAACTGGTATCTGCTTTGATCTTTTCTCAAGCTACGAAGGCCTTAAGTTTATTCCGATGATTCCTCCTCTGATGACAGGAAGCGCCGTGTGCTGGAAGAAAGACCAGCTCTTCTCCACTGTCACAAGAAGCTTCATAGACTTTCTTAAAAATACAGGTTAGGCATTTATTAAAATAAAAAATAAGTATTAGACATTTTACTTCCTCCGTTTTAGATTCTGAAGGCGGAGGCAAGGATGTAGGCGGGTCCACATTCTTTGCCTCGCTGGAGGCATGAAAATGGAGCATTTCACGCTGAGTAATGGAATCAATATCCCTGTCCTCGGATCCGGCACATTCCAGATTACGGATTCTGAAGTCTGCAGAAAGAGTGTACTTTCAGCATTCAGAGAAGGTTACCGGATGATTGATACCGCAGCCTGTTATGGAAATGAGAAGGCTGTAGGTGATGCTGTGAGTGTAAGCGGCATAGGAAGGGAAGATATCTTCCTCGTTTCAAAGGTCTGGGTTCAGGATTCAGGTTTCGACAAGACACTATTTTCTTTTGAGAAGACACTGAGGAATCTCGGAACAGATTATCTTGATCTCTACCTCATACACATGCCGCTTGGTGACTATATGGGAAGCTGGAGAGCAATGGAAAGGATAATGAGGGAAGGGATGGTAAAGGCTATCGGAGTATGCAATTTCTCCGCATCCCGCCTTGTCGATCTTGTGCTTACGACAGGAATCATCCCTATGGTGAATCAGGTGGAGATGCATCCATTCTGTCAGCAGAGGAAGCTGAGAAGGACAATGGATGAATATGGCATACGTACTATGGCTTGGGCTCCTTTTGCTGAAGGCAGAAACGATATCTTCTCCAATCCAGTCATAAGAAGAATTGCAGAGGCTCATGGAAAGACAAGTGCTGAAGTCATCTTGCGATTCCTGATCAATGAAGGTGCTGTCGTGATACCGAAGTCAGTGCATGAAGAGCGTATCAGGGAGAATGCGGATATCGATTTTGCTCTTACTGAAGAAGAGCTGGAAACTCTACGATCCCTTGATGAAGGACGTCCCATGATACTCGACATCGAAGACCCAGCAGAACCTGCAAGGCTGCATGGAATCAGATTCATACAGTAGGGAGGGGATATGGATAAAAGAATACTAGAAAGAATACTAGGAGGAGAACTTGAAGTCTCCGCTATCGGACTTGGCTGTATGGGATTCACGCAGAGCTATCCTCCATATATACCAGATGAGGATGCGATAAAAGTCATACGTGGAGCATATGATGAAGGCGTCTCATTCTTTGATACAGCGGAAGTATATGGCCCCTACAAGAATGAGGATCTTTTAGGCAGAGCGCTTGAACCGATAAGGAATCATGTGATTATCGCTACCAAATTCGGCTACGATATTGAAAACAATACTCTTGATGCATCCGGACGTCCTATCGCGCTCTCATCAAAGCCGGAGGTAATCAGAAAGGCTATTGAAGGTTCCCTCAGAAGACTGAGGACAGATCATATCGACCTCTATTACCAGCACAGGGTTGATCCGGGCACGCCGATTGAAGAGGTTGCCGAGTGCATTAAAGATCTCATCAGGGAAGGCAAGGTTCTTCATTGGGGACTATCTGAAGCCAGTGCTCAGACAATAGAACGAGCTGATAAGGTTCTCCATCTTGCAGCTGTCCAGAGCGAGTACTCAATGTGGTACAGGAATCCAGAGAAGGAAATTCTTCCGACTCTAGAACGTCTTGGTATCGGATTTGTTCCGTTCTCACCACTTGGGAAAGCTGTCCTTACCGGAAGATTCAATAAGGATACGAAGTTCGGCAAGGATGACTTCAGAAGTCAGATACCGCGTTTTTCTGAAGAGAACCTGAAGCACAATCTGGAACTTACTGATTATGTAAAAGCAGTTGCTGAAAGGAAAGGAACCACACCCGCTGCCGTAGCCCTCGCATGGCTTCTTAATCAGAAGCCCTGGATTGTCCCGATTCCGGGAACGAAGAGAATCGAGAGAGTGAGAGAGAACATAAGTTCGGTAAATGTGGAATTCTCAGAAGAGGAACTTGAAGAAATAAGAAATGTCCTCAATTCAATCGAAATTGAAGGAGACAGATACCCTGAAGAACAGGAAAGGCTAACAGGAAGATGAGAAGAGCAGTAATAACGATGATTTTACTGATTACCATGCTTACATCATGCATGGCAGCAGGAGAGAACCGGATGAATAGAAGAATCGAGGTGACAGGGAATAATGGTACAGTCGTTTTTGAGCTGAATGATTCAGAAGCCGCTGATGACCTTTGGGCTCAGCTCCCGCTTAACGTTGCAGTAGAGAATTTCAGCAATAACGAGAAGATTTTCTATCCAGAGAATGACCTCCACACATCCAATACTCCTCTTGCGGAAGGTGGTGCGGGTACGCTTGCTTATTACATGCCCTGGGGCAATGTCGTCATGTTCTATGGGACATTCAATCCAAATAGCTCTCTCTATGGACTTGGAAGGGCTGTCAGAGGAGCAGATCTTATCTCCTCGTTCTCTGGGACACTCCGAATAGAAAAGGCGGAATAATCATGAGAAAAACATTCCTGTTGGTATCCATGTACCTTCTGTTAGCAATATTCCTTTTTGCTGGTGGAAACAGCGAAAACACGCAGCCTGTTCAGGGCGATACAGAAGGAAGAGTCCTTGTCGCATACTTCTCCTGGGCAGAGAACAATGATGGGAATTTCGGTGTGGATGCTGTCTCGACCTCAAGTCTTACAAGACCTGGAAACGTTGAGGATCTCGCTTTGTTCATCACATCGATGATTGACTCGGACATATTCTCGATACAGGTGGAAAATCCATATCCTGCGAACTGGGATGACTGCCTTGCAAGAGCCAACGATGAAAGAAGAAATGGAGAGCATCCTGCACTGTCTTCAAGAGTCAGGAATATTGATGATTATGACATCGTGTTCCTTGGCTATCCGAACTGGTGGTATGGCATCCCGATGGCACTCTATACGTTCTTTGAGGAGAATAACCTTTCAGGAAAGCAGATATATCTCTTCTGCTCACACGGGACGGGAGGGCTTGCACGCAGTGTTGACCAGATAACGGAAGCACTTCCAGAGAGTATCATTTCCCGCAATGTTTTTGATATCAACGAGCATCAGGCGCATGACAGTTTCTCCATAGTCAGGGACTGGCTGATGGAGCTTGGCTTTCAGCCTGAAGAGGACTGACATGGGAAAGACTCTGATAGTCTTTTTCTCACAGAGCGGGAACACAAGGAAATGCGCAGAGACTATCCAGTCTCTTACCGGTGCAGATCTATTTGAGCTTGTGCCTAAGGTTTCATATCCCAGAGGCTATGGAAGACTTCTGAAGGAGACGAAGAAGGAGGCTGCGGAAAGAGCAGACAGGGAGTTCTGTCCTTTGGCATTCAATCCTTCGGACTATGACCGCCTGTTTATAGGCTGTCCCAACTGGTGGGGTTCTCTCCCGGCGCCTGTGAGGACATTCATAAAGGAGACAGACCTCTCCGGCAGAGAGACCGCTTTCTTCATCACACATGGAGGAAGCGGTATAGAAAGCGTGAAAGAAGAAATAAGAGCATTGTTGCCATCTTCCTCACGTTTTCTCGGCTCTCTTTCCATCTTCGATGATGGAGAGGGAAGACTTGAGAAAAGGTGCAGTGAATGGCTTTGGAAAATCGAAAAGGAGAACAATGGGAATGAAAAGAATCCTGATGACAGTATTGATGGCGGCACTGATCACCATGCCGCTTCTATGTGATCCTCTTGTCGTGTATTTTTCAAGATCCGGAAATACTGAAAGCGTTGCAGAACGAATTGCAGAAAGAACTGGAGCGGACATGTTCGAGATCGTGACTGTTCAGATTTATCCTGAGGATTACAATGAGCTTCTTGATTTCGCCAGGAATGAGCAGAGGGAGAATGCGCGTCCGGAACTGGCAGAACATATTGAGAATATGGACATTTATGATGTCATATTCCTTGGTTATCCGAACTGGTGGGGTGATATGCCGATGCCGCTTTACAGCTTCCTAGATGAATATGATCTTTCTGGAAAAACCATAATGCCATTCGTTACATCCGGCGGTAGTGGATTCTCCAGGACAATCAGGTCGGTTGAAGATGCAGAGCCTGAGGCAACAGTTCTTGAAGGGCTTTCAATCAGGGACAGAAGAGTCCACGACGGTGCCACGGATAGAGCCATTGAGGAATGGATAGATGGATCAGGGCTGTTCTGATGAAAAGGTTCAGGTTTGCCATTGATATCATAATGAGCCTGCTGCTGGTTCTTCAGATGCTCTATCTCCTCGTTGGAGAAGCATATCACGAATGGGCAGGGCTGGCTCTTACAGTGCTTTTCATAGTGCACAATGCGCTTAACAGGCGCTGGTATAAGGTGATTCTCAAAGGCAGATACACAAAGAGACGGATTCTCTCTACGGTAATCAACTCAGCATGCGCTCTTTCAATTATCGTCCTTGCGGTAAGTGGTATCTCGATGGCAAGACACTCCATTGCAGTACATCTGCTGCCAATGGGAGCTGCAAGAATACTCCACATGCTTGCCGCATACTGGAGCTTTGTATTCATATCGATGCATGCAGGCCTGCATATGGCGACAGCATTGAGAAAAGCGGCAGGAAAGCGTTACTGGAAGATAGGCATAGCCTCTATTGCAATCATCGGAATCTGGGCATTCATGAAGGAAAGATTTCTTTACTACATGTTTCTCAGTGAGGAATTCGTCTTCTTTGATTTCTCGACTCCATTGCCATTGCTTGTTGCGGAGTATTTGATGATCATGCTTCTTTTCATGTTCATTGGAGCTGCATTGTCTGCGAGGATTATCAGAATGCCAAGAACAGAAAAGACAAAATATGAGGAGAAATATCATGAATAATAAGAAATTACCCAAGATTGCTCTCGGTGCATGGGCATGGGGAAATGACGGGACATTTGGAAACGAACTGCCTGAAGAGGAGCTGAAATCAGTATTCGATACAGCGATTTGCAATGGCCTGAATCTGTGGGATACAGCCTATGCATATGGCATGGGTACATCGGAGAAGGTTCTTGCAGGATTCCTGAAGGATCTGCCCTCTGACAGCTATATCGTATCAGACAAATTCACTCCTCAGTGCGTGGGGGACAAGGATTTTCCTTCTGCCATGGCTGATATGATAGCAATGCAGGAATCTTTCTTTTCTGGAAGGCATTTCGACATCTACTGGATACACAACACGGCAGATGCTCCGAAATGGACGGAAGCGCTTGCATCGTACTATGAAGGCAAGGCTGATGTACCGATGCTCGGTGTGTCGAATCACAATCTGAAGGAGATAAAGGAAGCGAAGGCAATTCTTGAAACCCACGGCTTAAAACTCTCTGCTGTGCAGAATCATTTCAGTCTTCTCAATCGTTCCTCTGAGACATCCGGAATACTTGGTTTCTGCAAGAAAAACGGTATTGCGTTCTTCTCATACATGGTGCTTGAACAGGGGGCGCTGTCCGGCAAGTATGATACGGCGCATCCGATGCCGGAAGGTTCTGCCCGTGCTGAAGCCTATAATCCGATTCTTCCCAGCATCGAGACGCTCAATACTGTGATCGGAAAGATTGCAAAGGCACATGACGTTGATGCAGCACAGATTCCGGTTGCCTGGGCAATCGCAAAAGGAACACTTCCTATCATCGGAGTGACAAAGACGAAGCATGTGGAAGATGCCGTAAAAGCAATGAACATTACACTTCTGAAAGATGAGATTAAAGAGATTGAGGAGACAGCATCTACATTGAACCTCAACACAATCCGCTTCTGGGAAAAGGAGATGAGATAATGAAGAAGGATATAGGAGCAGTACTGGCACTTTACCCATGCCCTGTAGTAGTCATAGGTGCAATGGTTGATGGCAAACCGTCATGGACGCTTGCAGCCCATGCTGGAACGGTTGCACACAGCCATCTTATGGTGTCGCTTGTGAAGGCACACTACATCAATAAGGGCATCAGGGAGAACAAAGAGCTTTCGTTCAATATCGTCGATGAATCGTGGCTCAATGAGGCTGATAGGATGGGTGTTCTTTCTGGGAACAAGACGGATAAGTCCGGAGCATTCTCTTACAGCATCGGAGAAAACGGAGCCCCAATCATCAACAGCGCAAAGGTATCCATAGAATGCGAGATGGACGGAAATTACGAACTGGAGAATTTCGATAACTTCATCTGCCGCATCCAGGCTACATATGCTGATAATTCTGTCCTGAATGCTGATGGCAAGATTGATTACAATGTATTCAAACCTGTTCTCTTCGAGTTCCCGACATATGAGTACTTCGTCACAGGGGAGGCTGTAGGTAATTGCGGAAAGATGAACAGATGAGCTTCTCAATGAATCTCTATTACACTGGTGAAAACGGTAATGCTAAGGCTTTTGCCGAAGAGATGATTTTCCCGTAGTATCGTTGATAGGGTGAACCACTCCATTCTAGCTAACGCTTAGAGGATGGAGCTTCCGGCTTCCTCGCAGAACGCTTCCATGCCTCATATGAGACGCAGAAGTCTGACATCCGCTCCACCGGAGTAGGTGTCTGTCCCGGACACCTGCAGGCTATCTCATGCTTGCCTGCAAGAAGCAGTGTCTTAGCACTCTTCACATCACGGTCCTCAGTGTACCCGCATGCAGGGCATGCGAATATCCTTTCCGAGAGCGTAATGCTTTCATGCATATGCCCGCATATGGGGCACATCCTCGTCGATGGGAAGAATCTGTCTATCACAAGGACATCGGGATTGGACATGAGCTTCCTCCTCAGCGTGCCTAGCGCAGAGCTCTGCACCTGCTTCCCGAAGAGCCCTTTGTGCCATCCCTTTATGTTCTCGTCCTGCATGACGATGAGCTTCCTTCCTGTGACTATATCATGGTATGCCTGGTTCGCTATCGCCTTCCTTCTATTGGAAAGCCTCTCATACTCCCTCTGGAT
>CASEGX010000056.1 GCA_949287505.1 uncultured Spirochaetales bacterium | reverse complement strand
GTTTATGGTGAGAGTTGCAAGGACGATGCTTCCACGCATGACACGCTGCTTGATAGTGCAGGAAAGTCTTCTCATCTCTTCGATTGTCGTACGGACGGTTATCTCATCATCGAGATATCCCGGATTCTGGTAATCGATTTTTATTGACCGTACAAGAATGAGGATGCCGCTCTCCCCTTCTGCAAGCTCTGACTGGGATTTATCGGGAACCATCTCCCGAAGCATCTCCGTGCGTCCATGTTCTGCCCAGTCTATATAGCTGGCATGGTAGACTATGCCTGCGGCATCGGTATCGGAGAAATAGACTCTCGTCCTGTATACGAACTCCCTCATAGACAAGCCTCCAGAGCTTTCAGTATCGCATCCGGCACCCGTGCAGGACGTTTTGTATCACGGCTGATGAAGGCTGCCTTCACACGAAGATCGGCAAGAGTCTCACCAGCTCTGACGACACTCTGCTTTATGACAATGGAAAAACGGTTTGCAGAGACAATCTGGGAGATGATCTCTATCTCATCACCAAGATGCGCAGGTGTCCTGTAGTGGATCTCCACTGTTTTCAGTACATTCAGAACCCCGCTCTCTGCAAGACGCGTCTGTGAGAATTCCGGAGCAATTGATTCAAACATCTCGGTACGCCCGTGCTCTGCCCAGTCAAGATAGCTTCTGTGGTATGCAATCCCGCCGGCATCAGTGTCGGACATGTAAACCCTTGCACGCAGTCTGAATTCCCTCATTTCCTTTTCTTCCTGTCCTTATCCTGTCTTTCCTTTGAGAGGCGGAAGAAGTCGGCCATCGTGCCACCTGCGAAATCGCTGGATGTATGACGGTCCTTCTGCACTCTTCTCTGGTCATCGATTGTCCTGTCGCGTCTGAAAGCCTTCTTTGACTCCCTGACAACGATTGTCTTGGTCTCGTATACGGACTTGGGGACACGCACAGCGCTCTTCTTGTTAAGGACGACCTTCACCTTCTCACCCGGAATCTGCGAGATCTTCTTTACGGATGTTGAGCCTGTATCAACCTTGACCCTAACTTCCTTCTCCTCATACTGGCAGGAGAGGCGCTGGCAGATATAATGAACCGCTCCATCAGGGTCCGTTGCCTTCATCATCTCAGAGCCGCAGTAAGGACACTTCTTGGAATCCTTGAAAACCGGAGCAAAGACCTTATCACTGCGCTCCACTTCCTTTACAAGGTCTGCAGCCATCTTCTTTATATCGCGGATGAAGAGATCCGGGTCCTCTTTTCCCTTGGCAATCTTCTCAAGCCTGCCCTCCCAGACGCCCGTGAGTTCCGGGGAGCGGAGAACCTCAGGAGCGAGACGCACGACTTCCCTTCCCTTTGCCGTAGGAACGAAGTACTTTCCCTCCCTCTCGACATATCTGTTCTGTACAAGCTTCTCGATCATGTCGGCGCGCGTTGCAGGCGTTCCGAGCCCGTTTCCGAGGTTTGCTTTCAGTTTATCATCCTCGACAAAGCGCCCTGCATGCTCCATAGCGGAAAGAAGAGTTGCATCGGTGTATCTCTCAGGAGGCGTTGTAACGTTTTTTCTCACTTTCACAGAGGAGAGTGTCACCTCATCTCCTTCCTTCAGCTGGGTAAGGATGAAGCTGTTCTCCGTATCCTCCGCGATGTTGGCCGCACTCTTGATGCCAGCGCTTTCAGCAACGGATCGATAACCCTTGCGGGAAGGAATCGTGAGCCTTGTGCGGAAAAGCTTTCCATCGACATCGACGGTACAGACTGTGGTGTTATAAAGATAGTCTTCTCCGATGACCTCCAGAAAACGGAGTGCTATAAGCTGCCAGAGTTTCGCCTCATCCGGGCTGAGTTTGTCCATCCGGACCTTCTCTTCTGTCGGGATGATCGCATGATGATCCGATACAAGGCTGTTATTCACAAAGCGCGGGTTATCCTTCCTGAATCCATTCTGGAGATATTCATCAGCCTGACGCGAGAACACTGTCTCAGAAAGTGCCTTGATACGCTCAGGAAGTGTCGGGACTATATCCTCTGTTATGTATCTTGAATCAGTACGTGGATAGGTTACGATCTTATGGACTTCATAGAGCCTCTGAAGCGTATCAAGCGTTTCCTTTGCAGAGAAGCCAAGCATGATGTTCGCATCTCTCTGCAGCTCCGTGAGGTCATATGCCTGAGGAACAGGATCGGACTTCTCATCAGTCACCATCGATACGACCTTCCCTTTCCTGTCCTTCCATTCCTTCATCTCCTCTGCCACAGCATCATCTGTGAACCTGATACTGTTCTCCTCGGGATAATATGAAGCGCCGAATACACCGAAATCTCCGCGTGCAGTGTAATAATACTTGCCTTCGAATGCCTCGATCTCATCCTCTCTTGCCGTCATGAGCGCAAGGGTTGGTGTCTGCACACGTCCTGAAGAAAGCTTTGCATCATAGTAGCATGTGAGGGCTCTTGTGACGTTCATGCCAACATACCAGTCAGCTGCGGCACGGCAGGATGCAGCCTGATAGAGATTGTCATACTCGGAAGCCGGATGCAGATTCTGGAAACCTTCCTTGATGGCTTTTTCCGTCTGGGATGAAATCCATAGACGCTCAAGCTGCCCTTCATAGCCCGACATCTTAAGTATCCAGCGGGCAACGAGCTCACCCTCACGGCCTGCATCGGTTGCGATGACTACTGAGGAGATATCCGAGCGATGCAGAAGGGAATCAATGACATCAAACTGTTCTTTTGACTCATCTATTACAACCTGGTCCAAATGTTCCGGAAGCATCGGAAGATCCCTAAGCGACCATCGTTTCCAGCTTTCGGAGTAGTGCTGAGGTTCTGCAAGCTCCACAAGATGCCCGAGAGCCCATGTGACAATATAATCAGGACCATCGATATAGCCCTTCTCTTTTGCAAAGCAACCGAGGTTCCTTGCTATCTCACGCCCGACAGAGGGCTTTTCTGCTATGACAAGCTTCTTCATACTGCGGTGATGATAGCAGAAAGAAACCCCTTCAAAAAGAGTTTTCTCACTGCTACATTACAATGTATGCGTGATAATTCCCGAGACCTTACAAATGGTGGCATAGCAGGACCGCTACTTGCATTCGCATTGCCATTGATACTTGGCAATATGCTTCAGACGCTTTACAACGCTGCCGATTCAATCATCGTCGGACGCTTTGTAGGGCCACAGGCACTTGCAGCAGTGGGGTCAGCATATTCGCTGATGACATTCCTCACATCGCTTATGATAGGACTCTCAATGGGGGCCGGCATCGTTTTCTCATACCTTTTCGGAGAAGGCAACAGGGAAAAGCTGCGGAGAGCACTGGGGATATCATTCATGTCGATAGGACTCATTTCGCTCCTGATCACGGTCATAGCCATTGCATTTCAGCACCCGATAATGCGTCTGATGCAGGTTCCGGAGGATGTCTACCACGATATGTCAGAGTATCTGAGGGTAATATTCCTGGGGCTTCCCGCACTCTTTTTCTACAACTTCTACGCCTCCGCAGAGCGTGCTGTAGGAAACTCCAAGACCCCGCTCCTTTTCATGGCGGTCTCCGCTGTGATGAACATTGTCCTGGATCTCTATTTCGTCATATCGCTAGGATGGGGTGTATGGGGAGCCGCTGTTGCTACTATAGCCTCCCAGTATGCGGCGGGCATCGGAATCACAGTGCTCTCCGTATCCAGGCACAGGATACTGCGCTTCGGAGTAAGGGATATGATTCCTGAGAAATCGCTTTTCAAGGAACTACTCTCCCTTTCCGTCCTCACTTCGCTCCAGCAATCCATAATGAACCTCGGCATCCTCTGTGTCCAAGGTATCGTGAATGGTTTCGGATCCGGTGTCATGGCAGCTTTTGCATCAGGGGTGAAAATCGACAGTATCGCATATATGCCGCTTCAGGAATTCGGAAATGCATTCTCGACATTCGTCAGCCAGAACGGCGGCGCGGGTAAGAGAGAGAGGATAAAAGCCGGAATGAGGATTGCCTTCATGATAGCTACAGTATTCGGCCTTGTAATATCCCTTGTAGTGTGTCTGTTCCCATCCATTTTCATGTCGATATTCATAGATCCAGAAGAGACAGAACTCATAAGAATCGGATCGGAATACCTGAGGATTGAAGGATCTTTTTACATCCTCATAGGTTACCTCTTCCTCTTCTATGGAATATTCAGGGCATTGAAAGCCCCTGCGATATCGCTTGTGCTCACCGTAATCAGTCTTGGCCTGAGAGTCGTGCTTGCTGCGGTGCTCTCAAAGCTGCCGCTTGGAGAAGTCGGAATATGGATGAGTATCCCGATAGGATGGGCACTTGCAGATGCAGCAGGTCTTCTTTTCCTGAAGCTCAGGAAGAAAGCAGGATAATCTTCATCTGCAATAAAGGGTTAAGGAAGAAGGCGGCAATTTCATCGTCGAACGCAATGACGGTAAACCATTATTGCTGGAAGTTAGCGAAAAGAAGCATCAGGAAAGCAAATATGTAATCCGTGACAATATCGGTTACCCATCGGAAAGGATAATACCGCTCTGGACACTTGCAATGATGTGGCGAGAAGCTCTCTCAACATTGACTCCATGCAATGAATGGGGTAAATTCTCAGTATGACTAAAAGCTGCTTTGCAGCGTAAGGAGTTTGATATGGCTTACAAGATCACTGATAGCTGTATTGCTTGCGGAACATGTGCAGGCGAGTGCCCAGTCGGAGCTATCTCCGAGGGAGATATCTATGTAATCGATGCAGATACATGCATCAGCTGTGGAACATGCGCAAGCGTATGTCCACAGGGAGCTATCGAGGAGGAGTGAGAAAACTCACCTCTTTGAGTAGGGCCGTCTCATGACGGCCTTATCTTTTGCCATGAAAGTATCGGATGCACTGAAAAGGATCATCTTTCCTCCCCCCTTTCTGATAATCCCGCTTTCACTCATTTCATTTCCATCCATGCTATTCATTCTGAAGACGGGCAGGAGTGATGAGTGATATGCATACCTGTCTTTTCTGATGAGCGCTTACACACTCACAATTCTTGTATCTTTCACAGGGCGGAAGATCCGCTCCCTCCTTTACAGCTCTCCTCTCCTTTCTTCATTTCTTTCTGACAGGGAAAGGAAAGCCATGCTTTCTCTGTACGTCTCTGCAGCAGTAAGCATTCTATACGCGTTTCTTAAAGCTGTATCAGGGTACACGGGCCACGATCCGTTCCAGATTTTCGGTGCTGTATACTTTGCCCTCACTGCAATCATCAGGCTGCATCTCATAAGGCAGAGAGGAAAGAATGATGAGAATGCTGCTTCCAGAAAAGCCGCTGTCACAATGCTTTTTCTGAACATCGCGCTTATCGGAATGACAATCCATGCCGTTCTCTGGCATGAGGGGGCCAGATACTCCGGCTACATGATATATGCCGCTGCATTATATACGTTCTATATTCTCATCATAGCAACCAAGAACATGTTCATATACAGGCGTTCATCAAGCCCTGTGATCATAACATCAAAAAGCATAACTCTCTCTGCCGCGTTTTTTTCCCTCTTCTCACTTCAGACTGCCATGTTCTCATCATTCGGAGGCGGTGAAGGCTTCCAGACACTTATGAATGCAGCAACAGGCAGCGCGGTCTCCGCCATTAATACGATTATCGCAATCTCGCTGATTCTCAGAAACAGGAAGAAAAGCTAGAATAAGGACGATGGAAGCATACGATCTCTTCGACAGAACACTTACCGTCTCTGAGGCAAATGGGCTGATACATGACACTGTCGACGAGCTTTTCTATGAAATGAGTATCGAAGGCGAGATATCAGGATTCAGGCCGGCATCTTCCGGGCACTGGTATTTCACGCTGAAAGACAGCCAGGCAGCCATCGATGCCGCTGTGTTCCGCTCCTTCCAGAGCCAGATGATGATGCCTGAAAACGGAGACCTCGTCATAGCAAAAGGCTCTCTATCCTACTATACGAAGACCGGAAAGCTTTCTTTCATAGTCCGGGAGATGAGGAAGAAAGGCAGTGGCGGTCTTATGGAGATGATTGAGAAGCGGAAAGCCTATTACCGCTCCCTCGGTTATTTCGATGAGGACAGGAAAAAGCCGATTCCGGAGGAGATTGAGAAACTCGGTGTCGTGACAAGCCCGACAGGAGCTGCCATCAGGGACATTCTCAACATCACAAAGCGAAGGGCTCCGTCTCTGGACATAATCATCTTCCCATGCCTTGTGCAGGGTGAAGGAGCCGCTTCGGATATCGCCATGAGAATCAGGCAGGCCAATCTTTTCGATGCATGCTCTGTGCTTATTGTGGGAAGAGGAGGAGGAAGCGCAGAGGACCTCTCCCCCTTCTCAGAGCCTGAGGTTATCGAGGCGATACATGACTCAGACATCCCCGTAATCTCTGCAGTCGGCCATGAGATAGACTGGCCTCTCTCGGATTATGCTGCAGACAGAAGAGCACCCACCCCTTCGGCGGCAGCAGAAATCGTCACAGAGACAATATACAGACGACGTGAACGATTGGAGAAAGCATTGCTTCTCTCCACCTCTGCAATGAGTGAGAAGCTCTCATCATATTCAATGAGGCTGGAGAAATGCACGCATGCCCTCTCTGAGCTGGAAAAGCGCATTCTGAGAGCCAGAGGAAGAATCCCGTCAACCGAGGATCTTGGCAGACTTCTTGGACTCAGGGTACTGAATGCGGAGACAAGGCTTTTATTTGCCGAGGATAGCATCCGGAGCATGATGGGCAAAAAGACAGAGGTGTATCAGAAAAGGCTTGATGATATTCTTCTCGATGCCAGGGGCACACTCCAGACAAAAAGGGATGCAGCAGAAAATGAACTGAGACTGCTCTGTCCCGAGGTCCAGACTGCAATGAGAAGGAAGCTCAGCGACAGCGCATCAAGGCTTTCTGCACTATTGAGGGAAACGGAGGCACTCTCTCCCCTTTCAGTGCTCCAGAGAGGATACTCCGTGACAACGGATGCAAAGGGAAAGATAATCAGGAAAACAAGCGATGTATCGCCTGGCAGCGAGTTGATAACAAGAGTTGCCGATGGCAGTATAAAATCAGTAGTCAAGGAAGGATGATATGAGTTTTGAAAGCGATCTCAAAAGGATGGAGGAGATTACAGATCTCCTTAAGAAGGAAGATACAGGTCTTGAGGAATCCATCAAGCTTTATGAAGAAGCAACAGCTCTGGGAAAGAAGCTGACAAAGACGCTCACAGCAATACAGAGAAAGGTTGAGCGCGTCACATCAAATGATGAGACGGAGCTGGAAACAGAGGATTTCAAGGAGGATGAGAATTGATAAAAGCCATATTCCTCATCCAGAGCCCTGACAGCAAAGGAATCCTTGCCTCGGTCACGAACTTCTTTTCCGAACGGGATTTCAACATCCTTCACTGCCAGCAGCACACAGACAGCTATGAGAAACGCTTTTTCATGCGCATAGAGCTCGATGCCGATGACATGAAGACAACCAGGAAGGAGCTTGAGGATGAGTTTGGCGTACTCGCCTCCTCTCTCGGCCTTGACTGGTCCTGCCACTGGTCGGATTACAAAACCCGGATGGCAATTCTTGTATCAAAGACAGGACACTGCCTTTACGATCTTATATCCAGGCAGCTTGAGGGAGAGCTGAATGCAGAGATACCTCTCATCATCTCAAACCATCCTGACATGGAGAAAGCTGCGAACCAGTTCCGCATTCCCTACTACTATTTTCCGATGACAGAGGGAAAGGAGAAGCAGGAAGAGAAGGTCAGGAACCTCTTGAAGCGCTTTGACATCGATCTTGTCGTGCTTGCACGCTATATGCAGATACTGTCTCCGGAATTCATCGAGGAATGGAGAGGAAGGATCATCAACATCCATCATGCCTTCCTTCCGGCATTCCAGGGCGCCAACCCATATCTCAGAGCATATGAGCGCGGTGTGAAGATGATCGGAGCAACGGCACACTATGCATCGGAAGATTTGGATCAGGGGCCGATTATTGAACAGGATGTGATAAGAGTGAACCACGAGCTTACGCCTAGCGGGCTGAAAGAAGTCGGAAAGGACTCTGAGAAGAGAACGCTCGCGGCTGCTGTGAAGGCACACCTCGAGCACCGTGTGATAATCTACAAAAACAGGACTATCGTATTCTCCGTTGAAAGGTGAAGCTCAGGCTGTTATTGTCAGCTTGCGTCCCGAGCATGGCTCTATATAGCTTATGGAGACCGCTTCAAGCCCGAAATCATCGGAACTCTCCCCGCCGTACTGGGTATCGCCTTTTATAGGATATCCAGCCCACGCAAGATGGGACCTGATCTGATGACGGAAGCCTCTTGTGATTGTACAGCGGAGAGTATCCTCATCCTCCTTTTCAATCATTGTGGTATAGATCCTACCCTCAGCATAGCGCTTGTTTGAGACAACGGGCCTCACGCTCTTTCCTCCAGGACCGAATGAGCGAAAATATGATGTTATGAGGCAGTTTCCCTCGAAAGGATCCGTATATGGATACTCCTCGAATCCTTCGCAGCTGCCACGCCCTCTGGTGACAGTGGCTTTATATTCTTTCTGGATCATGTCCTTCTTCTGCTGCTGCATCAGGGCATCGTACGCCTTCTGGTTCCTGGCAATGAGGACAATGCCCTTCGTAAGGTTGTCCAGGCGGTGGATAACACCACCCTCCCACTCATTTGCACCATGGCAGCATCGGACTTCAGGATAATATGCGGAAACGATGGACAGAAGCGTCCTGCCATCTATAGTTGTCCTGAGCGGCACCGTCGGGATGCCGCTCTCCTTCCAGAAAACAAGGGTATCAGGACCTTCAAACAACAGCCTAGTTGTCACTGCGGCCGACAAGCCTCACCAGATAGAGGAAGATGTTGATGAAATCGAGATAGAGATCAAGTGCACCGAGAATTCCGATCTTGGTAAGCTCCTCAGTTGTCATATCTGCACCATACTGTGCGTTCATATCAGCAATGCGCTGAGAATCCCATGCAGTAAGACCGGTGAAGAGAACGACACCCACGATGGATACAAGGAAATTCAAGCCGCTTGATGCGAAGAAGAGATTTATAAGGGAAGCAATGATGAGACCGAAAAGTCCCATTGTAAGATAACCACCCCAGCTCTTGAGGCTCTTCTTTGTAACGGCTCCATAGATAGCACCACCTGCAAATACCGAGAGCGCAGATACAAACGCGATTGCAATCGATGTTCCTGTATAGGCAAGGAAGATAGATGAGAGCGTTACACCTGTCAGTGCGGAATAACCCAGAAACAGTGCTATAGCAGTACCTGTCTGAAGCCTCTCAACTCTTCCGGAGAGCATCATGACAAGCACAATCTGTGCAACAAACACTCCTATCGTTACAAGAGGATTGAGAAGCACGAACCGCATGAGGGTAATTGACTGAGAAACTGCAAATGAGACACCGGCAGTCACTGCAAGTCCTAGTATCATCCAGAGATAGACATTCTTCAGGAGCGCATTCTCCCTCAGTTTGACATCTCTCATCACAATAGCTTTTTTCTCGTTCATATTAAAAGAAAACTCCTTTTACGGTTTAAATATACCCTATTAAACCATCAGGTGGCAAATACTCTGAGCATTCTTCACGGAGAATACAGAAAAGATGCTATAATCTCCCTGGAGGAAAACAATGCCTGAAAAAGGAACAAAAGCCCCGGATTTCACACTTCCAGACGAAAACAATGAACTCGTAACACTTTCTTCCCTCCTTGGACAGAGAGTGGTGCTCTATTTCTATCCGAAGGACAACACTCCAGGATGCACGAAAGAAGCGTGCTCACTCCGTGATTCAATCGAGGATCTTGGCAAGCTGGATGCAGTTGTGATCGGAATAAGCCCCGACTCCACAGCTTCTCACAGAGCATTCAGGGAAAAGCACAATCTGCCATTCCATCTTCTATCCGACCCTGACCACAAGGTCATGGAGATGTATGATGCATATGGGGAGAAGATGCTTTACGGCAAGAAGAGTGTAGGCGTCATCCGGTCGACATACATCATCGGAAAGGATGGCAATATTGAGAAAGTCTTCAGGAAAGTGAACACATCAACGCATGGCGAGGATGTGAGAAAGGCGCTCGAAGCACTATGAAATAAGCTGCAGGAGGCTTTCCTGCAGCACTTCATCATGAGTTGCATTCCCTGGCTTTCTGGAAATCAACTGAATCGAAATCCGATGTTCCATACAGATCCTTCAGAGCCCAGTAAGCTTTTCCAGCAACTGCAGGAATCCAGGCAAAGCATGTCTTGTTACCCTCTCCCTTGAGCCTGTTGCCGAAGCCTGTGTCACCGCTGAACATCGGGTCATCCACGGCATACCAGCTGAGAAGATACCCCTCTTCCTGAAGGCCGTGATATGCATATCCCCAGGTGCGGGAAGGGAGGGAAACTGTCTGGTTGCATCCCTTCCAGTAAAGCTTCGCAATCTTAAACAGATCCTCATCGCCAGAAAGCGCCGCAATACGAGACAGCTCTGCAACTCCCATCAGCTGGAATGGATGCGTGTACCCAGCTCCGCAGGTGTCACATGCACCGAGCCCTATGCTGGAAAGACCATATCGCGCTAAAGTGCTTCCTTCTGGAAGCGGCACATCCCAGAGACATACCCAGGATGCGAAAATGCGTGCGGCTTTCACAGCACCGTCAAGGTACCTCTCCGCCCCAGTCTCGTCATACAGAGAAAGCATGCCGAACATAGGATAGAGAATGCTCTCGTTATCAATAAGTTCTCCCTTGGAATAGATGCTGTCATGTACACCACCGTTGAATTTCATATCGACGATGATGTTCTTATACACCCAGTCTCCTGTCTTCACCGCAGCATCAAGAAACCTCTTATCTCCAGAGAGATGGTACATATCAACTAGCAGTGGAATGCAGGTTCCGGCAGATGATGACTGCTCATACTGCGTCGGACCGAACCAGAAACGAGGTTCTGTCAGGGGCGTGCCATCCAATGCATATGCGCGATAGTAAGAACCATCCGGACGCTGTGCCTTGAGAAGGAACTCTGCGTATCTGAATATTGCATCGCGCCAGGCAGGATGATCCACACATTTCTTCTTCTCATAAAGATATGTTTTGACGAGTGCGCTCACATCCTCATTCATGCACCTCAGGTATGCGCCCTTCTCTTTTGCAAGTGCCTCAATCACGGGCTTTCTATATTCATAAATCGGCCCCATGAGACGCTCCAGTTCCTCTCCTTTTGCATATGCAAGAGGAAGAAGAAGCCCTGTCCACCAGAAATCAACCTTCTTCTCATCTGTGTTATAGAGGTTATAGAACATCCCGGATTCGGGTATATGAATGACACGGACAAAGAAATCCGCAATCCGCCTTCCCCGTCTTATATATTCCTCAATGCCGTGCTCATAACCATAGCGCATGACACAGTATGCATTCAGGAGATTCTGGCCCGTGAATCCATACTGGATGATGTTCTCCAGCTGCACTCCATCCTGAGGATGGCAGTTCATCACATACCCCGCAGGCTCATTCTCATCCTCTGTCCTGTCTTTCTCCACATAATACCTGTTGAGTGCTTCCAAGCGGTAACGCATTATCTCATCGGGAGTGGCTGGAAGCTCCCTTGCCTCAATTTCCGTTCCGGAATGAAGTGCTCTCTTCATGCTCCACCACAGCGCTTCGTGGAAATCCGAGGAGGTGTTGAATTCGAATGAGTAGGAGAAATCAAGCTCATCTCCGGTATCAAGAGGCCAGAATGCGCCGAATGGCACGGTCTTCAGGATATAAAGTCCTATTGTTGCTTCCCCTTCGTAGAATGGATAAGACGCAAGAACATCAAAAACACCCTCTTCATCGCTCCAGACTCCGATGCTTCCGATATCGGTCTTCTGCATGAAACTCGGGGATCCTGCCTTTCTGTCGGGAATCGAATCAAAGGAAGGGAAAGGAGTGCGCCGCATCAGCACACTGCGTCCCGTTTTCGGATCGAAAACCATGAACTGCGGATAATTAAGCCTGTCTTCTCTGTAAAGAAGACGCTGGGTTTTAAAGAAATCCTCATACCCGTCACCATCGATGTCATTCTTATCAAAAAGCTCAGGAGGGGCAAAAAAGCGGCAGTTCTGGAAACGCAGACTGTTCTCTGGAAGGAATCTTGCCTTTGAAAGCACTCTTACACCATAGCCATTCTCACCCTGCTCTATTCTCACCTTCCTTCTGAAAAAGAGACAGCCATCATCAAGACTGTATTCATCAGAAACACGAAGACGGCTATCAGCGTAATTGACAAGCGCTTCGCATCTGATGAGGTTCCCCTCTTCCTGGACGCCGGAGTAACGGCAATCACATCGTTCTGCGTTCTCACTCCCCTCTTTCCAGAACTCCAGAGCAGCAGATGCCGGAAATGACAGAAGGATATCATTCTCCTTTTTGATAAGAACAGAATCCCTTTCCTTTGAATACCCGATTGATAAACCCATAACTCACCCCTTCACCGCACCTGCGGTAAGACCTTTCACCATTCCTTTCTGGAAAAGCAACGTCAGAATGACAGCAGGCAGAATGAACATCATTCCGGATGCTGACATGCGTCCCCAGAATGTCTGGAAAGATGTGACGTTCCCGGCAATACCGACAGTCAGTGGCTGAGCATTACGTGACGTGAGGGAAAGCGCGAACATGAACTCATTCCAGGCATAGAGGAAAGCAAGCATTGCAGAAACACCGATTGACGACTTACAGAGCGGAGACACTATTCTCGAAAGCGTCCCGAAAGGCCCCAGCCCATCGATTGCGGCAGCTTCCTCTATCTCCTTTGGAACAGTCTGGAAGAAATTCTTCAGTATCCAGATTATAAGTGTCATCTGGAATGGAATATATACGATGATAAGCGCCGTGCGCGTATCACTCATCCTAAGCGATGACAGCAAAAGGAAGTATGGAACGACCATGACAATCTGCGGAACCATCCTGACCGCTGTGACAAGGCTGAATACGACCTGCCTGTTCCTCTTCTTCGCAAATCTGGCAAAGCCATATGCTGATGGAATGCCAAGCGCGAGGGCAACTGCGGTACTGACTATTGAAATGACAAGGCTGTTTGCAAGCTGCTGCAGGAATGCGCTATGAAACAGGACATCCGTATAATGCTGAAGCGTGAACGGATCCGGAATCCAGAGCGGAGGGATTGCGAACATCTGGACATCTGTCTTGAAGGAAGTCATCAGTATCCAGAAGATAGGAAACAGCACAACAGCTGCCATAAACAGAAGATAAATGTAGAGAGCAGTTACAGCAAGCGGATTTCTTCTTCTCGACATCTCAGACCTCCTCTGAAGAAAGACATTTGTTCAGGATAATGCTCACAGCAAGAATCACGATTGTAATAACAAGGGATGCCGCAGCACCTTCACCAAAGCGCAGGAACACGAAAATCTGTTTATAGATATAGGTGCTCACAACCTCTGTGGAGCCTCCGGGACCTCCTCCTGTCAGGATGTATACAAGGTCATATACCCTCGCGGCATCGGTGATCCTTATGACGAGGATGATGAGGATTGTCGGCTTGAGCTGTGGAAGCACGACCTTCCAGAATGTCTGCCACTTGCTGGCCCCATCGATCTCGGAAGCCTCATTGAGCTCCGGTGAAAGGTTTGCCATTCCCGACAGAAGAACAAGGACGACAAATGGTGTTGCAAGCCATATGTTTGAAATCAGGATTGCAGAGAATGCGGCACCAGCGGATGTGAACCATAACGGACCGTCAATACCGATGAGGCCCAGCAGACTGTTTATGACACCATACTGATCTGCGAACATCCATCTCCACATCAGTCCTGCCACTACAGGAGCAATCATAAGAGGGATAGAATATATGAGCCTGAAGACTTTCGAACCCGGCAATTCCTCATTCAGGAGCACTGCTGTGAGCATCGCAACTACAAGTTCGATAGAGATTGTGGCTATCACGAAAAGAGCGGTATGCAGAAATGACGAATAGAAATCCGCAGAGGTGAATACTTCTGCATAGTTCCTTATTCCATTGAACTCAGGAACACCGGAAAGGACACTCTCCCCATCTGAAAAGCTTATGATCAGTGAATATGCAAAAGGAATCAGGAAAATGAAAACGAAAACAAATAGCGATGGTCCTGTGAGCTTCCAGAAAGCTGATCTCTGGCTTCTTTCAATCTGATTCAATGGCCGCATTTCTATCCCTCCTATGATTCCACCCGGTTTCCCGGGTGGGAAAAGTTATTCGACAATTCTCTCAAGCGCTTCTCTGGCTTCGCTCAGCCCCTCTTCAACGGAAACCTGCTTTGACATGATTCTTGAAAGGACTGTACCCATCTCTGACTGTATTGAAGGGAATACTGGAGATTCTGTCGCATTGCGTCCAACATCCAGCGCTTCCGACATGAGAAGGATTGCCTCCTTGTCCTTCTCGGAGATATCCTCGGAAGCCTTCACGATATCAAATGAGCTATGGCGTGGAACCGGCATCAGGTTCTGAATGCCCATCTGTGCAAGATTCTCAGCACTTGTAGCCCACTGGATGAAATCCCATGCAGCTTCCTTGTTCCTTGAGCTCGAGGAGATTGCAAATCCCCAGGTCCATACAGCAGTTGAGTCATACTTTCCTGCAGGCTGGCGTGCGATTGCGAAATCATCGGAGACGAGCGACTGCTCCGGATCTCTGGCCATTGCATACATGTAAGGCCAGTTCTTGATCATGGCAACCTTACCCTGCATGAAGAGATTGTGAGCATCTGCGTTGTCATATCCTACTGAGCCCGGCATTACGCTCTGGTCTTCATACATCATTTCCAGCAGGAACTCAAAAACCTCCTTGGCTTCAGGAGAATCGACAACCACATTGCCTTCCCCATCAACGAACTCGGCACCGTTCTGGAAATACCAGTCAACAAGATGCGTAACCGGTTCTGTTGCCTGCTTTGCCTCAATGATCGTTCCATATACTCCAGTCTCTGGATCTGTAAGCTTCTTGGCAGCTTCCCTGTACTCCTCCCATGTTGTAGGAACGCTAAAGCCTGCCTCTTCAAAGAGATCGGTCCTGTAGAAAACTATCGGAGTATGGATGAAGTATGGAATTGCATAAAGTTTCCCCTGATATGATGACGCATCGAGTGCGGAAGAGAGGAAATCCGCTCTGTCCTCATCACTGATCAGATCATCCAGCGGTTCAATCCATCCTCTGGAAGCGAACTCTGAAATCCACGGCTGATCTGCATTGTAGATGTCGATGGCTCCGCTTCTTGAGATTGATTCCTGAACAAACCTCTCATGCATGTTGTCATGAGGAAGCTCAATGAATTCCACTTCAACACCTGTCTGGGCTGTATACTCAGGTCCGATACTCTTGAAGTACATGAACTGCGGAGAACCTGCTTCTCCGGCAATGACAAGCTTTGTCCCTGCGTCCGTGCTTTCTCCAGAACCTGTAGCAAACACCATGGAAACCATGAGTATCAACGCAAATACAGCAATGATTCTTTTTCTCATATATGCCTCCTTTTCCAGCAAATGCTGGTTTTATCTGTTTCGCCTCAGCCATACGCGCATCTCACCTTCTCCCCTGTTGTTCCAGGCGCAGTATGGCACAAGCTTCAATTCCAAATTTTCTTCTTTCCCTGGCTCTCTTGAATAAAGATCAGGTCCCTTCCAGACCTCTTTTTCGCCTTCTACGGAAAGGCATGGATACATTTCCGGAATCCCATCTATGTGCGTGGAAGAGAAACGAGATGATGGAGAGACAGAAAGGGATGAGAGCGTACGGCCGTTATCTGCCTCCTCTGCACAGTAGACAAATGGCCCCTTCTGTACAGCAACCATGCCTGCATCTGAAGTGATGCCCGGATTCGGATAGACGAAGAAAGGATCCATTTCGGAGTTTATGTTGAGGACATCTCCATCATGGAGATCACTGAATACCAGATAGCCCCTTTCCATCCCAGGCTCCAGTGTCTTGCCATTCAGCGTCACACTCCGTGTCTCACACCAAGAAGGAATCCTCACATGGAGAACAAAACCTGGCTCATTTCCCTCAAGGCGTATCTTTATATTCCCTGTCGCTGGATAATCCGTATCAAGCTGAAGAGAGAGTGTGTCGGACACGCGGACACTGCCTGCTACATAAAGCTGCACATAGAATGATTTCCCATCTTTTGCATATGCATACGTAGTGATGTCCGGGAGAGTCCTTGCGATGTTAGGAGGACAGCATGCAACACCGAACCAGCGCGGACGCTGGGTACGGACGTGAGAGAATATAGGGTTGCCCTTGACCTTTTCAGGCACAGACTCAAGCGGATTGACATAGAAGAAATGCTCACCGTCAAATGCAATGCCGGCAAGGACAGTGTTATATAAAGCACGCTCTATCACGTCGCCATACATGGAATGCGGAGAGGACAGGAACATTTCCTCCGAGAATCTCATGAGACCTATGGATGCGCACGTCTCACAATAAGCAGAGTCGTTCGGAAGATCATATGCGGAAGAAAAGCTCTCGCCTACAGCCGTACTGCCAATTCCACCGGTAACATACATCTTACGATAGACCGTATCATTCCATAACCGGTTGGAAGCTTCCATCAGAGCGCTGTCATTCTCCTCTCTGGCGTAATGAGCCATTGCAGTATAGAGATACATCGCACGCACAGCATGTCCCACAGCCTCATCCTGTTCAAGCACAGGTTCATGGGACTGCGAATATGTACGCGGAAGACGGCCTATCTCCGAGAACCTCTCTATGTATCCAGGATCCTGTGCCTCTTTTCCGAAATAGTCGGAAACACCACGTTCCATTATGAAATACCGGGCCTCATCAATATACTTCCTGTTTCCAGTCACCTCTCCAAGCCTGAGAAGCGCGTACTCAATCTCCTCATGTCCCGGATAACCTGGAATCTGTCCCTCTCCTTTACCGAAAACAGAGCAGATCAGGTTTGCAAGCCTTATCACAACATCAAGAAGCCTTCTTTTCCCTGTGGCAGTGTAATAAGAGACACCTGCCTCGATGAAATGCCCTGCACAGTACAGCTCATGGCAATCCCTGAGGTTCTTCCATCGCTGATCCTTTCTTGCGATGATGAAGTACGTATCAAGATATCCATCATCTTCCTGAGCCTTCTCAACAAGCTCTATTGCAGAATCAGCAAGGGCCTCAAGCTTCGCATCATCATGCATCGCAAGGTAATGACCTACCGCATCAAGCCACTTTGCAAGATCCGAGTCCTGGAAAACAGCGCCATAGAAATCCCCCTCTTCCAGTCCTGCAGCAATACGGAAGTTCCTTATGCACCCACTCGGCTCTGCATCAGGAATCTCATCATTGAGGAGTTTCCACTGGTATGGAAGGACCTTTTTCCCGATAAGCTGTATGTAATGATCCCAGAAAGGACTTCTGACCTTGCAGTCCTTCTGAGCTATGCTTCTCAGCTTTGCCACTCTGAATCTCCTTTAATTAAACGTTTAAGCATTGCTATGGAAAAATACATCATATTTCCCTCACAGAATTTCTCTCGATGGGAGTGCATTTGAGTCTTACACTCTCCTGTGTCTCTTTTCCCTTGCATAGATCCAGAAGCATGGAAACTGCGTTCTGTCCTATCTCCTTCAGCGGAAGTGCAACCGTAGTAAGGCGCGGGGAGATGTATGAGGCTATTGGCCGGTCATCGAACCCGATTACAGACATTTCATCCGGAAGCTTCTTCCCCCTCTCATGCAGTCCTTCAATAGCCCCGGCTGCCATCAGGTCATTCATTGCGACAAGTGCTGTAGAATCCGGATATTCATCGATCATCTCCAGCGCAAGCCTCTTGCCATCGTCGAATTCCCAGTTCCCATATCTTGTATGGACATGGGTATCATCATGCTCTGCAATGAATGCAGAGACTGCTTCCATTCTCCTTATGGACGGGTTTGAGTTCTCAGGGCCTGCGATGATGAGGATATTCCTGTGCCCTTTTGAATGAAGATAATCCATCACCCATGCCGATGCATCCTCATTGTCGTAGCTCACTGAATAGCTATCCTTCTCGGAAGAATAGCAGTATGCATACACAAGGGGTCTGTCTATTGGCTCGATGATACCTGAGACATCACGGTCATTCATTGCAAGATATATGATTCCGTTGACATGGAAATCAAGAAGATAGCCGATGCTTTCATTCACCTTGTTTTTGAATGAAACCAGATTCTCATATCTGTTATAGAGCTTGTCCATGAAATGAAGATCATACAGAAGGACATTCAGATCATGCTTCTCGGCAAATTCAGTTATTCCGCAGATGATAGCGGGAATGAAATCAGAGCTTATATCCTCCGCAATGAGTCCGATTGTATTTGCAGAGTTCGTTTTCAGTCCGATGGCCATCTTATTGGGTTTGAATCCGGTTTCTTCGATAATCGCATTGACACGGCGTCTTGTATCATCCGAAACTCTTCCCACACCGTTTATCACATAGGAAACAGTTGCTATGGATACTCCAGCCTGTTTTGCGATTTCCCTTATCGTAACCATCTTCACCCCTGCTTATACGTTTAAGCATGTTCAGGTTAAATCACAAAAACCCACTTGTCAAATAGAAATTATCAGAATTTATCCCTAGAAAAATACATATAAATTTAAGCCATATATTTTTGTACAGACAATGGTATTATATCCACAGAAAACAGCACCAGTGGAATCGAAATCACATAAGATAATGACTCTGTGCTTTTTCCAATTAAAGACAAATCCGGCGTCAATGATATAGAAAGAATCATCAGGAGAAAGACTTCATATGAAATCTTTCTCCTCTTGGTTTTCAGTTCTTGAAGCTGTGGACAGGTGCAGGGATTCTTCCTCCGCGTGAAATGAAATCATCACAGGAGTATTCATTCACCTTCATTATAGGGGCATATCCTAAAAGACCGCCAAATGTTGCGGTATCCCCTACTCCCTTTCCTATGACAGGAATGAGACGGACTGCTGTTGTCTTCTGATTTACCATGCCGATAGCCATCTCATCTGCAATGATTCCAGAGATGGTTGAAGCTTTCGTATCACCAGGGATCGCGATCATATCCAGCCCTACAGAACAGATACATGTCATCGCCTCCAGCTTCTCGATGGTGAGGGCGCCTGCATTTACGGCATTTATCATTCCCTGGTCCTCACTTACCGGTATGAATGAACCGCTGAGACCTCCGACATAGCTTGATGCCATGAGACCTCCCTTTTTTACCTGATCATTGAGAAGAGCCAGAGCTGCAGTTGTTCCCGGGGCACCTGTTCTTTCAAGCCCCATAAGTTCAAGGATATCAGAGATACTGTCGCCGATGGCCGGAGTCGGAGCGAGAGAGAGATCAACGATACCAAAAGGTATTCCAAGCCGTTTTGAAGCCTCTTTCGCAACGAGCTGACCAAGTCTTGTGATCTTGAAAGCTGTCTTTTTCACAGTTTCCGCAAGAATCTCAAAATCCTTGCCTTTCACACTTTCAAGGGCATGCTTTATAACGCCAGGACCACTTACACCGACATTTATGACAGCATCTGTTTCTGTGACACCATGGAAAGCTCCGGCCATGAACGGATTGTCATCAGGAGCATTGCAGAAAACAACAAGCTTTGCGCATCCAATTGAATCCTTGTCAGCTGTCTTCTCCGCCGTTGCCTTTATTATCCTGCCCATCAGAGCAACAGCATCCATGTTTATTCCTGTCTTAGTCGATCCAAGTGCGACAGACGAGCAGATGCGCTCTGTCACTGAAAGCGCTTCAGGAATGGATTCAATAAGCAGTCTCTCTGCATTTGTCATGCCCTTTGCGCATAGTGCAGAGTAGCCTCCGAGGAAATTAACCCCTACCTTCTCCGCAGCCTTATCCAAGGCCTTTGCAATGCAGACAAAATCCTCTGGGGTCTTGCAAGCAGCTGCCCCGATAATCCCGATAGGAGTAACGGAGATACGTTTGTTGACAACAGGAATCGCAAACTCCCTCTCAATCTCATTTCCAGTCCTCACGAGATTTTCAGCCTCTCTCGTTATCTTCCTGTAGATATTGTCACAAAGGGTATCGAGATCAGAGGAAATGCAGTCAAGAAGAGAAATCCCCAGTGTGATGGTCCTCACATCAAGGTTCTCTTTCTCTATCATGGTATTGGTTTCTATTACTTCACTGATGTTGATCATCTTCAGATCCTCTGCATGCTGTCAAAAATCTCTTCTCTCTGAAGCTTGATAATACACCCCATTCCTTTTCCAAGAGCTTCCAATTCATCAGAAAGCGTTAAAAACTCCTTCTTGGCATTATTCGCATCACAGATCATCATCATGTTGAAAAAACCATCGACAATCGTCTGGCTGATATCAAGAATGTTCACATTGTTTTCTGCAAGATATGTGCAGACTCTGGCAATGATACCCACCTGATCCTTGCCAACTACGGTAATAATAGACTTTCTCATAAAAACTCCATCCAGAGAGATTCTACAGAAGAGAAAGAAAAAGGCAAAGAGCACAGGCCGGAAACAGACTGCGAACCACAAAAATATTTACACAATATAATCTCAGAAATGACTTTTAACTTGGGAAAAATCATTTATGAAGTGATTTTTATGGACTTAAAAGTCATTTCATATTAAAATTCGGATATGTACAGGAAAATCGAAGAAATCCTTCTGAAATGGAAAAGTGAAGAAAAACGAAAACCTCTTCTTCTAACGGGAGCAAGACAAACCGGAAAGACATATATAATGAAAGAATTCGGAGAAAGGTATTTCTCATCTATTATTGCTGTTGATTTCGAAAAAACACCAAGAGCAAAGGCAATCTTCGAAGAGAATCTGGTACCTGAAAATATAATTTCAGAACTTGAGCTTTTTACAGACAAGCCATTTATAGAAGGCAAAACTTTGCTAATCCTTGATGAGATACAAGCATGTCCGAGAGCAATAACATCTCTCAAGTATTTCTATGAAAGCAAAAAAGACTACTATGTGATAGGTGCTGGCAGTCTTCTTGGGGTTGCATTAAAACGTGATGATTTCTCATTTCCAGTAGGAAAAGTAAAAACTGTGAGGTTATTTCCGATGGATTTTGGAGAATTTCTTCTTGCATCAGGTAAAGAACAGCTAATGAATAAATGCAGAGAAGCTTTCCAGAAGCAGATGGCCTTACCAGCAACAACCCATGAAGAGTTGCTCTCTTTATATAGAGATTATCTGATTATCGGGGGAATGCCGGAAGCTGTCATGACGTACATCAATACCGGAAGCTACACCCAAGCTGGAGATATACAATCCGAAATCCTTTCTGATTACAGGTCTGATATCGCGAAATACGCCGACGATTCAAACAAAATCCTTGCTCAGAGGGCTTTTGACACAATACCAATGCAGCTGGCAAAAGAGAATAAGAAATTCCAGTACAATCTTATACGGAAAGGTGCAACATCTGCCATTTTCGGGAAATCCCTTGAATGGTTATCAGCTGCAGGACTCACGCTGAGATGTAAGAGAATAACGACACCTGAAATTCCGATAAAAGCATATGAAGATTTATCTGCTTTCAAACTGTATCTGTCTGATCCTGGCCTGCTTGTTAATATGGCAGGAATGCCAAAGGAAAGCATCCTTAATCAGATGGGCGAAAGATTCATGGGAGGACTTACAGAAAACTATGTAGCTTCATCTCTTGAGGCAAATAATATCCCACTCTTCTATTGGGAGTCTTCAGGACAGGCCGAAATAGATTTCATCATCCAATGCGGAGCTTATATCATCCCTGTCGAGGTTAAAGCAAGCAGCCATGTCAAATCAAGGAGTCTATCTATATACAGAACCATGTTTAAGCCTAAACTGAGCATACGTGTATCAACAAGGAACTTTGGATTCGAAGATGGAATTCTTTCGCTTCCTTTATATGCACTCTGGCTTCTGAATATAGATGCACTTGAGAAACTGCTTTAAAAAGGGCTCACCCGGAGATGGATGAGCCCATTAGATAAACTTTGGAAGAGGTTGAACACTCTTCTTACCTGTTTCATTGAGCGAAGGCTTTCCCTCCGCCCCGGTCTGCCCAGGTGTTATCACCTGAAGCAAACCTCCGCTTATACTCACGTACTGTATACATATTCAGTTCCGTAAGCTGAGCAGTCTTTTTATATCCGTATCCCTGTTCAAAGAGCTTCAGGCATTCCTGTCGCTTTGCATTTGGAATCCTTGTTCTGCTACCTCGGAGGGACGTTTCATTTGTTTCCATTTCGTCCTCCTGGAAGTCCTGTCCCTGACTGAAAGGTCAGGAACAGGTTTTGCTTTGCTTAGAAACTATTTTTAATAGTATTCCGAAGACACTCTGAATCAGAACTCAATCGGATCTGTTGCTGTATTCTCTACTGCAACATACTTACCCATTGCTCCTTCTGGAGCTTCTTCAAGAGATGAAGTCTCTACAGCTGCTGTATATCCTTCTACCTCAATGGTATAGACGTGTCCGTTCTGAGCTGTGAATTCAGCAGAAACTTCAGACTTCTTTCCATAAGAGGTATCATATACAGTGAAGCCAGGAACAGTTACATCGCCATAAGCTGTATATCCAGCAAGCTTGAGATTTTCTACCTTGTATGCTGTACCATTATCAAAGCTAGAAATTTCCTCATACTCACCGCTCTCTTCATTGAGATACTGGAATGTGAAATTATCACCATCAAGATCAATGTAAGATACACCATCAAATGTCCATACATCCTCAATCTCAACAGAATCAGATATCTCACCATCCTTTCCTTCATATGTGACAGTGAATATTACAGAGTTACCTGTAGCTTCAATCAGCTTACCAGCTGGTGACTGAGCTCCGTCATCAACAATCTCAACTTTTGTGATTGTGATAGGTGCAGAATCCTCAGCAAATGTACCATGAACAGCGTCTGCATAGCTTTCTGCAACGATTTCATAATCATCCGCCTTAGCAGAAATCTTCTGTCCGACCCTATTGTCATAGCCAGCTGCCAGTGTGAACTCAAGATTGTCCACAATGCTATCGAAATCAATCCAGCTTTCTCCAGCTTTGAATGTGAAAGCAGCAGATGTCACATAGTCTCTTCCAGTCTCTGTCTCAAGAAGTGCAGTTACCTTATATGGATCAGATGCCTTTTCTGTGACTTCATACTCCGAAGGATCAAATTCTATGAAATTGTTCTCTTCATCAAGGAATCTATAGTCATCAAGAATTGCAACAACACCATCATCGTTAACTGCTTCAACCTGGAAATCAACAATTGTAGCATCGATCATTGGTACCTGGCTTGCGACATCGCTATCTTTTGTAGCTTCTGTAACCATGCTGTAGCCATAGGAAACTTCAAGCTCAGTAGCATAAGATGCTGTGAGAGAATCAGCAATGTCGATAGCATCAACAAATGTTGTAGTCTTTTCATCCTCTCCTTCAACATCATACTCAACAAGGATGTAGAGAGGATCCTCACCAGTGAAGCTTGTTGCAACAGGCTGTACGAACTTCTCAGCCGATGTTGAGAGTCTTACACGAGTTGGCGCAACAGTTGTCAGATTATCCTCATCTTCAATATCATAAACAGGTGTAACCTTCACGCTTCCACCAGCAACAATACCAAGAGCTTTGGTAAGTCCTGTTTCATTGTATGAAAGCATCTTTGCAGGAAGTGCTGCACCCTGTACAAGAGTTGCCTCAATACCTGTGATAGCCGGATCAGGGGTTGGACGATTTTTAGTTGTTCCAACAACAACGCCTGTCTCACTGATTACTCCATGGTACTTAGCAAACACAGAAATTGTCATATTTGGAGCCTTTACAACTGTACCCGGCTGAACTTCAACAATTTTATCTACTGTTTCATAATATCCATATACGAGGACAAGATCCTCTGCAGGAACATAATCCTTTATGCTATCGACATTATCTGTATATGTGACAACGAAATCCGTAGCATTGATTGCAGGAAGAGCAGTATCTGTATACAGAGCAGATGCCTTGAAGCTGTCTGCTGCTTCAATATTAACCTCAATTGTCTTGAGTGTTACTTCTGTGGAAGACTCAGCACGGAGATCACCAAGAACAGCTCTCATCTTAAGAGTACTTACACCTGTAAGATCTTCTGCTGAAAGAGGAAGGCCTTTTTCATCAACATACATAAGATCAAGGCCTTCAATATTCTCTGTAAGAATATCCCACTCTACCCAGTTGTCATTTCCTGCATCATGAGGATACTGAACATCTTTATACTTAACATAGATATTCACATCATCGAATGACGGCCTTGGAACATAATCATAATCAAAAGCATAAAGCTTGAGACTAGACTTTGCAGAAATATCTCCGATTGCAAGTATATCATCTGCTGTATATACCTTTGATGGTTCGAACTCAGCTGTAAAATAAAGCTTGCCGTAGACCTTTGCTCCATCTACTCCAATACCGACAGAAGGAATTACATTGTAATAGGCCTGAACCTGAGGCTCTGCAGATGAAGGTGCATTACCAACATAATTTACAGCTGTATCGATTGAGTACTCTGAGGAAGTAAGAGTCATTGTCTTCTCTGCATTTGCAGAATCAAGATATGTTGCAACAACTGTAATATCCTCTGGGCGAAGCTTTGCTGCAGCGTCCTCATTCACTTCAGGAGCTGTAACTGCAAGATTCTTAATGGAATAAACATTAAGTGTCACCTTCTCACGAACAGGATCTCCCTCATAGCTGATTCCATAAGTAACAGTTGCTGTCTCTCCGAAATCAACCTTGCCATTTTTGTTTTCATCATTGAATACAACCTTTGCAGTTGCATCATTCTCAACCTTCTTTCCATTGTCATAGTCAACTCTGACAGAGAATCTGCCAGGATCAAAAGTCTGACCAGCAAGGAAATCGCCTGATTCTGCATTTCCGCCAACTACGAAGCTGGGAAGAACAGGCGCATTATCGCATCCTACGAACATGGCAAGAGCCATAACCGCGACGATGCATGTCAGAAGAATAGATTTCTTTTTCATCGTATTCTCATCTCCTCCATAGATTTTCTATGCCTATAGGCTACCCCCCCCCCGGTAGAAATTTATCAAGCCTGAATAACTTTTTTTGAGAAAGAAAATCGCAGAATCAGATAAAGGATGATTGAAATACGTTTATATTATATTGTTATGATATAAAACAAATTTGTTTTAATACTTGTTTATTAGATGAACTATATTTTATCTTACAGCAACTGTACGTTTTATTGCTGGTTCAGATACATAACCAAATGAAGCTACAATCATGAATACTATTGAAACTATGTAGGATACATCACATTCTGCAGAGGGTTCATGCTTCTCATAAAAACTATGCCATTCTGTGACAAATGATGAGACTTCGGAAAATGTCTGATTGCCACCTGAATACCTTTCGCTTTCAAGCGCATCGCTTAGCGTCTCATCCAGGATCCGTTCATACCTCATATGTTCTTTCAGTGTTCCATGAAACAAGGAAGTGTTATGAGGATATGTGAAGCTGTCTGCTGCATAGTGTACAATTTTACCAAGGACGTATAGAGCTGTAATACTGTCTTTTGAAAGCTTAGACTCAAGCTCTTGTATGCGTCTGATTGCTGTACTGTAACTGTGACCTCTTCTCTCGTCTCCCGGCTCGACATCACAGAAATAAGAGAGAAAACAGATATCTGGCTGAATGCTGCCGAAAAGGAATGACAAAGACCCGAAGAACCCCATGGGATGCTTTCTCATGACGTGAAGTCCAAGTTTTATGTGGCTTATCAATCTCACGGCAGTATTAGAACATTTCTTGGTGAAATATGGATTTTCAGAGTGTTAACTGTTCATGAATAGTGAAGACCGGGAGAAATATCTCCCGGCCATGGATCATCGGAGGAATCCTTTTATGATTTCCTTTTCAGCTTCCTCTTCTGCAAGACCGAAGGTACGGAGCTTCAGAAGCTGCTCACCTGCAATCTTTCCTATCGCAGCCTCATGTATAAGGGAGGCATCGATGTCGTTCGCATCGAGCTGCGGCGTGGCGCTTACAGTTCCATGCCCTGTGATTATCGCATCGCACTCGCTGTGGCCCGTGCATCTTGCATTCCCTTTTATAACCGAGTGGTACGACTGATGGGACTCATCCTTAGCAACCGATCGTGATATCAGATCAACAGAGCTGTCTGCTCCATTCATGTCAACGGAGAACTCTGTTGTTGCACTCTGACTCTTCTCCGTAAGAAGGCGTTCGTGGATTATAAGGCTGCTTCCCTTGCCGACGACACCTCTTGTCACTCTTCTGGAGTCGGTTACACCACCGATCTGCGATGTATCCATCTCCATCGTGCTGTCCTCTCCCAGGGTTATGTCTGTAACAGGATCTATGGATTTCCTGCCCATTCCCTTTCCAAGCCCGACATGTTTCTCTATGTACTTAACCCTTGATCTGTCCTTAATGAAGAAACGGTGTATGCCATTATGCCTTGCAGGCTCTCCGTTGTCTGTATGGACACCGCAGCCTGCAATGATGGTCACATCACAATCCGAGCCGATATAGAAATCATTGTAGACAAGATCATCTACATTGCCATGCGTCACACATGCAGGGATTGCAAGGCTCTCTCCTCTCGTCCCGTCATCAACCGTTATATCCAGACCTGGCTTATCCTTCTTGGGTTCAATGTGCACATGCTCAGTGCTCATTCTCGCAATACCCTTTCCATCCTCTCTGATGGAATAGGCGCCGCAGAATGAACCCTTCCAGTCCGAGACTATCTTCAGAATCTCCTCAGTTGTGCTCTGCATGGCTCACCCCCTTTACAGAAGACTTCGGGCAGATAGGACAATGAGATGAAGAGATGATCGAAGGAAGAATCTCATCACGGTCTCCCTCCATCCGGACAGCCCCGTCTTCTATCACGACAATCCTGTCCGCAACAGAAAGAATCCTCTCCTGATGCGAGATGATTATCTCAGCCCTGTCAGGATCTTTCTTTATTTCCTGGAATGCATCGATAAGACCGTCAAATGACCAGAGATCGATACCGGCCTCAGGCTCATCAAAGACAGTAAGCTTTGCCTTTCTTGCCAGGACTGAGGCAATCTCAATTCTTTTGATCTCTCCTCCGGAAAGCGATGCATTGACTTCCCTGTCCTCATAGTCCCTGGCACAGAGCCCGACCTTTGAAAGCAATGCGCAGAGATCCTTCTCATCAAGCTTGCTGCCATTCGCTATCTCAAGAAGCGAACGGACCGTTATTCCCTTGAATCTCACAGGCTGCTGGAAAGCGTAGCTTATTCCACGCCTTGCACGCTCTGTGACATCAAGATCCGTTATATCCTCCCCCTGAAAGAAGATCCTTCCCTCAAGAGGTGTGACAATGCCTGCAATGATCTTTGCAAGCGTAGTCTTTCCACCGCCGTTTGGTCCGGTTATCACGGTCATGCCGCTCTCTGGTATCGTGAGCGATACGCCGCGTATAACACTTCGACCATCGGGAGTGTTCCAGCTTATATTTCTAAGTTCCAGCATATGAACTCCTCAGCAAGAAGATACAAGGAGGAGTGGAAAAAGGAAAGGAGGCCTCAAAGCCTCCCGTCCTTGATTTTCTTTTTCCGCCCCGACGTTTTACCCGCTGCATACTGCTTACGGAATTTCAGCGGAGAGATTCCAAGCTGTTCCTTGAAGACTCTGTCAAAAGTCTTGACGCTGCTGAATCCCGATGCGGCTGCGACAGCTGCAATGCTGTCATTTGTCTCCGTCAGCTGCATCTCAGCCTTCCTTATACGAAATACTGTAAGGTAATCATAGAATGTCATACCGGTGCATGTCTTGAAGACTCTGGAGAAATATGTCGGAACATATCCGGAAGCTGCTGCAGCTTCTGGCAGTGACAGAGGTTCCATATAATGCTCTTCAATATATCTGAAGACATCGCTGATGCGGTTTCTGACCTTGTTGAACTCAACAGATGAAGGCGTCGAGGATGCAGGGTTTATGCTGTCATCGGCAATCATCGCTACAATGCGGAAAATGGCAGACCTGACAAGAAGACTATAGGAAAATGATGAGCTGTCGAGGGATTCAAGGAAAGAGAACAGATCTCTCAGCTTTGCCCTATCCTCATTCTTCCAGTTATCCATCGTCTTTGAGTTCCTTCCGATGCGTTCTTTCACGTTTTCTATCAGAGCGCTGCTACCCGGTGTGCCGGAAAGGAGATCGGGAGAGAAGAGCAGACAGGTGAACTCTGCTTCCTCCGGAAGATAGTAATGACAGTCTCCGGAGTTGATGAACACGGCATTCCCCGCTTTTACAGAGAGACACTCGCCATTCAGGAAAAGATTCAGTTCGCCACTAAGCACAAGGGATATCTCAATCTCATCATGCCAGTGAAGCGGAAAGGCTTCAGTCGCTTTCTTATGCAAGAGGACATAGTGAAGTTCCTGCTCAGAAGTGCTAAACAAAAATGGTGTATACATGCTTCAATCCTCTATCCGGGTCACCCCGGAATAAATTGTTCAGGCTTAAATTTAGCAGAAAATCAGGCAATGAGCAAAATATTTTGCCGCCTTTTTGTAAAATCAACTAAGAATAGATGGAATGGACAAGCCAAGATAAGATGCAAGTGCATCTGCGGCAATCTGGTGGTCTTCCTCGCTTTTCATCCCAGAGACAGTGACAGATCCCACAGCAATACCGCTTTCAAGCAGGATGGGAAATGAGCCACCTTCTTCGGTATAGTCGAATAGAGAAAGCCCTCGCTCTTCCAAAGACCGTCCCTTTTCTCTGTTTATCAAGCCATCAAGCATTGAGCTTCTTGCAGAATACTCTGCCGTATTTGCCTTTCTTCTGGCCCATGAGATATTATTCCTGGATGTCCCATCCATCGCCGTTGCATAGACAACATCCCCCGAGATGCGTATCTGAACATACACGCTTCCTCCACGCTCACGGGCAAGGGAGATGATGTGCTCTCCGATTTCATGCAATGCGGAAAATGAGATGCTCTTAAAACGGAGAACCCTCTCCTGCTCTTCAAGTATGTCTTTCACTGCTGCTTTCATAGACACATTCTAGCAGAAGAAAGGATCTTCATCACTCCCGTCAGATACGGTAGATGCGTTCAGGAGAATCCGGATCCTGACGGAAAAAGACTGCCGTGAATCCTGTGATGGCCACAAGAGTCGAGGAAGTGGCCTTTTCCAGAGCTGATGAAATCTCCCTCACTTCATCCTTGGATGCTGTGAATCTGACCTTTACAAGCTCATGGGATGTAAGGGCATTATCGAGGGCTGTTGCAACGCCATCTGTAAACCCATCCTTTCCGACATATACAACTGGATCGAGCTGCTGTGCCTGCGAACGCAGGAATGCTCTCTGATAACTCTTGAGTTCCATAACACACGAAAGATAAAGCCTGAACGGCTCTTTTGCAAGCCGTCCAGCAAAGTTTAGTCTTCGTCGTACATTGCCTTGACTTCGAAGCGCTTGATTTTCTTCGTGCTCGTCATAGGCATCGGAGAGTCAACGACAGTGATTTTAGTGATCTTCTTGTAGCTCTGCAGCTCCTTATTCACCTCTTCCACAATCTCTGCCATATGCTTCTCGATGACAGCCTTGTCACCGTTCACGGACTTTGAATACTTCTCTGAAGGATATATGAGAACCCTGATTCCCTCGCTCTTCATCGCCTTGTCCAGGAGATAGCCGATCACACACACCTGATCGATATCATCAAAGAGCTGGAAATGATCCTCGATCTCCTCCGGGAATACATTCTTTCCACCTTCTGTAACGATTACGCTCTTCTTCCTTCCCGTAAGGTAAAGATAGCCGTTCTCATCCTGGTGTCCGACATCTCCCGTATTAAGCCAGCCATCGGAAGAAAGAACCTCATCCGTGGCTTCCTTGTTATTGTAATAACCCTGCATGACCATGGAGCCCTTGATGCAAATCGTGCCATTGCCATCGCTGTCAGGATCTATGATCTTCACCTCGCATCCGGGGATTCTCCTTCCGACCGAGGTCTCAATATAAGCCTCTGTAGGATTGAGATGCGTAATAGGAGATGTCTCTGTAAGGCCGTAACCCTGAACGAAATCGATACCAAGCTCATTGAACATCTTGAACGTCGATGCAGGAAGCGGGCCGCCACCGCAGATACAGATCCTGTTCTCCTCCAGTGAAAGGTTCCTCAGCAGAAATCCGAACATCTTCTTTCCTATATTCACCCCGAAGACTTTCTTGATGAATCCGGAAACGCCCATCATGCCTCTTATGAGACCGTAGACGACGATGCCTTTCTTTCTGACCCCGGCCATCAAGGCTGCTATCATCTTGTTGAAGAGCATCGGGACGGCAAGGAACATCGTGACATGGCCATCTTTGAGTTCTTTGAGAATCTGGGAAACGACAAGCTTCTTGCCGAATACAGTAGCCGCACCTACAGAGAAGGACTCGAAGAATACCGCGAGCATCGTATATGCATGATGAATCGGAAGAATCGCATAGAAGACATCGGTTGAATAGATGTTCATGTTGCCCTGTGCAAGATAGCAGTCCGAGACAAGGTTTTCGTGCGAAAGCATTACCCCCTTCGGAGTTCCTGTCGTACCAGAGGTGAAAAGAATTGCCGCAGTATCCTTGACATCGGCTTTCTCACCTTCCCTCTCCTCTCCTGTCATATCCAGTACGAAAATGTCTTTGTCTGAAGGCTCCAGGGAGTATTTGGCAACGAGCGTATCTGCATTGATCCTATCTATCCTTTCCTTGTCGATGAAGAGCCTGGAGACACCACCGAATGAGATGAGATGCTCCATCTCCTGATCCTTGAGTGAGTAATCAAGAGGAACGACAATAGCGCCGGCATAGATGACTCCAAGATAGGCAATGGCCCACTCAGGGCTGTTCTTTCCCGAAACTCCGATACGGTCTCCTTTCTTCACACCCTCAGAGAGAAGATAGTACGAGACTTCCTTTATCTTCTTCTCAGCTTCTCTGTATGTGAACTTCTCCTCTTTCGGAGAGAAGGCATGGAAACACAGGTTATCCGGATATCTCAGACAAGAGATATGGAACATCGTTTTAATATCAGGCCATTCGCCTTCAAATTCCTTTCCGCGGAATTCATCGAGGAATTTCCAAGGCTGCGTTTCTTTGAATTTCATAGCAATCCCCTTATTTCTTTTTGATCAACAGCTAAGATTGTATCCGCCTGCGTTCGCAAGTCAAACAATATGGGTGGCAAATGTATAGTGAATATTCACTATAAAGGGGAATTTCGTATTCTATATGGATTTCAAAAGCAGTTGCAAAAAGAAAACCGGGAGGCTCAGAGACCACCCGGCTGATATACTTGCAGCTTTCAGAGGGCGGGGAAACGCACTGTAATCTCCGTGCCCTCTCCAAGCTTTGATTTCATCGAAATCGATGCATGGAGTGACATGGCGCTGTGGCGGACTATCGAAAGCCCGAGCCCTGTTCCTCCGGATGCCCTCGAGCGCGACTTATCCACTCTGTAGAAGCGCTCGAAGACCCTATCCTTGTCCTCATCGGGAATTCCGATTCCCGTATCCTTCACGGTGAGGATGACCTCTTCTCCGCTCCGGCTTACAGAAACATCTGCCTTTCCGCCTCTTTTGTTATACTTGATTGCATTATCCACAAGATTGGAGATAAGCTCATCAAGCAGGACATCGGAACCACTTATATATCCATCATCATCTTTCCTGATGGTGAGAGAGACACCGAAGCTTTCTGCCCTCTTTGAAAGCCTTGAGACCACGGAGGAAGCAATCTCTGCAACGGAAATGCGCTGCATTGTCTCTTCCCCATCGCCCTCATCAAGTTTTGAAAGCCTGATGATGTCATGCACAAGGGCTATCAGGCGCTGGCTCTCGTCGTAGATCTCCTTGCCGAAATCCTTCACAGTCTCCTCGGGAACTCCCCCGTTTTTCAGCAGCTCTGCAAAACCTGAAATGGATGTCAGAGGTGTCTTCAGCTCATGGCTCACATTCGCAGTGAACTCCCTTCTCAGCCGCTCCCTCTCGGACTTCTCCGTGATATCCATGATGATAATCACAGCACCAGTGACGGCATTGTTCTCGAACACTGGAGATGCGATGATCTGCAGCGTTTTTGTCTTGTTGTCAATGATCGTCTCTGCTCTCTTTCCGGAAAGGGAATCCGCTACAACGGAAGAGAAAAGATCAGATCTGTTTATAGCAAGAACAGAGTCTCCCTGATGGACCGCTTCAGAATCAAAGAGTCTGTAAGCTGCCCTGTTCACGGAAAGAAGGCGCATCTCAGGATCGATCACGGCAAGGCCTTCAGCCATGTTATCAGTGATGATTGAGAACTCATGACTTCTGCGCTCTGCACTCTCAAGCTGTTCCTTTATCGTCGTCTGCTGCTTCGCAATACGGTAAAGGAGCGGTGAAAGTTCCTCATATTCCTCGCTTTTTTCCGGATTCTCGAGGTCAATTGAATTGATCGGATCCGTTATCCTTCTTGCCGCTCTCATCGAGAACCAGGCAAAGAAGACGAGGAGAAGTATCAGTATAAGCGCCATTGGCAGGAGCATCTCGATAATGAACGAAATAAGGTTATCTGCAGGAACCGAGAGGCGGAGAATGCGTCCGTCTGAAAGTTTTACAGCCGCATAATGCATAGCCTCAAGAAGCGTATGGCTTTCCCTTGTATCCTCCCCGAAGCCATAAAGGAGCGCTGCCTGAACCTCTGGACGCTCAAGATGATTCTCCATCATCTCTGCATCTGTCTCACTCTCGAAAAGAACGGTTCCATCCGCTCCGATGATTGTTACCCTGTGTCCCGGCACCGAGACCAGGGAGATATCCATGCCGCTTTCTGCAGCAGAAGCAAGGAATCCAAGCTCCGCTGAGAGATCCTCCTCTATTCTGTTCTCATATGTCGTGTAAAAGACAGAAATAGAGACGGCAAGGGTAAGCACAAGGGTAAGCAGGATTGAAAGAAAAACTGTCTGGAAAATCTTTTTATTCATCGTGTCCCCTGAATCTGTAGCCGACGCCTTTGACTGTTTCAATGCGCTGGCCTTCGTCACCCAGCTTCTCCCTCAGGTGCCTTATGTGAACATCAACTGTCCTGTTCTCACCATCGAAGGAGTAGCCCCATACCGTGTTGAGGATGCTATCCCTGTCGAGGACAATCCCTTCATTCTCCATCAGATAGAGAAGGAGGTTGAACTCCTTGAGAGTAAGCTCCGCCCTATTGCCGCACACACGGACAGTATGGGAAGACGGTGATATCGAAATACCACCCCAGGAGATATCATCACGCTGTTTCTGCCGCTCCGATCTCCTGAGAACTGCCTTTATCCGTGACAGAAGCTCCATCATCCCAAAGGGTTTTGAGATGTAGTCATCAGCTCCGCTGTCAAGGCCAAGGACCTTGTCATACTCAGTACCCTTTGCTGTCAGCATAATCACCGGTATATCACGACGTGCTGGATCTGAGCGGATTTCCGACAGGATCTCCAGTCCTGATTTACCAGGAAGCATGATGTCAAGCAGATAAAGCTCTGGCAGGGTCTTGTCCTCATTCGCACTCATCTCCTCTCCAGACTCGAATGGCCTGACATCATAGCCAGAACCCTTCAGGGCATAGCTGACAAGCTTTCTGATTGAAGGATCATCCTCCACAAGATATATCATCTCAGTCAACCTTTACCGGATTGTTGATCCAGTCACCGGAAGCATCGAGGGAGTTCAGAACCCAGCGTGCAAGAGACGCTGCATGGTCACCCATCCTCTCTAGATACTTTGCTATCATCAGAAGGTCCGGTGCCTCCTGTGCATCCTTGTCTCCCTCGCGGATCATCTCCGTGACCATCTGCTTTGCACTGACGAATGCCTTATCAGCATCGTCATCTGCAACAATGACAGAAGAGGCCTTTGCGCCGTCAGAATGGACGAAGGCATCGATTGCTCCTGTGACCATGCCGATAACAGTCTCAATCATCCTGTCCAGCCCGACACGAACAGTAAGGTCATCTGTGGAGATGAACGGGAGGATTTCAGCGATATCAACGGCATTGTCTCCAATGCGCTCGATGTCATAAATCATCTTCATCGCGGATGATATCGTCCTCAGATCCTTTGCAACAGGCTGTCTCCTGAGAAGAAGACGGAGGCAAAGCGCCTCAATCTCCCGGTCCTTCTCATCGATTTCATGGGAAATATCCGCAATACTCTTAAGCCTCTCACGGCTCTTGCCGGAGAGAGCTTCCTGCAGCGCTGTAAGGGTATCCTCTGTCAAGGATCCCATCTTTATCATGCTGACATATAGTGTTTCAAGCTCGCTGTCAAATCTCGTTCTCATATCAACCAAACCTTCCTGTTACGTAATCCTCCGTCCTTGAATCCGATGGATTGGAGAAGATTTTCTCCGTGTCATCATATTCTATTACTTCTCCAAGGAGGAAAAAAGCTGTCTTGTGTGCGATTCTGAGTGCCTGCTGCATATTGTGAGTGACTATTATGATCGTATATCTGTCACAGAGGCTCATCGCAAGTTCCTCAACCTTCGCTGTGGATATCGGGTCGAGGGCTGATGTGGGCTCATCCATGAGAAGAACCTTTGGCTGCACGGCAAGAGCGCGTGCGATGCAGAGTCTCTGCTGCTGTCCGCCGGAAAGGCCGAGTGCACTCTTTTTTAACCTGTCCTTCACCTCATCGAACAAAGCCGCATCGACAAGAGCTTTCTCGACAATCTCATCGAGCTTCACCTTGCTCTTGATCCCATGTGTCCTTGGTCCGTATGCGATGTTGTCATAGATGCTCATCATAAAGGGGTTTGGTTTCTGGAAGACCATTCCAACCTCGTATCTGAGCCCGTTCACATCCACTTTGGGAGAGAAGATATTCTCTCCGTTATAAAGCACCTCGCCTTCAATACGAACACCGGGAACGAGGTCGTTCATCCTATTCAGAGTACGGAGGAATGTGGACTTTCCGCACCCGGAAGGCCCGATGAGAGCCGTAATGCTCTTCTCCTCCATACTGAGATTTATCTTCTTGAGAGCCTGCATGTTCCCATACCAGAGATCCAGGTCCTTTGTCTCTATGATTGTCACTGTCCGTTTCTCCTCTCCATCAGCTTGCCCATGTATGTCGTGGCAATGTTGATGATAACCGTAAGCACCATAAGGATTGCGGCAATTGCAAATGCGATATCGAACTCACCTCTCTCGCTTGCATAGACATACAAAGCCACTGTGAGCGTCGCGCCTGCACTTCCCATTCCCTTGATAAATCCATTTACATTGTGCGCAAATCCTGCCGTGAACAGGAGCGCAGCCGACTCACTGAGGATCCTTCCGATTGAAAGGATACAGCCAGTGATGATTCCATTGATACATGTCGGAAGGACAACTGTCCTTATGACTCTCCATTTTCCCGCACCAAGTGCAAAAGCCCCTTCTCTATAGCTTTCAGGAACTGTCTTCAGACTCTCCTGTGTTGTCCTCATGATGGTAGGAAGGTTCATGACAACAAGCGTCAGCGATCCAGCAAGAAGCGATGTTCCCAAAGAACAGAACTGGACGAAGACAAGCATGCCAACCAGGCCATAGATGATGGAAGGAATGCCTGAAAGCGTCTCTGCTGCAAACTCAATGATCTCAACAACCTTCTTGTTTGTCGCATACTCATTGAGATAGATTGCCGCACCGACTCCGATCGGAAGAACAATGAGAAGAGTCGTGATGACAATGTAAATCGTGTTGAGGATATCCGGAAGGATACCGATTGTATGACGGAGCATGCTCGGGCTTGTGAAAAGAAGCTCTGCGGTTATATGGGGCACCCCTCTGAAAAGAACGTAGAGAAGCATGAATGCTGTGAGTGCTGTAACAAGTATGAGAGAGATAATGCAGAGCCCCTTCATAAGAGCGCACCATGCGAACCTCTTTCCTGAAATTTTCTCTATCATTTCTTCTCTCCCCCTGTTTTAAGCACGTTGAGAATTGCATTGATGATCATGATGAACAGGAAGAGCACCAAGGCAATCGAGAAAAGCGCCTCTCTCTGAAGTCCGGATGAATAGGACATTTCTGATGCAACCGCAGTTGTAAGGAATCTTACGGACTTGAAAAGCGATGGCATATTCGCAACATTTCCGGCAACCATCATGATAGCCATTGCCTCTCCGATTGCTCTTCCGATACCGAGAACGATGGCCGTGAAAATACCGCTCTTGGCAGCAGGGACCGTGACGCGGAAATATGTTTCCGTGCTTGTTGCTCCAAGTGCAAGGGATGCCTCTTCATATTCTCTCGGGACTGCCTGGATTGCAGAAAGGGACACGTTGATTACAGAAGGCAGTATCATTACGGCAAGAACGATGATAGCTGCAAAAAGCGTGGCTCCATCGGGAACGCCGAAGAGAATTCTTATGCCAGGAACAAGGATTGTCATACCGACAAGACCATAGACAACCGAAGGAATACCTGCCAGGACTCCGATACAGAGCTCCATTATCTCACGGACCTTCTTCGGTGCCATCTTGGCAAGGAAAACAGCAGCAAAGAATCCTACGGGGACACCTATTATTATCGCACCTGCGGTGCCATAGACTGATGTAAGGATGAATGGAAGAATACCGAAAGCCGGTTCCGAAGCCGTCGAGGCCCAGCGGGTTCCAAACAGGAACTCAATGGGCCCAATCTTGAAGATGGCCGGCAGGCCTGACACCACGAGATAGACCGTGATGACCAGTACCGAGCCGACCGCGACAAGTCCGAGGACCAGGAACACAAGGTGAATCAGATCCTCCATCAGCCTCCGGGGATTATCCTTATACCCCTTCTGGTCGATGAATTGTCTTAGATTCATGCCTGGAATCCTCTTCTCACTCTGCTACAGGAACTGCACCAGCTCCTGCGATGATTGAAGCTGCGTCTGCGCTTGTGCAGTAATCGAAGAATGCCTGAGCTGCGTCAGAAAGCGGAGTTGCTGTGAGTGTTGCGAACACGAATGGTCTCTGAATCTTATACTCACCGCTCTTTACTGTATCCTCTGATGGAGCGACACCTTCAACTGTGAGTGTCTTAACAGACTCGAGGTTGCTTGCAAGAGAAGCATATCCGATTGCACCAGGATTCTGGGAAACTGCTGTGATTACAGCACCTGTTGATGTGAGCTCCTGGCTGTACTTGCATGCATCCTCTGTTCCTGTGATTGACTCAAAACCATCTCTTGTTCCGGATCCGGCTTCACGTCCAACAGGTACAACAGGAGCATCTGCACCGCCTACCTCACTCCAGTTAGTGATCTCGCCAGTATAGAGCTTTGCAATCTGATCGATTGTGAGATCGCTGACAGGATTGTCTGCATTCACGATGACAGCAATTCCATCAAGAGCAACGATTGTCTGTGTAAGACCGCTCTCAATCTCGCTGTCCTTGAGTGCACGGGAAGAAAGTCCGATATCACATCTGCCTTCAAGTGCTGCTGTGATACCTGTACCGCTTCCTGTCGGGTTATATGTAACATTCACGCCCGGGTTGTCAGCCATATACTGCTCAGCAAGTGAAAGGATAACCTGCTCCATTGATGTAGATCCATCTGTAGATACTGTTGCGCTCTCTTCCGATGCGCCAGATGCAAATACTGCAGTCATTGCAAGAGCTGCAACAAGCATGATAGTGAAAATCTTCTTCATTTCAGACTCCTATGGGCCAAAGCCCTTATTGGTTTTCTGGAGTGCATATTAATGAACGAGGATTAAGTAATAAGCGCGGCAATGTTAATTCTCTGTTAATTAACAGAAAGCTAACATTTTCCCCAGGGGCATGCGATTTCCATCATATTCTCTATCATTGAGTGCAGGAGCCTGGTCTTCTCCGTATCGGCAGCTTTGTAATAGACTTCCTTACCGCTTCTCCGGCTTTCGATGAGTCCACCTGCTTTAAGCTGTCTCAGATGATGAGAGACCGCAGGGCTGGACATATCCACCATGGATGAAATGTTTATTACACACTCCTCGCAGTGACATAGAAGCCAGAAAATGCGCAAACGGCTCTCATCCCCCAGTTCCTTATATATATCTGCAAGCATCCTGAAATTCTCTGCGGGAGGCATGAAATGATCCGGATCCTTCTCAAAAGGCTGTCCATGATCATGTGGCAATGATGGATATGATTCACTTTTCATTAGTTTGAATATAGCCGCAACTTCAATACGATGCAAACCCGCAAATGCTATAATTAAATATAGTATTGTTGATTATACTATAATTGATTTTCATAGGACGGAAAAATGAGCTCGCTTTCCTTAATGAGCAATATCAGAGAAAAGAATATGGCTGCATCGTCATCTATGGACGACGAAGGGTTGGGAAAACTGCTTTAATCAATGAGTTCTGTAAAGATAAGAGTGCAATCATATTCAGTGCGGTGAAGGGAAATGAAAACGAGAATCTGAGAGAACTTTCCCGTGTGATAAACGAATACCAGTACGGAATAGAAAATGAAATCTCCGTTTCCTTTTCCGATCTCAGATCTGCATTGATTGCAATTAGCCATCTCGCAGAGAACAAGCATATCGTCCTCTGTATCGATGAACTGCCATACCTTACAGCCTTCAATCCCTCTGCTCTGTCAGTCTTACAGCATTTTCTTGACAACGAGGCAAGAAAAGCAGGACTTTTCGTAATTCTCTCTGGCTCATCTGTCAGCTTCATGGAAGATAAGGTCCTGTCAGAGAAAAGCCCTGTATTCGGAAGACGGACAGGACAGATAAAACTCTTGCCTTTTGACTATCTTGAAACTGAGGAATGGTTTCCAGAATTCTCAGATGAAGATAAAGCACTGATATATGGGATAACAGGGGGTGTCCCATATTACATGGAATGCTTTCTGGGACAGAAAACAGTGCAAGAAGCAGTAGTCAAGTCGATTCTCAGCACCAATGGACTTCTCTTTGCAGAACCGTCTTTTCTTCTTCGTGAAGAGCTTAAAGAATCAGTCATATACGATTCAATACTGACCACAATAGCTTCTGGTCGGACAAGACTTTCTGAAATTGCCTCAGAAATAGGAATAGAAACAGGACTGTGCAGTACATATATCAAAGTGCTCATGAATCTTGGATTCATCAGAAAAGAATCCCCGATAGGAGAAAAAACAAGGAAAACATTTTACCGATTAGATGACTTCTTCCTTCTTTTCTGGTTCAGGTTCGTATACAGGTATTTCTCTGTAATCTCATCCGGAAGAGGTGAAGAACTTTATGAGAAAATAATCAAGGACCGCATTCCTGAATACATGGGATTCATATTTGAGCGTATGGCTCGTGACTACATTGAGAAATATGCCGATACACCTTTCCTTATTAAGGATATAGGCAGATGGTGGGGCGGAAATCCAAGAACTCACAAAGAAGCCGAAATCGATATCGTTGCAATATCTGCGGAGAATCCAGATGAAGGGATAATCGCATCATGCAAGTATCGGAACAAACCAATGGATACCGACGAACTTAATTTGATGAAGGAATACGGAGATGCTATGAATCTCTTCAGAAAGCGACATTACTGGATGTTCTCAAAGGCTGGATTCTCAGAAGAATTCAGGAATATAAAGGATGATAATGTAAAGCAATTCACACTTCACGATCTTTTCATTGCTACGAGATAACTAACACATGACCATTGATTTGTTAATTAAATATGTTATACTGCCCTTGATTTTCTATTTCAGGGAAAAAGGAGAAGAAAATGAAAAAACTTAGTATTGTTGCAATTATTCTCATGGTTGCAATGCTCTTTGTTGCATGTAGTCCAAATTCAACAGCAAAAGAACCGTTTGCTCCTGATTGGGCAAATGGAGATTACACAGGTTCAATCACAGCAATGGGTGCCTCAATGCCGACGAATCTTTCAATTGATGAAAATGGTTTCACAATTGATGTATCTGGCTTTCTTCAAATTGAAACAGCAGATGCAAATATCATAAGCAACAATGTCAAAGAGCTTGACGAAACCAATACAACATGGAAGGTTTCCATGGATGGAATTGTGACAAATGGAGTAACAGCCGAAAATAAAATTGATGTAGAAATTACACCAGATGAAAAAAATCTCTCAGTTAGCGTTACTATTGAAGATTTTGTGGTACCTGGAATTGAGATGCCTCTTCATATTGACTTTAGCCTTGTAGAGACTCCATCTGTCTGATTAGCAAACTAGATTGCTATCCAATCTCCCCTTCTTTATGTTGGGGAGATTTTTTATTTCCTTTTATTACAATCAATTGTTATGAATCTTCTTTGTCTTTTTCTAATCGCCACTCTTTTTTGTTGACATGTGAGAGGTAGAGAGATAATATCAAATCAACGATTAAGCATTCGTTTAATTGTTTGGAGGAGAGTATGAAGAAAACATACGGCATCGAAGTTGATTGCGCGGCATGTGCAAATAAGATGGAAACTGCGGCAAAGAAGACCGAAGGAGTCAAGGACTGCACAGTCAATTTCATGATGCAGAGGATGATAGTCGAGTTCCAGGACAATGCTGACAGAAATGCCGTAATGGAGAATGTCAGAAAAAACTGCAAGAGAGTTGAGAGCGACTGCGAGGTTTTCATCCAATGAACAGAAAACAGAAGATAATGCTGTTAAGGATAATACTGGCAGCAGTGCTTATGGCGTTGCTTCATTTCATCCCCTCTTCCGGGATACTGAGGTTCATTCTCTATCTCGTACCCTACCTCATTGTCGGATACGACATACTCAGGAAGGCAGTCAGGGGGATTATCAGAGGACAGGTTTTTGACGAATGTTTTCTGATGGCAGTTGCAACAGTCGGCGCCATCGCACTTGCCTTGTATGAGAAGAGCAGTGATTACACCGAAGCAATTGCGGTAATGCTTTTCTATCAGATCGGAGAGCTCTTCCAGAGCTATGCGGTGGGAAAAAGCCGCAAGAACATCACTGAGCTGATGGATATACGCCCTGACTATGCAAACATCGAAAGAGATGGAGGCCTTGAGAAGATAGATCCCGACGATGTCAGCATTGGAAGCATAATCGTCGTGCAGCCTGGAGAGAAAGTACCTATTGATGGCATTGTCACAGAAGGCTCATCATCGTTAAACACCAGCGCCCTCACAGGTGAGAGCATGCCGAGAAACATTGAAACTGGCGATGAGATAATCTCGGGGTCGATCAACATGACAGGTGTGCTCAAGATCAGGACTACGAAGGAGTTCGGGGAGTCAACGGTATCGAAGATTCTCGATCTTGTGGAGAACGCGAGTTCAAGGAAGTCCAAATCCGAGGACTTCATATCGAAGTTCGCAAGGGTCTATACGCCTGCAGTATGCATAGGAGCATTGCTTCTGGCACTGTTGCCACCTTTCATCAGCATTGTGATGGGTTCTCCTGCAGGATGGGAAACCTGGATATACCGCGCGCTTACGTTCCTTGTCATCTCCTGCCCCTGCGCCCTTGTGATATCCATACCGCTTTCATTCTTTGCGGGAATCGGAGGCGCAAGCAAGGCCGGAATCCTTGTAAAAGGTTCGAATTACCTTGAGACGCTTTCAAAGACAAAGACCGTGGTCTTTGACAAGACTGGAACACTCACAAAAGGTGTGTTTGAGGTCAATGGAATCCACCACGGCAGGATTCCGGATGCAGCGATCATCGAATACGCGGCTCTTGCAGAAAGTGCTTCATCGCATCCGATTGCGAGAAGCCTCATCGATGAATACGGAAAGCCCATAGAGAGAGACCGCGTGAAGAACATCAGGGAAATAAGCGGCAGCGGAATCATTGCAGAGGTTGACGGCCATGTTACCGCATGCGGCAATGACAAGCTGATGAGAACTCTCGGCATCGAATACATTCCATGCCACAGCACCGGAACGATAATCCACGTAGCTCTGGATGGGGAGTATACAGGACACATCGTCATAAGTGATACCGTGAAACCACACGCAGCAGAAGCGGTAAAGGCTCTCAGAAATTCAGGCATCCGTAACATCGTGATGCTGACAGGAGATGATGCGAAGGTTGCAGAACGTGTTGCCTCATCTCTCAAAATAGACACAGTGTACAGCAATCTTCTCCCTTCTGACAAAGTCAGCAAGGTTGAAGAGCTTCTTGGCAGCGAGGGGAAATCAAAGCTTGCATTCGTGGGAGACGGCATAAACGACGCACCGGTTCTCAGCCGTGCAGATATTGGCATTGCGATGGGAGCGATGGGCTCTGATGCTGCTATCGAAGCTGCCGATGTTGTTCTTATGGATGATGATCCGATGAAGATACCGAAAGCGATAAACATATCCAGGAAATGCCTGAAAATCGTTTACGAGAACATCGTCTTTGCTATCGGGATCAAGATCCTCTGTCTCATCCTCGGCGCTATGGGGATTGCGAACATGTGGCTTGCGATCTTTGCGGATGTCGGCGTGATGATCATAGCGGTTCTCAATGCAATACGTGCCCTTTTCGTCAGAAAACTCTAAGCCATTGTGAAGCGACAGCGCAATGGAGTAAACTCCTAGCGTGATAGAAACCATAGAAGAACTGGAGACTGTCTTCGATTCCTTCTCTCTTGAAGGCGGAGACAAAAGCGCACGCAGCCATCGTCTGGAGAGGATGAGATCATTCCTCTCCTTTCTTGGTAATCCGCAAGATTCATTCAGGACATATCATATCGCGGGATCGAAGGGAAAAGGCTCGACAGCGGCTTATCTTGCTGCCCTGCTCTCGGGATGCGGCGTAAAGTGCGGTCTCTACACTTCCCCGCATCTATTTTCCGTACGGGAGCGCTTCACACTCTCAGGAGAATTCTTCTCAGATGATACCTACATAGCCGTATGCAATGAGCTTTTGGAAAAGGTGGAGAAGTTTTCATTTCCTGAAACACTCGGACCGCTGAAACCCACGACATTCGAGCTTTATACAGCTTATGGCTACATGCTTTTCCAGCAGACCGGATGCGATGCGGCAGTAATAGAGACAGGACTTGGCGGCAGAATCGATGCGACGAATACAATAACAAGCGATGCTGTGTTCATCACGGAGATCGAGCTTGAGCATCAGGATGTGCTTGGAGATACGATCGGGAAAATCGCAAGAGAGAAGGCCGGGATAATCAGAACAGATGCGCCTGTATTCATCTCATGCCACAGCAAGGAAGCGGAGAAAGTCATCAGAGAAAGGGCTTCGAAGATGAAAGCTCCCGTCTTTTCTCTCTCTGACAGCGTCCAGAATTTCCACACCATCACATCATCCGATGGAGAGCATACGTCATTCACAATCGGAGAGAGGCATTTTGCCTTAACCCTTTCAATGCCAACACATGCGATGGCAGAGAATGCAGCTCTGGCAATACTCGGGGCAGTGCACCTTTCATTTATTACGGACGAAGGGTTGAAAAGGCTTGAGAAGACAACGCTGCCAGGACGGTTTGAGAAGAGAAGGCTGGATGGAAAGCTCATTGTCATAGACACAGCACACACACCTTCATCCGCAGCAGCTTCAAGAGATGCGTTCACGGCTATCTCCCGCCCCTCGCCCACCCTTGTACTCGGCCTTGTCTCAGGAAAGGATGAGGATGGGATCCTCAGATCCCTTCTCACGCCATTTGACACTGTGATCATCACCAAGCCTTCAAGTTACAGGAAAAGCGATCCGGAAAAGCTGAAAAGGAAAGCTGAGGAACTATTTCCGGAAAAGGACATCCGTCTTGTTCCCGATCCTGACAAAGCTCTTGATAGCGCACTCGCCCTCTCCTCTGATATACTCATCACAGGTTCTTTCTATCTTGCATCTGAGATGGAAAGACTGAGGAATAAAGCATGAGCCTTAACTGGAAGGAACTTGAGAAAATACTATCCGAGCTGCCACTTGAAGGAAGCTATGTGCAGAAAATAACCGAGCACAGCGTGAATTCCTTCACCTTCTCCATGTTCTCACGCACAGAGAAGGCATGGCTTTTGTATATTGAGGTCTCCACGCCGTATGCACGTGTCTGCAGAACAGATCATATACGGAAGAAGGATCAGAGAATGCAGCGCTTCACGCAGTATATGAACGCACATGTGGTGGGAAGGAGAGCTGAGAACATCAGGCAGTATCCTTTTGACAGAGCCTTCTCAATGGATCTTGTCTCTTCTGAAAACACTATCCGCATGCATATACGCCTCTTCTCCGGTCCAGGAGCGAACATAATAATAACAGACAGCGAGAACCGTATCCTCGAGCTCTTGTACCGCCGTCCGGGAAGGAATGAGGAAAAAGGAAGCGTTCTCTCTATAGAAGAAAGGAAGGATGAGGGCAACAGGCATTTCACACTCCGCGCCTACGACACTCCCTCATTCAATGAATTCATTGACAGATCATCATCCGTGGAGTCCTCTGCGGAGAGAAAAGCTGAGATTGAGGAAAGGATCAGGGAAAAGCGAGACAAAGAGATTGCTGCCCTCAGAGACAAGCTCTCAAGGCAGCTGAGAAGAGTCAGCGAGACCGAGGGCTTTTTCGAGACAAAGCGAATAGCAGACCTTCTTTCCGCCAGCATCTGGCAAGTGACAAAGGGAATGAGGAGCATCGAGCTCGATGACTGGGAAAAGGGAGGAAAGATCGCAGTGTCCCTTGACCCCGCTCTCTCCCCGAACGAGAACCTCGAGAAGCTTTACCAGAAATACAGGAAGGATAAGAGAGCTCACGAGATCGCGGCAGAAGATGCAGAGAGGACACGGGAAGAGATAGAGAGCACTGAAGAGCGTTACAGAAGCCTTCTTGAAACCGGATCTGCAGAAAAACTCCGGAAGGAGACTGAAAAACCCAAAGATGGCAGGAAGGATGAGGAAAAGAAGAGCGGCGTGTGGGTGACAGTCAGCGGTTTTGATCTCATCATCGGGCGAAACGCAAAGGAAAACGATGAGATACTCCGTCACTATACGCGCGGCTCGGATCTATGGCTCCACACAAGGGATTATGCCGGAGGCTATGTGATCATAAAAGCAAAGAAAGGAAAGAGCGTACCACTTCCCGTCCTTCTCGATGCCGCGTCCCTTGCAATACATTACTCGAAAGCCAAGAAAAACGGGAAGGCAGACCTTTACTACACTGAAGTGAAGTATCTCAGAAGAGCAAAGGATGGAAAGACTGGACTTGTCATTCCGACACAGGAACGCAATATAAGTGCTGTACTTGACGAGAAAAGAGTTAAGGAGATTCTCGGATGATTTACCACAGTGGAATATTCTACCCCGAAGATGAGAAAGAATTACGGGAAATGGCTGAGGTGAAGGAAAAAGGAGATGAACACAAAGCCTTCATTCTCCCCCATATGCGCCTTTGCTACGTAGCGCATCTTTACAGGAAAGCATTCTCATCGATAAGAAACGGGAAAAGGATTGTCGCAATACTGCCGCTTCACAGGGAAACCCTTGAGAAGGACAGAGGAAAGATCATCTTCGCATCCAGGGAAAGAGAAGAAGAGACCGTACTAGGACGTGTGAAGATAGACTCAGTTGCCCCGGACGATGCAACACCATACGAGGCAGAGGAATACAGCCTCGAGCTGCTGTATCCGTTTGTCGCTGCAAACACGCCGTCTTCGCATCTCTGCCCTGTCTTCACAAGGCTTGAGAACTCTGCAGACGTAAGGAAATTCACGGAGTTCCTCCGCTCTTTAGATGACGGAAACACAATCTTCATAGTATCTTCGAATATGACTGGTAAACTACCGGAGGAGAAAGTCGCACCTGAGCGTGATAAGGCTCTGAGAATACTGGAAAGCGGAGAGAATGCCATGGACATGTGGCAGCGTGGACACATAGGAATATGTGCACTGCCCGCAATCACTGCCCTATCCCGGCTCGGAAGCGGCAAGTGGCATCTAGAAGGAGTATCTGAAAAGGAGACAGGAGCGGGACATGCCGCTCTTTACATGGACTGATGGAAGAGATTATAGACATCGTAAGAGACGGAGAGAAGAAGACAGCCATCTGGATCGGTTCAGATGACATGGGAATCCCGCGTCATCTTCTTCAGGGAGAGAAGAAGAACGGAATCATCACGGATGGAGTCAAGCTGGAAGAATGGTACTGGGATGGACTCTGCGCCATTGACGGAGAGCGGTATGTGTATTTCAAGCCATGCAGCATCAGACCGATATATGATATAGCGACGACAAAGCGCCATGATGCACTCACCATAGTGAGGAAAATCGCATTCGCGCTTGAGAAGATGAAGAAGGATTTCCTTGACCTCATCACGGGAATCTTCCCGCTTTACAGGATCTGGATCTATGGAGATAACGATGTTCTCATCCTTCCTCCGGATCTTGGAGATATCTTTGCAGTGATGAGAAGCGAGGAAAGAAAGGAAGCTGAGGTCAACTGGATTATCCAGGGAAATGCCGAGAAGCAGTTTCTCCTCATAACAGAGATGGCAGAGCTGCTGTACTATGCGGCAACCGGTTCCTTCCCCTTCGCTTCCCCCGCCTCCAGGGATTCAGGTTTCAAGGAAATACCTGTCTCACTCTACGCTGATCTTCCAGAGAAAACGGAGGGCCTCATAAACTTCATTTTCCATGCAAAAGACAGGGAGATGAGGAACATCATGGGAAACAGGGATGGCGGAGAGAATCTCAGCTGGTTCCTAAAGCGCTCCGAGGATCTTGAATGGCCTCTTGAGAACAGGACGGAAAAAGAGAGGGAGGAAAACGTCAGGAAGACGGAGGAGAGTGAAGATTACAAGGCATTCTTCGCCTCCCGCGAGAAAAAAGCGAAGCGCAATGCATTCTGGAGGGTGAAGGGCACGATAATAATCATATCCATAGTCGTGGCCGCTGCACTTGGAGGCTTTCTCTGGAGCTACATAGGGAATATCCTTGAGCCACCGCTTACCAAGGATCTGGAACCGGAGGAAATCATCGAGGCATTCTATGATGCACAGAGCGAATGCAATCCAGATGGCCTCCTGACAGCAGTCAAAGGCTGCAAGATGCCGCAGGAGATGGAGGTCATGAACCTCTATGTCACAACCCGCACGAGAATGGCTTATGAGAACTTCGATCCGCTCATAAATGCACAGGAATGGCTTGATGCGGGAAAACCCGATGTACCGCAGTCTTCCAACATCTACGGTGTCGAACTTGAAAGCATCGAGAAAACCGGCGAGAACACATACGTGGCAACAGGCATCTGGTATACACCGTTCCCATACAACGAAAGCGAGGGCATTGAAAGCACGATGGACAGTATGGCTGTCTACAGTTATGAGATTAGGCAGAGCTTCACATTCACCTGGAATGACAGAGGCTGGTGGAACATAACAGACAGCGAGATTCTCGACTACAGCTTCATAGCAGCCGAGTCAGTCGGTACTTATGCCCTCAGCAGATAGATAATCCCTGATTGAGGGAATATCATCGGGGTGGAAGAAACGGCAGCCAGGCATTGATCTGAAAAATGTCATCTGCCGTTTCGCATACTGCCTTGTGGATCTTATGATGTCTTCCTTTATTGAGGAGATTGTCCCTTCTCCGGAGAGAGTGGCATCGAAGAACTCCCTGTATCCTATCGCCTTCATCGCCGGCCAATCAGCTTCTGCACCTTCTTTCATAAGCTTCCTGATCTCATCATAGAGCCCTTCCCTGAACATCTCCTCAACCCTCAAGGAAATTCTTTCATCCAGTTCTTTCTTATCCCGGACAAGGCAGATAAGGACAAAATCTGAATCATCGGAGGGAGTGCTGTTCATTGAAAATGATGAAAGAGGGCGTCCTGAGGTCCTGAATACCTCGATAGCCCGGGAAATGCGGTAAATATCATTTCTGGAAATCCTGGACTGGGACACAGGATCTATGCGTCCTAGTTCCTCATATGCCCACACGCGGCCCTTCTCTTCAATCTCAGCTTTCACACGCTGCCGTATCTCTATGTCGGATGCGGGAGCGGAGGAAGGCCCGTATACGAGCTGTTTGATGTAATACCCGGTGCCTCCTGTGACAAGCGGCGTCTTCCCGCGTTCGCTGATTTCTGGAATCAGAGCCGTGGCATCACGAACGAAATCCCCGGCAGTATACTGCTCCCAGGGATCTCTTATATCAAGAAGATGATGAGGTATTAGTTTTCTCAGCCTTTCATCAGGCTTAGCAGACCCAATATCAAGACCACGATAGACCTGAACGGAATCTGCATTGATGATCTCAGCAGAGTCTGCAAAGAGTGCCTCGGTCATGGCAGTCTTGCCGACTGCGGTAGGACCGATGAGCACGACAGCCTTAGGCTTCCTTGTCGTCCTCTTCTCTGTATTCGATTTCATCGTTAAGGGCACGGGTAAGCACAACGGAGACAATCTTGTCGCCATTGTTCTCGATTTCCTTCTTCTTGTCGGTAGCTGAATAAATAGCCGCTTCCTTTATTGCGACACATGTCATTTCGTAGACATTGCCTTCCTTATCGATAAGTTCATCAAGAGGAATCACGTGAATCTCCTTATAAAAGCCTTTTTATTTTATATTAACAATGCACTTTATGCCAATACCCCTTTCCTTGCCTCCACAGCCTTGATGATCATGGAGACAATCTCCTCAGGAGTCCTGTCATCGGTCGAGATGACCAGGTCAGCAGTTTTCTCAGCAGATGTGTTGTCGATACCATAGATTTTCAGATACCTGGCTGTATCATGATTGTCACGGTCGACAGTCTCTTTATAACGCTGCTCGAACGTACCTCCCTCGCGACGGAGAATGCGCTTTGCCCTTGTCTCTGCCGTTGCAGTGAGATAGACCTTGAGATCAGCATCGGAGAGCATCCAGATGGCAAGCCTAGAACCAAGCACACAGTCAGGAAGAGCCATTGCCATTTCAACCTGTCTTCTGTCAAGCTCACGGTCAATGTTGTAATCAGTCTCCGCAAGACGGCAGAAATCCCAGAAATCCATGCCTCTCTCCTCCGCCATCTGACGGAAAGTGAAATTGATCATCGGATAGCCGAGCTTTTCCGCAACCATCTTCGTCACTGTCGTGTTACCACATCCGCTTCTCGAAGAAATTGCTATTCTCATTCTATGTTCCTTATCTGCTCCCGGATGTTCTCAACATCATCTTTCATGCTGACAACAAGGAGATTGATTTCAACCAGCTGGCTTTTTGATGCGATCGTATTGCACTCTCTCTGCATTTCCTGACAAAGGAAATCGAGTTTCTTTCCGACAGGTTCATCGCTTGCTATGAGCTTGCGGTACTCCGCGATATGCACATTGAGGCGCGATACCTCTTCATTGATTGAATAGCGCACAAGAATGGCACCGAGCTCTGCGATGAAATCAGACTCACCTGCCTTCTTCCCTGTAAGCTCCTCATACTTCTCCTCAAGAAGACGGCGGTAATGTGCCTCAAGCTCTCCGGAGCGCTCCTTGATACTGCAAAGAGAAGCCTCAAACTGCGCACCGAGGCGTTCAAGATCTCTGCGCGTTCCTTCCCCTTCACGGATTTTACCGTCCCTGAATGACTCAAGTGCTTCGCAGAGAACGCTTTCAACACCTTCTTTATAAACAGAATCATCTGCTGTTCCCACAGGAGTGATCACGCCTTCAATTGCTGCATAATCCGAAAAGAGAGGAGATGGCGCATCCGTTATGTCACTAAGCTCCTTGAAAGCCCTGCTGTATGCTTCTGCCAGGCCTCTGTCGACAGAGAGCTCTATAGCGCTCTTGAGAACCCGGAGACGGAGACTCACTTCCACACGGCCTCTACGTGCAATCTCCTTTATTTTCTCATCCACAAGGCTCTCATAGGCAGAAAGAGGCTGTGAGATATTATGAACGATATCGAGATAACGGTTGTTGTAACCCCTTATTTCACACTCGATGACGAAATCGTCGGAGCGGAACAGGGCATGGCCATAGCCAGTCATGCTTTTCATCTAAACGACTCCTTATTCTCCTCGTGCTTCACTCTCATTGTTATGACAGCTGGAAAGACATCCTTCACACCGTTTATGAGGGACGAGGCCTTTTCATGCGTATCTACGAGGAAGGCTGAGGAAAGACGACGAGGAAGCGGTGAGAATATGACAGAGTCAACAACCCTCATGAAAGCCTTTGCCTTCCTGTCATCTTCCCCGGCGACGACTACAAGATATGCTGCGCTTGAAAGCGCTGAAGCCCATGACCTGGATGCAGAGAAAACACTCTCATCGGGGACAAGCACAACAGCACATGGCTTGTACTCCTCACAGACCTTTCTCGCTTCCTTAGGGCCGGAAACAGAGACATCTTTCCCGATTGATACGAAAAATGAGGGTACAGCATCCTGTATCCTCACTTTCTCTTTCTTTTTCTTCCAGAAGAGGGTCATATTACTTGGAAAGCTTTGCGTTGCATTCCTTGCAGATCTTGACCTTGTTTCCGTCGATCTCCTTCTCGTAAAGGCACTTGATTGCAGTTCTCTTGCAAATCGGGCAAGTTGCTCTTCCATTATTGAACTGATCGCGGATACCTGTTCCTCTATGTGCTTTGGACATCTTCTTCTCCTTATTCAGAATCGGTTTCCTGTAGACTATACCGCAACCCAGCCTCCGGGGTCAACAGAGCTAGAGCAGCGCAAAGAGAAGAGGCATGAGAACCAGGGAAATCACAATGGATACAGTACTTGCAAAGCCTACGAGCTCAACATCCCCTTTCATCTCGGCGACAAATGCAGAGCTCGTGGAGCTTATCGGAGCAAAAGCCGTTATGGCAACGGCTTTCCTCACCTCATATGGAAACGGAGTGAGAGTGAAGAAAAGGACTGCCACGGCAATGGCGACAAGGAGACGTAAGACATTGACGATCACGACCTCCTTGAGTTTTGTCCTATCAGAGCTGAACTCAAGCATGAGACCGATCATTATCATCGCCATCGGTCCGTTTGCAGGACTGATTAAGGACACAAAGTCGAAAACAGCATCAGGCAGAGAGAGGGAGAAGATGCTGAGAGTGAGCATCACGACATAGACCACGAATGATGGCTTCGTGAAAAGGCGCATTATTGATCCCATGACACTGTGCCCTGAGTTCTCTCCTATGGCAAGGGATGCAAGCATACAGCTGATGCCAAGGCACATCGGGGAATTGCCCATATCGAAAAGGCAGGTTGCGACGACCCCTGTAGCTCCAAGAAGCCCGGAAACGAAAGGAAGCGTGAAATTCCCGATATTATATGCAGGAAGCTCAAGCATATAGAAAATCTTCTCGTTCCGCCCTCCCCTCCGGGAGACTGCGTATCCCAGACCGAGAAGAATCCAGTTGGATACAAATGAGACAAGAGGAATTGCCATATAGCTCCACTCGAATACGAATGAGCGGAAACTGATCATGATCGCACACGGAAGCGTGATGTTCAGAACAACACGGGAAACAGCAACACCATCTTCCTTTGACAGAATCCCTAGCTTCTTCATTACATAGCCAAGAACGACCATCAGAAGAAAGAAACATGCTCTTACAAGGATAGCAGACATATCAACTCCGCGGGAATGATACTCTCAAATGCGGCTAAGTGAGAATACAGCATCAGCTATATCGGAAAAAGAATATGATTTTAGATGCCCAAACGGGATAACGCATATATGATGACTATAAAAGGAGTGAAAAAATGAGGACTGCGATAGTTACAGGAGGTGCAGGAAGCCTTGGAAAGGCAATATGCAGAAAGCTGTCATCTGACGGTTTCACCGTATACATGACGGATATATCCGAGGAAAAATGCCTTGAGGCCATAAAGGAAGCAGGCCTTGAGGGGCTCAGGGTGAAGAAACTCGATGTCACAGAAGAAGCCGACTGGATATCGGTCTACCGTGATGTGATAGAAGAAACGGGAAGAGTCGATGCGGTTGTGAACAATGCTGGAATAAACATCCGCTATAACATCGAGGAATGCTCTGTAGAAAACTGGGACAGGATGTTCCAGATAAACGTCAGAAGCGTCTTCCTTTCCATAAAGCATATCATTCCGATCATGAAAGCCCTGGGCGGAGGATCGATCATCAACATCTCCTCTGTATGCGGACTTGTCGGACACAGGTATACGAACGAATCATATACAGCAGCAAAGGGTGCTGTGACAATGCTCACAAAGAGCGTGGCGGCACGCTATGGCAAATTCAATATAAGATGCAATTCCGTGCATCCGAGCACTGTGAAGTCAGGACAGGTGAACTCATTCCTCGCAGACCCGGAGAGACTGAGGGAAAGGATTGAGGAGGTTCCGCTTGGACACCTTTGCGCACCGGAGGATGTGGCTGCAGCAGTTGCATTCCTTGCAAGCGAGGAAGCAGCATTTCTCAATGGTGTACAGCTCCCGGTGGATGGAGGGACAGTCTGCGACTGAGAGAAAAGGCCAGCATCTTTCAGCTGGCCCTGTTTTTCAGTTTCCTGAATTCTCTGTGTTATCAGTTTCCTGGTGGACAGTTGCATCCACTGCATCTTCTTTGGCTTTCTTCATCGAAGCGAAATCAGCCTTTTTCTCTTTCTCGGAGATTATCTTCTCTTCCTTGTGACTTCCAAGCTGCAGGATTGCGAAGATGATCATCAGGAAAAGTCCTGCATCGAAGGCGAGATGGCCGAACGAGGTGAAGATGCTTCCTGAACCAGAAGAAGCAATTGTGTATCTCATCGAATATGCAAATGCTCCATGACCATAATGATATACTGCACTATGCGGTGCATCCATCCATGCTCCTGTCACGGAAAGGGCAAGCCCAAGGACAATGAGCACGATTGAAAATACAAGCGCTATAATCGAGCCTTTTCTCATTTTTCTTCCTCCATGAGCTGAAGATAGCACATAGTGCGGGAAAAATACCGTCCTTCACACAATCTTCAGGAGAAGACCATAAAGAATCACTGATTCTTATACCAGAACGTTCCAATCCTGCTGAAGGCCTTCTTTCCGGCAGCAATGCAATAGGCGACGATGAAGATGATTGTATAAAGAAGCGTTATGCCTAGCATTGTATAAAACAGGACGGGATTGTTCTGTGCGTAGCTGTATGCAGGAAGATTCACGAAGAGAATCAACGGAAAGACGAATACGAACACCATGCCGGATGCATATGCGTAATCCCTTGCAGCCGGTGTCTCGAAATCTGGATCGACAACCCGTAGCAGCGAGAGTCCTGTCGGAAGCGTTCCTGTCGCAGTGCCGAAAAGAACCAGCATGCGATAGAACTGATGGTCGGAATAGATTCTCGATGAATACCAGGGCAGGACGAAGCATGTGATGAGGATTCCAACAATGATCAGGACAAGGACCGGAATGTAGTATGCTGCAAGCGCTGTGAGGGAAATCGCTCCAAGACAGGCTGCTACCGTGAGATCAACAGAAAGACCGTTGATCCTGTTCAGTGTTCCGTTGTCGATCGTGTAATCGATATGCGCCTTCTTGATCACCATCCTCACAATGGCGGCTGCGAACATGCTGAAAATGAAATTGACGCCCCAGAGCGTGGAAGCAATCTCCGCACCGACTGGACCGATCATCAGCAGAAGCTTCTCAATGACGGCAAGCATCGCCCATGAGACAAGATAGGAAACCATTATGAGTGAAACATGGTATGAAAGAGTGTCGATTGACTCCCCTTCCGATGTCAGCCTCGAGCCCTCTCTCGACTCTCCTCTTCTCAGGAAGCCCGAGAAGAGCTTCCTCTCCTTAAGCTTCTCAGCATCCTCAGAAGGAATCCAGCCATTCTTGACCCCGAGGTTTATGAGAATGACACCGCCGATACTTCCTGTGATGAAACCTGCAGCAGCCATCGCAAGTCCGACAGATGTCGCACCTTCGAATCCCATCTCCTCCCACGGCAGGGAAATCGAATAGGCCTGTCCAGGCCCAAGCTCAAAACCAAGAGGAAGGGAAAGCCCGATTGCAGGGAAAAGATCCGGGGAAAATGTGAGAATCATCAGGAGTGTTGCGAGAAGACCGAAGAAGCACTGAAGACCATACTGGCCGAAAATCGCAACGACATTCTGGAAGAAGGAACGACGAGCACTTCCATCCTTCGGTTTATCATCGGATGGATTCCTAAGGGCCATCGCAATGAATGAGATATTGAGAAGATGATATACAAGGTCCCCTAGGAACCCGGCCTCAAGCCCGATACGCGGCGCTACGAAATTGTAGAAAATGAGAAGGAAGAATCCCCCTATTATTGCAGACGGGATGAGAAAACGCTGCAGGATCTTCACCTTTGCTCTCAGGAGGGCTCCAACCAGAAGCCCCAGCCCGACTACTCCCAGATTGATAATTGCATTGAAGTCCATTATTCCTCCACTCTCCGCTCCTTGTACGCAGCATACAGCTCCTGATACTTAAGAGGAGATCTATCCAGTGCTGTGCGGAATCTGTACTGAATCCCATCAGCATAGAATTCAACGGTCTGTTTAGCATTTATGATCATCGATTCAATCGATGAGAACGGAAAAAAGAGCTCATCAAACTCCTTTCCGTCATGCTCTGTTTTCTTTCCGAATATAAATCTGAGCCCATTTTCCTCCGCGTTTATCCGGAAAGATACGGAGACTGTCCTGAGCTTCTTCTTTCCCGGAATCTGGAAAAGTATTCCATGGTCTGAGAAAATGATGCCGCTGGATTCCGCGTAGATATCAACAAGCTCACGTCTCTCCCACTCATGCCATTCAGAAAGCCTTGTATATGGAATGGAGCTGTCATTTGTCCTTATCCTGCCGTACTCGTCAAACTGCACGGAAAAACCGCAGGATGAGCACTCTGCAGTGTCACCATGCGTGTGGATAGTCGAGAACTCATGACATCTGGGGCAAAGGTAGAAAAGACGCTCCGCTCCCTCTGCAAGCGTTGAGGATGAATACGGTATTGCGGCACTCTCCTCCCACTTGTCGGTAGAGAATGACAGGTACTTCTCAGTCAGCTCAGTGATATCAGCAAGGCTCATGCTTTCAATCTCTTCCGGTGTGATCACCCGGACCACACGCACAGATACAGGCCCCTTCCTGACGGTATCCGACCATCTTGGCTTATTCAGGAATCCGCCCTCTATATGGACGAAGATGACAGGGACCTTGAAAATACGGACAAGCTTCGCCGTTGCTGCCGTGATGTCCATCATCTCTCCATCCCAGCTTCTTGTCCCTTCCGGGAAAATGCCGACGATGTCACCTTCCTTGAGGGCCTTTGAGATGTTCCTTATGGTCTCAAGATCGCTTCTTCCCTGGACTTTCGGTATGGCATGCACCAGATGACGGAGAAGGAAGCCCACTCCCTTCATCTTGAAAAGATAGCTTCCCGCCACCCATCGTATCGTATAAGGATAAAACGCAGAGATGAAGAACGGATCATTTGTGTGCGTATGATTGCCGAAGACTATGGCAGGTCCCTTGAAAGGAAGGACCTTTTCCAGGCCATAGCCCTTCATCCTGTACTTTCTTTTAAGATAAGTTCCATATGTCAGCTTCAGAAACCTGAATGCTGGTGTTAAATTCCGCTCTCCCACAGAATCAGATTCTACGATGATATCACGTCAGACTCAACACTGAGAAAGTGTCTTCACGGCAATTGAAATGATGGTATCAGACAATCTCTCTATCGATTCATCCTCTAGAAACGAGACACCTTCAGCATCAAGGCCAGCTGCCCAGTTTATCGAATAGGCGACAGCTGCGTTCCTTATACCTGCCTCCTTCAGAAGAGCCGCTTCCGTTCCAAGCGTCATACCCACGATATCTGCTCCCATGTTCCTGTATGCCATTATCTCCGCAGGCGTCTCAAGCCGGGGTCCGTTGGTTGTTATGTAAACAGAGTCCATTGCTATGGCATAGCCTGCAGTGACGGCATTGCGGGCAAAGAGAGCCCCGAGCTTCCGGTCAAACGGCTCTACAAACGGAGTGCACCTGAAGTCCCTTGTGCTGCCATCATAGAATGTGTTCTCCCTCGAATATGCCAGATCGATGAAATCCTTCACGAGGCCGAACCGGCCTGGAGAAAGGCGGCGCGTTATGGAGCCGACGGCATAGATGGAGATCAACTCATCCACTCCAAGGTCAATCAGGCCCTGCACATTCGCCTTGTAGTTGATCATATGAGGAGGCAGGGAATGTCCCGGCCGATGCCTGGGAAGATAGATAATACCATCAAAGACCGAATAGTATGTCTCTCCATACTTCGTGACAATCCGCTCCATGCCCTCAAGAAAACGCTTATCCTTATCAATGCCGGTTCCACCGATTATAGCCTTCAAATCACTCCTCCGTCTGTTATGATCCCTTTCACAAGTTCGGGATCTATTATATCAAAACATGGATAGATTGCCTCAGCCTCTTCTGCGGCTGTCTTCCTTCCTCCAAGCTCCTTTATGCTCTCCCCGCTTCTGTATTCTATGATGATGTCATCGTAGCATTTGGTATCATCAACTCCCACTGAGAATGCGTAGTAAGGAATATGATAATAATGAGCTGCGATCGCATTTCCAAGCGTTCCTGTCTTGTTGACCACGTGGCGAGAAGGAAGCACAAGGTCTGCTGCCGTCATGTATTTCGTTATCTTTCCGCTTCTCATGAAATGGGAGGGCATACCATCCGTGATTAAAAAGCATCGTATGCCCATCTCTCGGAGGCATGGTTCTGTCAGATGAGCACCCTGAAGATACGGCCGTGTCTCAGGAACATATACAGAGACCCTCTTTCCGTTCAATGCAGCCTTCTTGATAGAAAGCATGAATGTATGCTCCGGAAAGCATGTTGTGAGAATCCCGTCCCCATCAGCTATCAGACGCTCTCCTATATCTGAGATACGGTCATACATTTCATCATAGCGCCTGAAAACGGATGGGATTATTCTCTCCATATCCTCCCCGCCGTAATAACGCGCCATCACACTTTCAAGCTCCCTTTTCATTGTCGTGTTCGTCGGTCTTGCCGCAGAAAGGACGGATACTGCTTCATCCAGTCTCTCCGTTTCCTTTCTGTATGTCAGGAGAAGAGCATTGAGTGCAGCCTCAAGCGGACCACCGCCTTGGGTGACCATGTCTTTTATGGCAGCAGCTACACTGCTGAAGTCCGGGCAGAAGACCTCCTTTCTCTCAAAGGGAAGCAGACGGCGGTCAGTTATGAAAACCCCTTCATCCGTAATACGCGAAATGTTCTCATGGCGGAGAAATGAAGGAAGAAGAGAGTCAATCACGCCCAGAAACCCATATGATCGTGAAGTATCGCTTCGAGAAGCTCCTTGTCTTCCGTAGGACCTTCTATGATGATATCCTTCTGCCCTCTGGACACGACTTCCCTTGAGGAAAGAGAGAACGTCGGATTCTCCTCATTGTTCCCTGTACATGAAAGAAGTTCCTTCTCTGTAGCTCCGAAGACAAGGCGCCCTACACCTGTCCAGTAAAGCGCACCGGTACACATGCAGCAGGGCTCGAAATTCGAATAGAGAGAGAATGTCTTCAGCTCTTCCGGCCTATACTTCTTCGCGGCTTTCATCAGAAGAAGAGTCTCTGCATGGTATGCGCTTCCACCCTCCGTGAAGGCATTCCCCTGCTCCATCAGGATGTTGCCATCCTTGTCTGCCAAGAGTGCCCCGAAAGGATGATTTCCCCTCTCCATTGCCTCATGCGCAATCTCCACAGTCCGTCTTAAAAGCTTCTTATCAAGATCTGTCATACCACGATTGTAGCACATTCCATTTGTTCACAGAAACTCCACACCACTTCGTTGACCACGCTGCATCATATAGCTAAATTTGAAGAAAATGACACAGAAAGAGGTTATTTAATGAAAAAGATAGTATCAGCAATGGCAATACTCCTTCTCTCTACAGCGGTGCTTTTCGCCCAGGGGGTTGAGGAGCTTCAGAGCGATGAGTCACTTGTGAAAGTCACAGCGGTAAGCATCGGAGAGGATGGAAACTACAGAATCGATTCCGTCCGGGAAGATGGAGAAAGGGTGATCTACATCGCTTCCGGTGCAACGACTGAATCATCAATTCCTCTTGAGGATATCAAGGACGG
>CASEGX010000055.1 GCA_949287505.1 uncultured Spirochaetales bacterium | reverse complement strand
AGGCATTATCATATGGGCTCTTACGAGAGGTAAGTGATTATATGCAAAAATGTGGATATTCTTGCATTTTTAACACAGGCTTTGTTGACATAGCCCTCTCTGTTGCCGTATAAGAAGGTAAATCAAACTCAAGGAGGAGACAAATGAGAGATAATATTTCCATACTTTCATCAGCTCTCCTTCTATCTGTACTCGTCATTACATGCTAGCCACGGTTTAGCATTTTATGATGTAGGCCCGTGGTGTTAGTTAAAACCCGGGCATTTTTTATTTTTGGAGGTTCTGAGATGGTATACGGAAGAGATAACAGCTATACGCTTGCAATCCTTGTCTACAACCGTCCAAGTGTACTGATGAGGGTTGTCGCTCTCTTCTCACGACGAGGCTACAACATTGATTCGCTTTCAGTCGGAGAGACTGAAGATCCGTCCAGAAGCCGTATCACGATTGTCGTGACAGGAGACAGGCAGATTGTCGAGCAGATCATACGGCAGGTGGAAAAGCTTGTCGATGTCATCAAGGTGTATGAGATGACAAGAAACGGATCGCTGCAGCGTGAGCTTGTCCTCGTGAAGATAAAAGCAAATGACTCAAGCCGCGGTTCCATTGTGGAAATAGGCGAGATCTTCAAAGCCAAGATCCTGGATGTGACTCCGACCACGGTGACAATGCAGCTTACAGGTACGCTTGATAAGCTTGAATCTTTCCTGGAACTCACAAGGCCTTACGGTATCGTTGAGCTTGTCAGGACTGGAATAACTGCGCTTGAGCGTGGTTCAAGACCGATTTCGGAAACAACCTTCGGAGACGAAGGAGATAGATAAGGAAGGTATATATGAGCAAAATGTATTATGAAAAGGATGCAGATCTCTCGCTTCTGAAAAACAAGAAAATAGCTGTCATCGGATATGGCAGCCAGGGGCATGCACATGCACTCAATCTCCATGACAGCGGGATGGATGTTGTTGTAGGTCTCTACAATGGCTCAAAAAGCTGGGCAAGGGCTGAAGAGGCTGGTCTGAAGGTAATGACGACTGAAGAGGCTGTGCAGTGCTGTGATGTCGTCATGATTCTTGTTAATGATGAGAAGCAGGCAAAGCTTTATCATACATCAATTGAGCCGTATCTCAGAAAGGGCATGTATCTTGCATTTGCCCATGGATTCAATATCCATTTCGGTCAGATTGTTCCTCCAGAGGATGTAAACGTCATAATGATCGCACCAAAGGGACCTGGTCACACAGTCCGCAGCCAGTATCAGGAAGGAAAGGGTGTTCCATCCCTTATCGCAGTGCATCAGGATCCTTCGGGTGACAGTGAGCAGGTAGCTCTCGCTTATGCTGCAGCTATCGGAGCTGGAAGGGCAGGTATTTTCGTAACTTCATTCAAGGAAGAGACGGAAACGGATCTTTTCGGTGAACAGGCAGTTCTCTGCGGTGGTGTCACTCATCTCATCAAGGCAGGTTTCGATACGCTTGTAGAGGCAGGCTATCAGCCGGAAATGGCATATTTCGAATGCTGCCATGAAATGAAGCTCATTGTTGACCTCATCAACCAGGGTGGTCTCACATTCATGCGCTATTCCTGCTCTGATACAGCTGAGTATGGTGATTATGTATCAGGTCCAAGGGTTATCACAGATGAGACTAAGAAGGCGATGAAAGGTATTCTTTCCGATATTCAGGATGGAACATTCGCACGTAACTGGCTCCTTGAGAACCAGGTCGGACGTCCTCATTTCAATGCAGTGAAGAGAATGGAAAAGGAATCACTCCTTGAAAAGACCGGTGCAAAGCTCAGATCTCTGATGAGCTGGCTCAAGAAATAACATAGGACGGGGTGGAGAAATGGCAGAGAGAGTTTATATATTTGATACCACGCTCCGCGATGGAGAACAGGCTCCTGGTTATAGCATGAACCTGGAGGAGAAGATCAGGGTAGCAAGGCAGCTTGAAACGCTAGGCGTGGATATCATAGAAGCTGGCTTTGCCATTTCGTCCCCTGGTGACTTCGAGAGCGTAGAGGCAATAGCAAAAGCCGTTGATGATGTCACTGTAGCATCCCTTGCCCGCGCTCTTGAAAAAGATATCGATGCCGCCTGGAATGCGGTGAAGAAGGCAAACAGGCCACGTATTCATGTATTCCTTGCTACATCGGATCTGCACCTTCAGTATAAACTGAAGCTTACAAGGGAAGAGGCCCTGGAGCGTGTGAAGACGTATGTCCGCTATGCCAGGAATCTCTGCCCCGATGTTGAATTCTCCCTTGAGGATGCGACACGTACAGATATTGATTACATGTGCCGTGTTGTCGAAGCTGCAATAAAAGAAGGCGCAACGACCATCAATCTTCCCGATACAGTCGGCTATGCATCCCCGGGAGATATAACAGAGATGGTGAGTGCGGTACGCAACCGTGTTCCTGACATTGATAAAGCAATTATCTCAATGCACTGCCATGATGATCTCGGACAGGCAACTGCAAACAGTCTTGCAGGAGTGCGGGCAGGGGCCAGGCAGATTGAGTGTACACTCTGCGGTATTGGTGAAAGAGCTGGAAACACCGCACTGGAAGAAGTCGTGATGGCAATGAAGACCCGCCCGGATCTTTATGATGTTACGACAAATATAAAGACTGAGGAGCTTTGCCGCTCGGCACGTCTTCTTTCATCGATTACCGGTGTGAGGATCTTCCCCTCCAAGGCAATCGTCGGAGATAATGCATTCGCACATGAGTCCGGTATTCACCAGCATGGAATGATGGCTAATTCCAAGACATATGAGATCATGACTCCGGAAAGCGTCGGAGTCGTGAAGACAAATTATGTGCTTGGCAAGCATTCCGGAAAGCATGCATTCAGCAAGAAGCTCGATGAGCTTGGCTATGTACTTCCGGAAGGAGAGATAGCAAGGCTTTTTGAGGAATTCAAGAACCTCTGTGATCGCAAGAAGAATGTTACCGACCGTGACATAGTCGCACTTGTAGAGTCCACAGAAGCCGTTGCAAAACAGACATGGTCTCTTTCTTCATATGTGGTGAACAGTGGAAACAAAATCACATCAACGGCATGTATAGCTCTCAAGAATGGAGACAAGGTAGTGGAAGGAGTGGCTTCGGGTACAGGCCCTGTCTATGCCTCTCTCCGTGCCGTTGAGAAGATTATCCATCATCCTTTCTCTCTGGATGATTATCAGCTTCAGGCTGTTACTGAACATCGGGATGCTCTCGGAGAGGCGCTTGTGAAGATTTCAGATTCAACAGGCGTATACAGAGGCCGGGGTGTCTCTACAGATGTCATTGAAGCATCCATACTTGCATGTCTCAATGCAGTCAACAGGATGCTCGAAGGTGGAAGCTCTTCGATTTCCGGTGGAAACAAGACATCCACGCTGACTTTTGATAATGATATGCTTGTCGGCCATACTGATAAGGAGGTTGAGTGATGGCAATGACTATGACTGAAAAGATCCTGGCGCATGCAGCAGGGCTGGAAGAGGTTCATCCCGGTCAGCTGATCATGGCGGATCTTGATATGGTTCTTGGTAATGATATAACAAGTCCTGTTGCCATCAAGGAATTCCCGGGATTCGGCAAGGAGCATGTATTCAGCAAAGACAGGATTGCTCTTGTTCCGGATCACTTCACGCCGAATAAGGATATCAAGGCGGCAGAGCAGTGTGCCTGTGTCAGGGCATTTGCGAAGAAAGAGGAAATAACGAACTATTTCGAGGTTGGAAGAGTTGGAATCGAGCATGCGCTCTTACCGGAAAAGGGACTGGTGACGGCAGGTGACACTGTCATTGGTGCAGATAGCCACACCTGCACATATGGTGCCCTCGGTGCTTTCTCGACAGGTGTCGGCTCTACTGACATGGCAGCGGGAATGGCAATCGGCAAAGCCTGGTTCAAGGTTCCTTCCTCCATCCGTTTCCGTCTCTCAGGTAAATTGAAGAAACATGTTTCCGGAAAGGATCTGATTCTTTCAATAATCGGTATGATCGGTGTCGATGGAGCGCTCTACAGGGCAATGGAATTCTGCGGAGAAGGTGTTCATAGCCTTTCCATGGATGACAGATTCACGATTGCGAATATGGCAATCGAGGCCGGAGCCAAGAATGGGATATTCCCTGTAGATGATCTGACACTTTCATATCTCAAGGAACATGGGGCAAAGGAACCGAAGATTTTCGTCTCCGATCCCGATGCAGAGTATGAGAAGACAATAGATATCGATCTGGCTGAAATAGTCCCGACTGTTTCCTATCCGCATCTGCCTGAGAATACCCATGCAGCAAAGGATGGCCGGGATATAAGAATTGATCAGGTCGTGATCGGAAGCTGTACAAATGGGCGTCTTTCAGATCTTCAGGCTGCTGCACGCATCCTTAAGGGGCGCAAAGTCGCAGATGGTGTCAGGTGCATCATTATTCCGGCAACCCAGCGGATATGGCTCGAGGCAATGCATGAAGGGCTTTTCGACATATTCGTCTCTGCCGGCTGTGTGGTATCGACTCCTACATGTGGTCCGTGCCTTGGCGGGTATATGGGAATACTTTCTGAAGGTGAGAGGTGTGTCTCAACTACAAACCGCAACTTCGTGGGACGCATGGGACATGTGAAGAGCGAGGTGTATCTCGCTTCTCCAGAGACTGCGGCAGCGAGTGCTGTCACAGGATACATCACAGATCCAGAGGAGGTAGGATATGAAGGCTGAGGGAACCGTTTTCCGCTATGGTGATAATGTAGATACCGATGTGATCATTCCTGCTCGCTATCTCAATACATCTGACAAGAAGGAGCTTGCCTCCCATTGTATGGAGGATATAGACAGCAGTTTTGTCAGGAATGTGAAGAGCGGGGATATCATCGTGGCTGGCAAGAATTTCGGATGCGGATCATCGCGGGAGCATGCGCCGATTGCAATCAAGGAGTCCGGCGTGAGCTGCGTGATAGCAACGACATTTGCCCGTATTTTCTTCCGCAATTCAATAAACATAGGTCTTCCTATTCTTGAATGCCCTGAAGCTTCAAGGGAAATTCAAGCAGGAGATAAGGTCTCTGTTGATTTCTCTACAGGAGAGATTGTAGATGAGACTACGGGAAAGGCATATAAGGCAGAACCGTTTCCGCCGTTCATGCAGAGCCTGATAGCAGCAGGAGGACTTGTTCCATATATTAAGGAGAATTATTGATGGATATGAATATTGCTCTGGTGCCAGGTGATGGCATCGGACCGGATATCGTCAAAGAGGCCGTTCGTGTTCTCGATAGAGTCGCAGAGCTTTACGGGCACCGTATCTCTTACAAGGAAATTGATGCAGGTGGCGTCTCAATAGACAAATACAATGTTCCGCTTACTGAAGAAGCTCTCCAGACTGCAGCATCTTCCGATGCTGTGCTTCTTGGTGCTGTCGGTGGCCCTAAGTGGGACCATGTTCCAGGGCATCTTCGTCCGGAGAAAGCTCTTCTTGGACTCAGAAGCGGACTTGGTCTTTTCTGCAATTTCCGTCCAGCTGTCATTTACCCGGAGCTTTCTGCCGCCTCTCCATTAAAGCCTTCTGTGATCTCAGGGGGTGTGGATCTTCTTGTTGTGAGGGAACTGACAGGAGGAATTTATTTCGGAGAGAAGGGCAGGAATGATGATGGAAGCGAAGCCTTTGACGTGATGAGATATTCCGTGAAGGAAATCGAGAGAATCGCGAGAAAGGCTTTTGAAGCGGCTGCGATAAGAAAGAAGCATGTTACTCTTGTCGATAAAGCCAATGTGCTTGAGACATCGAGGCTCTGGAGAGAGACAGTATCCCGCATCGCCTGTGATTATCCTGATATAAGCGTTGATTACATGTATGTGGACAATGCCTCCATGCAGCTTGTGCGCGATCCTCGCCATTTCGATGTTCTTCTTACGGAAAACATGTTCGGTGATATCCTTTCCGATGAGGCTTCGATGATTACAGGTTCAATCGGAATGCTCGCCTCAGCGTCGCTGAGAGATGACAAGTTCGGTATGTACGAACCCATTCATGGTTCTGCTCCTGATATTGCGGGCATGAATATTGCCAATCCTATAGCAACCATCCTTTCAGCAGCGATGATGCTGCGTTATTCATTCTCTCTTGAAAATGAAGCGAAATCGATAGAGTCTGCAGTCTCCGCAGCTCTTGCAGATGGTGTCAGGACAAGGGATATCGCAACAGATGGAGATGAAGCTGTAGGCACCGCTGAATGCGGCAGTGAAATACTCAGGAGGATAAAATGAGATCTGACGGAATGAAAAAAGGAGTAGACAAAGCTCCGCATAGATCGCTGATGAAAGCCCTTGGATGGACTGACCGGGAGATTGCAATGCCGATTGTCGGCATAGTCTGCGCTCAGAATGAGATCATCCCCGGACACATGTATCTTCATCTTATAGCAGATGCTGTCAAAGCCGGTGTGAGGGAGAACGGAGGAAATCCTGTCGAGTTCCCTGTAATCGGTGTATGTGACGGCATTGCCATGGGGCATAAAGGCATGAAGTATTCCCTTGCTTCAAGAGAGCTCATTGCCGATTCGATAGAGGTGATGGCTACCGCCCATCCTTTCGATGCTCTTGTTTTCATTCCAAACTGTGACAAGATTGTTCCTGGAATGCTCATGGCAGCAGCAAGACTCGATCTGCCCTCAATCTTTGTTTCAGGTGGCCCGATGCTCGCAGGCCATGTGAAGGGTGGTGACAAGAGGGGAATGTCCCTTTCTTCCATGTTTGAGGCTGTAGGGCGTCATGCTGCAGGTACATTGAGCGATGAGGAGCTCCTTGAATGGGAGAACAGTGCCTGCCCGTCATGTGGATCTTGTTCCGGTATGTATACAGCGAATTCCATGAACTGTCTTACTGAAGCGATTGGAATGGGACTTCCTGGAAACGGTACGATACCTGCTGTATATTCCGAGCGTCTTAGACTTGCAAAAGAAGCCGGATACCAGGTAATGGAAGTCCTGAAGAAAGGCATAACAGCACGGCAGATCATGACAGAGAAGGCGTTTATGAATGCTCTCAAGGTTGATATGGCACTAGGTTGCTCAACCAACACGATGCTTCATCTTCCTGCAATCGCACATGAGGCTGGTATTGATATCGACATTTTCCAGGCAAACGACATTTCTGCGTCTGTTCCGAATCTCTGTCATCTTGCTCCTGCCGGACCACATCATATGGAGGATCTGTATCAGGCGGGCGGGGTTATGGCTGTCATGAAGGAGCTTTCAAAGAAAGACATTCTTGATCTCTCTCTTCTCACAGTAACAGGAAAATCCATCGGAGAATCTGTGGCAAAAGCCAGAAATACCGACCCGGAGGTGATAAGGCCGATAGACAACCCATATTCTGCAACAGGCGGAATTGCAGTCCTGAAAGGAACACTGGCTCCTGAAGGTGCTGTTGTCAAACGCAGTGCGGTTGCGCCGGAAATGTTCGTGCATAAGGGGCCTGCAAGGGTTTTCAACAGCGAGGAAGAGGCTATCGATGCCATATTCGGAAAGAAAATCAAAGCAGGTGATGTGATCATCATCCGCTATGAAGGACCAAAGGGCGGACCTGGAATGCGGGAGATGCTCAGCCCGACTTCTGCGATCGCGGGCATGGGACTTGATAAAACAGTTGCTCTCATCACGGATGGAAGATTCTCAGGTGCTACAAGAGGAGCATCCATCGGCCATGTATCTCCGGAGGCTGCTTCTGGTGGCCCGATTGCCCTGGTTGAGGATGGCGATACTATCTCGATAGATATT
>CASEGX010000054.1 GCA_949287505.1 uncultured Spirochaetales bacterium | reverse complement strand
TCATTTCAAGAATCGTAGGATATGGTTGCATCAACCTCGAAATGGAAGGTTCCGGCATATTCACTGTGGCTAGAAGATTGCACTGCAGGGCTGCTGCGATCTATGGATGTTCATCGAATCTCGTATCCAATGAGATATATTATGCGGATGGTACAATGGAGAAGGAAAACACGAAGTTAGTAAATGCTTGGGACACAGAGATCCGAATCGCCCTTGAAACGATCTATCATTTTGACAAAATCAAGGATACACTGAACAAGGATCTTTGATGCATAGGAGGAATAACATGCTCCCGATGGAAAGAAGAAAAAATATCTTGATTTCGCTACACAGCAAGGGAAGCGTATCAGTGAATGAGCTCAGTGCCACATTCAATGTGAGCGAAGAGACCATAAGACGAGACCTGCTGCAGATGGAACAGGAATCTCTTCTCACCAGGGTGTATGGAGGGGCTTATCTGAGTGACATTGTCGCCCAAGCGGTTCCGTTCCAGCTTCGCAAGGATACCGAGAAGGAATCCAAATACAGAATTGCAGACTTGTGCACCAGGTTTATCCAGAGCGGTGATACCATCTTCTTGGACTCCAGTACCACCGCACTCTGTATTGCAGAAAAGATCAAAGGAATCCAGAGTATCACGGTCATAACCAATGCACATGAAATAATCTCATGCCTTTCCGATTGCAAGGACATTAGGATAATTGCAGTCGGAGGGGAACTAGATAAGGACCTTATGTGCTACACAGGCTGGACCACATTGGAAGCTTTGGAGAGATACAATGCAGACAAAGCCTTCGTTTCATGTACTGGTGTAAGCATTAACCATGGATTGACCGATTCAAACGAAATCGAGGGACGCATCAGATACATTATGCTGAAGAACGCTCAGAGAAAATACCTCATAGCGGACCATACTAAGTTCGGCAAGACTACCATGTCGCAGATAATGCCACTTGATGACATCGATGTTGTCATATGCAACAAAGAACTAGGAAATGATTGGATAACGGAATTTGATAGAAATTCAATTCAGTTTGTATTTGAATAGAATCTTTAGCATGAAAATAAAATGGGTTTCAGCTACCCTGCTGCTCAATTGTAAACAGCATCTATTGATATCCCACAAAACTAACTGAACTATCAGAATTTCAATAAAGTCCACAAAATATCATTGCACACAAGAAACTATCAATCCTTTTGGCCTTTCATAAGATAATAATCAAAAGGCCGGCAAATCTCCTGCCGGCCCGAACACATATCCTATCCACCATCATTTCTGGCTTACGACAACATTGTCACCATCCATGCTTATGTGAACATCCTTTTCGGTTGTGAGAGTACCTGAAAGCATCGCCTTGGCAAGCGGGTTCTCGATCTCATTCTGGATAGCCCTTCTGATAGGACGGGCACCGAATGTCGGGTCGAAGCCCACACGGCCGATGAACTCAGCCACGCTGTCATCCCAGGTAAGCTTGTATCCTCTCTTCTCAAGACGTTCTCTGAGCGTCTCGAGCTGAAGAGTGACAATCTTCTCGATCTGGGCCTTGCCGAGCGGATTGAATACAATGATCTCATCGATTCTGTTGATGAACTCAGGCTTGAAGCTGGCTTCGATGATTGAAAGGATCTTCTCTTTGTCAACGTTTCCACCGCTTGCGAGTATCTCCTGAGACCCCAGGTTGCTCGTCATGATGATGATGGTATTCGTGAAATCCACAACACGCCCCTGACCGTCTGTCAGACGCCCGTCATCAAGCACCTGAAGGAGGACATTGAACACATCGGGATGGGCCTTCTCGATCTCATCAAAAAGAATTACCGAATACGGTCTTCTCCTGACGACTTCAGTCAGCTGACCTCCCTGATCGTAACCGACGTATCCCGGGGGTGCACCGATAAGTCTCGATACAGAGTGCTTCTCCATGTACTCGGACATATCGATTCTGGTAAGAGCCTTCTCATCATCAAACAGGAAGGAGGCAAGCTTCTTTGCAAGCAGAGTCTTACCTACTCCGGTAGGACCTGCGAACAGGAAGGAGCCAAGCGGTCTGTGCTCATCTGCAATGCCGGTCTTGTTACGTCTGATCGCATTAGAGACAGCACTGATTGCCGTATCCTGCCCGATGACTTCCTTTGAAAGCGTGTCCTCAAGATGCAGGTACTTGTCCATTTCGGAAGAAAGCATCTTTGCCACAGGCACACCTGTCCAGGAAGAGACTATGCGCGCGATATCATCTTCCGTGACCTCTTCACGGAGCAGACGGTGATCTTCCTTCTGAATCTCATTAAGGGCATCTTCCTTTGCCTTGATCTCTTTCTGCTTTGCAGGAATCAGGGCGTACTTGATCTCGGCTGCCCTGTTGAGATTCCCTTCTCTCTCGCACAGCTGCTGTTCATTTGACAGCTTCTCTATCTCGCTTTTAAGCTCCTTCACACCTGTGATGGCATTCTTCTCGTTGGTCCACTGCAGATGCATCGCATCATGCTTGCTCTTGAGCTCCGCAAGCTCAGCCTCGATTTTCTCAAGCCTTTCCTTGCTGGCTTCATCGGTCTCACGGGAAAGAGCGCTCTTCTCAACGGAAAGCTGCAGCATTTTCCTGTCAATCTTGTCAAGCTCCACCGGCTGGGATTCAATCTCCATCTTCAGCTGGCTTGCAGCCTCATCAACAAGATCAATGGCCTTGTCAGGAAGATAGCGGTTCGTGATGTACCTGTCAGACAGCGTTGCAGCTGCGACAAGTGCCTCATCCTTGATCCTGACACCATGATGCACCTCATACCTAGGCTGAAGACCACGGAGAATGGCAATTGTATCCTCAACAGTAGGCTCCTTCGTATATACAGGCTGGAAACGGCGTTCAAGTGCCTTATCGCTCTCAATATACTTCCTGTATTCATCAAGAGTTGTGGCTCCGATGGCATGAAGCTCACCGCGGGCAAGAGCCGGCTTGATCAGGTTGGACGCATCGGTACTGCCTTCCGCCGCACCGGCACCTACGATCGTATGAAGCTCATCAATGAAGAGAATGACTTCACCTTCACTTCTTGCAACTTCATTTATGACGCCTTTGAGACGTTCCTCAAACTCACCGCGGAATTTGGCACCGGCGACAAGAGAACCCATATCGAGGCTGAGAAGGCGCTTTGTCTTCAGGGACTCAGGCACATCGCCTTTTGCGATACGCTGGGCAAGGCCTTCCACAATTGCCGTCTTGCCGACACCGGGTTCACCGATAAGAACAGGGTTGTTCTTCGTCTTTCTGCACAGAACCTGCATCACACGCCTTATTTCCTCATCACGTCCGATGACAGGATCCATCTTTCCTTCCCTTGCAAGGGAGGTCAGATCCTTGCAGTACTTCTTCAGTGTCTGGAAGCTCTGCTCCGGATCCTGATTTGTGATCCTCTCACTTCCGCGGACTTCCTTCAAAGCCTTCATAAGAGCTTCTTTGGAAATTCCGAGATGAATGAAAACCTCTCTTTCGGGACAGTCCACTTCCATCACGGCAAGAAGGAAATGCTCGGCAGAAGTATATTCATCCTTGAAATCCATGCGGATCTTGTCCGCCTTGTTGAATGCATCATACGCATTCTGGGAAAGACTGCGCTGAACAGGACCATATGCCTTGGGAAGGGAATCCACAATCTTCCTCATCTCAGCTTCAAGCGTGGAAGAGGAAACACCTATCTTGTCGATAAGCGGTCTTACTATACCCTCCTTCTGCGCAAGCAGTGCAACGAGGATATGAGCTATCTCAAGCTGACTGTGATTCTGTTCTCCTGCATACTGGTTGGCTGTTTCCACAGCTTCCTGCAGTTTAACCGTAAATTTATTGAAATCCATATTATGCCCTCCATAACGGACAAGGCTGCTCACAAGTCCTAAGTTAACAAGCGGCAACGGAAATGGCAAGAAGGAAATTATGGAAAAGAAAAGAAAAAATTACGCTTTCACCCTGTAAGCGCCAAGGTATGTGGCGACAAAGTCCTTTGACTCATCTGCAGAGAAATTGCCAAGGAAAGCTATCTGGAAACAGAAGGCCTCAAGCAGCGTGAAAATATGGTTTGACACCTTGTTTATGTCACACTGTATGATTTCACCGGCCTTTATTCCGGCATTGAGCAGCCGTTTGAAAAGAATCGTGAGCTTGACGGTTCTTTTCATGATTATGGTCGAGAAGTCCACATGATCCCTCTTGCTCTGCAGCATGACATCCATAAGAGACTGGAGTGCCGCCTCATTGTTGAGTGCCACGTCGATAATATCATTGCAGATAGCCTCGATACGGTCGACACAGCCGCCGAGCTTCTCATCCCAGGCCATCTGTCCGTAACGCAGGAACATCCGCCCGGTGACCAGCTTTACAGCATAATAATAGATCTCGTCCTTGTCCTTGAAATACTGGTAAAGCGTGGGACGGGAAAGTCCGCACTGCTCTGCAATCAATGACAGATTGCTGTCCCTGTAGCCTTCCTTTGCAAAGACATCCAGAGCTGTTTTAAGTATTTTGACCTTGCGTTCTTCGTGATCTATTTTCTTGGGCATGCTGACATAATA
>CASEGX010000053.1 GCA_949287505.1 uncultured Spirochaetales bacterium | reverse complement strand
TATCAATAAGCCTATAACCAGAACCGATAGCATCAAGAACGGATTTACGGCATACACCAGGGTCAGTCACCTGAAACACTCCGAAGCCTTCAAGCGGCATTTCCACACCATTATTAAGATGAATTGTTTCCATTTCTTATCTCCTATGCTTGAACAATAAGCTCAAAGCTTCAGAAAATACAGGACAAATTTCCTATACTGGTATAAACTGATGTTATAGCGGAGGTGCTATGGAACTTTATCAGCTTGAAGAACTTGCAGCACTTGCTGAGTATGGATCAATATCGAAGGCAGCAGAGAGTGTCGGCGTCTCACAGCCGGCGATGTCGCGCGCAATGAAACTCCTGGAGACGGATATCGGTGTTCCGATATTCCAGAGAACAAGCAATACGATAGAGCTCAATGATACAGGCAGGCTTGCAGCCTCAAAAGCAGTGGAGATAACCACAGCTGTACGGAAAGCCATAGAGGAAATAAGGGAGTTCGACAGAAGGAAGCAGATGATTCTTGTCGGTTCTGTTGCCCCGGCGCCGCTGTGGGCTGTCATCTCGATGCTTTCTTCCTTTGAGACAGAGAAAACCATTGCAGGAGAGATGAAGGAACATAGAATTCTTGAAGACGGGCTGAGAGGCGGAACATACCGCTATGTGATAACCAATGAGCCATTATCCATCTCCGGCTTTGCCTCACTAAGGCTCGGAGAGGAGAACCTCATGTTCCTGCTGCCATCCAGCCATCGGCTTGCAGGACGGAAAGCTCTTTCATTCAGTGATCTTAATGGAGAGAATATGCTTCTTTACGAAAACATAGGCTCATGGAGAGAATTACCGAAAAGGAAGATGCCTTTATCTAAATTTCTCATTCAGAATGACCGGGATGCATTTGAGGAACTGGTGATGAAATCAACAATTCCATCATTCGCGACAGACCTTCTTTCTGCCCCAATTGAGGGAAAAGTTGCTATCCCGATATCAGATACGGAAGCCCATGAGGAATTCTATATATCAACCAGATCAGGTGACATGGCGACACTTTCTTACCTTGCAAAGCATTTCAGATCGGAATTCAGGGCAAGGCATACTTATACTGTATAAAACTGGAGTACATGCGCTTTTCATGAAGCAGAGTACAACTACCCCGCCTCTTTCCGTCACATGTCACCGAAGATATGTTCAGGGGCCCTTTCAGCCATAGCAGAAAGAGGCAGGTCCGGATCCGGGCTTTTCCGTATTGGATAAGACTTTACGGACAGCAGAATATCAAAATATATTAATCATTTCCTAATTAGGAATAAATAGATTTAATCACATAAATATGGTTCGGTCTTGTTCTCATACAGGGAAATCACTTCATATAGAAGCTGACGGACAAGATTTTGCCAGTTTGCGCAACCTGTTGATATTTCTTGTCATCTTCTTACAGCCGATATGCTCATAAAGGAATGTACGGAGAATTCCAAGATTCTGGGAATGTTTGCTGAAGAATGAATCAGGATCAGGGAATATCCCAAAATCTTTCACTATGGCCTTACTCTGGATGAATGTATCCTTTCCAGTCCAGTCGACAGCCAGATTGGGGAAATCATCAACAGCTATGGCATAC
>CASEGX010000052.1 GCA_949287505.1 uncultured Spirochaetales bacterium | reverse complement strand
TGGCCATAGCAGGGCGGAGACACCCGTTCCCATCCCGAACACGGAAGTGAAACACCCTCGCGCCGATGGTACTGCAGCTTTGCGGGAGAGTAGGTCGCTGCCAGGTTTTTTTTCGTCCTTTTGGGGCTACCTTTTCTGCCCCTTTCATATATACCTCCTTCTTATAGCTCCCCGTATGGGAGCTTTTTTGTTTCATTAATGCTTTTGGTAAACGGGTTAAATTGTTTTTACTTTCCTTTGATATTATTGTTATATCGTAACTTACAGAAAAAAATCCAACACAAGCCCGGTTTATTTTGCTATAATGATGATGGAAGCAGACGATGCATTTCCTATCCTCCCTGAAATATCTCACTGTTTCCGTTAGGCTTAGCGACCAGTCCCAGGCGGCTGGTCATTTATTTGTCCCTTATACTTAATTTTGATAGAATGGTTGTATGGCTTTGATCAGATTCTATAAACCGGCATTGTACAGGAAGGACATGGATGCCGTATTGCAGACAATGGTTGATGAGAAAATAGGACCGGGAGACCGGAAGAAGGAGTTTCTCCGTTCTTTTGCCATGTATGTCGGGAAAAAGGATGGAATTGCTCTCCGTTCGTATCTTGATGTTATTGTCGCGTCCCTTAATGCACTCGAGCTTAAGGAAGGAGACAGTGTCCTGATCTCGGTGCTCTCTCCGCGTATTTACCTTGAGGCATTCAGGAGAACCGGTATCAAGGCTGTTCTGATCGACACTGATGAGGCAGGGCTTCCAAGCCTGGAAGATGCTGCAGCGAAGCTCGGAGAGAATCCAAAGGCTTTCATTTATTATGAACCGATCTGTCAGATTCCGGAATCATTCGAGAATGTTAAGGAACTGGGGCTTCCTGTAATCGAGGATATCTCACAGTCTCTTGGTTCTGTATATTCCGATACCGTGAAAGCCGGCATGTGTGGTGATATAGTCATATCCGAATTCGAGGAGAACGGTGTTGTTTCCACCGGCGGTGGTGCAGCTGCGGTCTCTTCCGATGACAAAAGAATCGAGCTTCTGAAGAAGGAAGCTGCTGTTGCATCTCCGTACATCGACCTGCCAGACATGAATGCAGCTCTTGGTATAGTGCAGCTGTCAAAGGTAGATACGCTTCTTGCCCGAAGGAATGAGCTCTACAGACTCTTCATGCAGGCACAGATGAAGAGCGGAGCAAAGCTTTTTGGTTCATCTTCTCCGTCTTTTTTTGCCAATGGCTTCGGATTCTCCGTAATAGTTAATACAAAGCCGGATGATGCGATTGAATTTGCAAAGAAGCATGAGGTCTCTTCCCGCCGTACATTCTCCCAGTCGATAGGAGCAAGGTATCAGGATAAGTATGACCGCTTCCCAAATGCAATCGCACCTGTGACAAGGGCAATTTCGTTTCCTCTCTATCCATTTCTGTCAAAGTCTGAGATAGAATCAATAAAACGAGTTGTAAGCCATCTGGGATAGGAGGAAGAGATGAATGTTTCCAGGGTATTCATCATTGCTAACGGGATGAAGAAGGAAAGCGAGAGGCTTTCCTTGAAAATCCTAGAGTATCTCAAAGACCATGGAATGGAAGGGCGAGTAGTGAGTACCCGCTCTGATGAGGATGCTCTTTCAGTTCCTGTCGATACGGATCTTGTGATAACCCTTGGCGGAGATGGTACTGTTCTGTATGCGGCAAGAGCCGTGAATGAGATGGGTATTCCCATTCTTCCCGTCAACCTCGGAACATTCGGTTACATCACTGAAGTCGGAAAAGATGAATGGCAGGAAGCGCTTGAGTACTATATCGCAAACGGTACGAATATCTCGAGGCGGCTTATGCTGCGCATCACAGTTCACAGAAACGGCAAGAGGGTATGGCAGGGCTCTGCACTCAATGAAGCTGTCATAACATCATCAGGCATTGCCAAGGTCATCTCACTTGATCTTGCCCTGGATAAAACACACGCAGGTTCTTTCCGTGCAGATGGAATGATCATCGCAACACCTACAGGCTCCACAGGATACTCTCTTGCAGCAGGTGGGCCGATACTCGATGCCGACATGTCTGCAATCATCATAACGCCAGTGTGCCCTTTCACTCTTTCAAACAGGCCTCTTGTCACATCCGGAAAGGTCGTGACACTCACAGTAAGGAAAGGGCAGCGCACGGACATACTCCTTACAGCAGACGGTCAGCTTTTCTTCCCTCTTGAGGAAGATGATGCTGTGACTGTGGAGAAAAGCAGGAGCCGTGTTCTTCTGGTCAGATCGCTAAGAAGGAATTTCACTGAGGTAATCCGCGATAAGCTTCACTGGTCGGGGGATATGCATGCTTGAGAACCTTTCGGTAAGAAACTATGTTCTGATTGATTCACTGGATATTTCATTCAGCAAGGGTTTTACGGTGCTTACAGGTGAGACCGGTTCCGGCAAATCGATAATGCTTGGTGCACTTTCGCTCCTTCTCGGAGCAAAGGCAGATAAGGAAGCTGTTAGAAATGGTGAAAACAGTGCGGAGATTTCCGGTATCTTCACAGCATCTCCTGCTGTCTGTAAATGGGCCGAGGAGCATGGCATAGAGACAGATGATTCCACACTTGTCATACGCCGCCTGATCAAGGTGAACGGCCGTTCTGTATATACAGTCAATGGATCTCCTGTGACCAGAAAAGAAGGCGAGGAGCTTGGGCATCTGCTTGTTGATGTGTCTTCCCAGCACGCGCATCAGTCACTTATGAAACCTGAGATTCTCCGTTCGCTTCTTGATGAGGATGCCGCTCTTTCCTCATCTCTTTCCTCATATATGGAGAAATACAAGGAAGTGAAAGCTCTGGAAAAGGAGCTGAGGGATTGTGAGGAGAGAATAAGAAGAAGCACTGAAGAAGCAGATTACATGCGTTTTTCCCTAAAGGAGCTGGAAAGCGCTGCTTTACGTGAGGGAGAGGAAGAGGAGCTTAAGGCAGAGCTTGAGGTGATGAATGCCTCAGAGTTTCTGAAAGAAAGCCTTTCCTCTGCAGTCTCTGAACTCCGTACCGCATCTTCTTCGCTTTCTGAAACACTTGATGTGCTCCGAAAGGCTTCAAGAAAGGATCCAAGACTCTCTGAGTATCTGGACAGGACTGAGAGCATAGGAATAGAGACTGATGATATCCTTCTCTCCCTCCGTGATCATCTATCTTCAATAGATTTTCCAGAGTCTGAGATGGAAGCAAAGAATGAACGTCTTGGCCAGCTTCAGCGGATAAGGAGACGTTTTGGCGGAAGCATCAAGGAGGCAATCAGGAGGCGTGATGAGTTTAAACGCCGTCTTGAGGAGGCGGAGGAGGGGGAAGGTATGCTTGCTTGCCTTCTTCAGAAGCTTGAGAAGGAAAAAGCCTCGCTCCTCGATTCTGCCGAGGTTCTGCTTTCTGAGAGAAAGAGGGCTGCATTGAAGCTTGAAAAGCGCATAGAGGAGAATCTCAGGAAGCTGGGAATGGGATCTGCCGTCTTTCAGATACGTGTGGAGCGAATACCGGAACCAGGTCCATATGGGATTGATTCAGTATCATTTCTCATCGCACCTAATAAGGGTGAGAAACTCTCGCCGATACAGGATACGGCCTCTGGAGGAGAGCTTTCGAGAATCATGCTTGCCCTCAAGGTCTCCCTTGCATCATCATCTCCTGTTTCCACCATGCTTTTCGACGAGATAGATGCCGGAATCGGAGGAGCAGTTGCGAATGCTGTTGGAGAGGAGATGAAAGCGCTCTCATGCTCTGAACAGGTCATTGCAATAACCCATCTTCCTCAGATTGCATCAAGGGCATCCATGCATTTTCTTGTGGAGAAAGAAGAGAAGAACGGACGCACTATGACAAGGATAAGGGAAGTTGTGGATGAAGAGAGAGTGAAGGAAATCGCCCGCCTCCTTTCCGGGGAAACGAGCGATCTTTCTCTTGAGCATGCCAGAGCATTACTGGAAATTCAGAACAAGTGATGTATCTCTTAGCAGCTGATCGGAACATGGTGCTTTCCTTGCTCCAGAATAGTAAGGATAGACCATGTCCTGCAGTTCTCTTGTATTCGGTTCGAATCCATGTGAGCGGGCGAGTGTCAGAAGCTCGATGATTGAATCCGCAGTCTTCTCGGTAAGTCCGTTCCTTCTCACAAGCTGTGCAAGGTACTTTGAGTGCGTTGACAGAATTGTATTGATGGATGCGATATCTGAATCGCGTCCGCACTTGCGCACGAAATCAATCATGTTACCGAGTATCTCCTTCCTCTCAGATGGAGTTACGTCGACATAGACCGTGAAAAGAGCCTTTATGATCTTCAGCGTGAGGCCGAGATTCTCCATCACCATTGTCTCCATCGGGATGTAGCGGCTGTTCTTCACCAGCATCGAGAAATGCCTCATATCCCTTGCAAGTGCCGAGAGCTCCGTGAATGTCATGCGGTTCATGGAGTTGTCAATCCACATGTATACCTCATCGAGCATCCTGTCAGGAATGTCCTGATTCGTAAGCCTGAGCCTGTTTATAGGCTTATCTGATTCATCATTCTCGCAGAGATAGAGATTGAGGCCGTTGTCGATTGAGGATGAGGAGAGGACAGTGAAGCGGAAGAGCTCAAGCGTGACTGTATCTGAAATATCAGCAGCATAATTATCCGCATCATCGATGTTCATATGCAGCAGTATGAATCTTCCGTATTTGTCTGAATAATCCTCTTCCCGTGCCAGTGTCCTGTTGAGATAGAAATAAAGCGCTGCTTCCGCTTCTCCGGGAAGTTCCTTCATCTCCTCCTGAGCGATGTTCATTCCATCTCCCTGTGCCTTTATGTTGCTCTTTGCTTTCCTCAGATCTGAAAGGAACGGGAAGAGAAGGTCTCCCTTGTAATATGGCTGGAACATCCTTATCGCATAGAGCGCATATTTTATATCCTGTCTTGGTTCTATGCCGGAAAGATCGGAGAAGAAGAAACCGCAGGATGTGAATGAGAAATGCTTGTTCTTTATACCTGAGAGCAGATGGGCAAGCTCAACATCGTAAAGAGAAGCGAAGGAATACTCCTTATGAAGCATTTCGATAAGCTCGCGCATTGCAATCTCTCCGATGTATTCTCTGCCTGCAAGACGCAGAATCTCCTCCGGATTCACCTGAGAGCCGAAAATCTTCTTCATCTCTTCCTGGAAGATCGTGTCGAGTTTATCTCCGAGGGCTGCAAGTCCGTTCCTGAGCGGTGTGCGCCATGCCTGGTTCCATCCAGGTTCGCCGCCTGTGTGGCAGCCGCAGTCCTTATACCAGCGTGATACGCCGTGGGAACAGGACCAGGATGTTCCCTTTCCGCCCTCTCCAAGATGAAGCTCTGCATGCAGGAGGGCAGGGTGGCGTTCAAGATAGGAGGCGTAGTTGTCCATCACGAAGTCGTCGCGTTCTTCAACTTTCCTGATCAGGGCAGCCAGCGCCATGTCGCCATATGGCTCATGGTGGCCGTAGATCTCACCATCGGTTGCTGTGTGGATAAGAGGCTTTCCATCTGTTTTCTGGATGCTCTTGAGCGTGTCATACAGATTGTCAGCACTTCTGAGCATGTGACCGAATGATATGGACTCTGCAAGCCCCGGATGGTAGAAGAATGCGGCGATCTCTCCTCCGTTCGTTCCTGTGAGTATATACGGCTGCCAGTATGGTGCAGCCTTGCCCTGGAGCGTGATCATCTTCCCATTCTCATCCTCAACGGCCTTGCACTGCCATGGAGAGAGAATCACGAATTTCATCCCTTCATCAGAGAGAAGTTGTATGACATCCTTGTTTACTCCGCATTCTGGAAGCCACATTCCCTCAGCCTTCCTGCCGAAGAAATGCTCGAAATCCATAGCACCCCACTCAATCTGGAGCCTCGCATCCTTTATTCTGTCCAGCGGAAGGATTGTATGGTTGAAGCTCTGAGCCATGGCATTGCCATGCCCCAGGCGCTTTATCGATTCCCTGTCAGACTCGACAAGGAGGTCTATCGAATCCGGGTGTGTCTCCTTCATCCATGAAAGGAGTGTAGGACCGAAGTTGTATGAGATATACGAGAAATTGTTTGTTATGGAAATGATGCGGCCTGATGCATCCAGGTATCTTGAGTTCAGATTCGCACCATAGCAGTCATGATAAATCCTCTCATTCCAGTCCATGTACGGAGATGCCGAGCTCTGCTTCGGGACAATGCCCGTGAACGGGTTTTCCCGTGGCGGCTGATAGAAGTGTCCATGCAGGATTATGGAGGTTCTCTTGTTTTTCGCTGTCATGGAAACAGTTTATCATAAAACGCTGTATGTGACACTACGGCGCAGAAGAAAGGAAAACGCTGTTTTTACGCTTCAAATCGCGGTTTGTTGACTAATTTCGCTGTTTTTCCTAGGATTTGGAATGATTGGAAAAGGGGTAAAAATGATTCTAGTGAATGTCGATTCCCTGTCTGAATCCGAACTGCGGAGCATTGCCCGCCAGGAAGGTTTGGACGGCGTTGATGATCTGTCTCGCGAGGAGATAATATCACTATTGGAAGATATGTATGAGGACATCGATCCCGACACGGATGTCAAGGATCCGAACCTCAGGTACATGTCGGGCCTGACAGATTATCGTGACATAAGCAAATATGTAGAGAATCTTCCAGGTGTTGAGGAGCTTCCTGAAAGCTATCCGGATACAGAGATCCATCTGATAAAGAAGAATTGTTCATGGCTTTATGCCTTCTGGTCCCTTTCTCCGAATGACAGTGACAGACTTCAGGATGAGGGAGCCGTTCTCCAGCTGTCAGTCACGATAGACAACAATGGAAACAGGGAAGAGTATGACATACCTGTGTCATTCTCCGACAGTGAGTGGAATGTCGGCATTCCCTATGGTTCAGGTTCCTGCCGTGTGGCGCTTTCCGCAACAGACAGAAACGGTGTGAAGACAGTGCTTTCCATCTCCGAGCCTGAGGAGCTTACCGATTCATACTGGCTCTCCCATCCGGAGGAAATGAAATACAACGATTCGATTTACAGGCTGTACCTTACGCTTGTGACAACAAAGGAAGGGGATATTGTCGATAACCCTGTTGTCCGTGATATCATCCAGCTTTTCAGGAAGGAGGATTTAGCCATCAATGAATAAGCTCAATCTCATACTTCAGGCCCATCTTCCATATGTCAGACATCTGGAGTATCCGAAATTCCTTGAGGAGAACTGGCTTTTCGAGTCCCTTAATGAGACTTATATCCCGCTGCTGAGGATGCTCGAGCGCCTTGATCGGGATGGTGTGGATTTCAGGATCGCAATCTGTTTTTCCCCGACGCTTGCCACAATGCTTACGGATCCTCATCTGCAGGAGCGTTTCGTGGATTACATGAACGGACGCATCGAGCTTGGACAGAAGGAAGTTGAAAGGACAAAGCGCGAGGAGAGTGCATGCCACAGCATGGCCGTGCATTACCTTGAGGAAGCTGAACGCAATCTTGCAAGGTTTGAGGAGGCTGAGAGGAATATTCTCACAGGTTTCAAAAGCCTTCATGAGAAGAACAGAATAGAGCTTCTGACAACTGCCGCAACACATGCATATCTTCCCATTTACAAGGATTATCCTGCTGCCGTGAATGCACAGGTGGCAATGGGCATGAGAACGCATGAGCGTATTTTCGGAGAGAGCGCAAAGGGGTTCTGGCTTCCTGACTGCGGATATTATCCTGGGCTTGATGATATTCTTGCAGCCAATGGCGTCTCCTGGTGTCAGCTTGCATCGCACGCTGTGATTACTGCAAAGGACAAGTCGGTATATTCAGGATACAAACCTGTTGAGCTTCCTTCCGGAGTACATGGTTTCGTGCGCGACTGGAGCGTCACGTCCCTTGTCTGGTCATCTGTGTCAGGATATCCGTGTGATGGTGATTACCGCGATTTCTACAGGGATATCGGATATTACCTGCCTCTGGACTACGTGAGGCCATACATCCATGAGCCTGAGATCAGGGTATTTACAGGCTATAAATATCATGCCATCACAGGCAAGACTGAGGATAAGGCTTACTATTCCAGGGAAAAGGCTATGGAGAAGGTTGCTCTCCATGTCGAGAATTTCCTCTACAATGTCAAGCGCAGAGGATTCGCGATAAGCAGTGCGGGAATCAGCAACCCTGTATTCAATCTCTGCTTCGATGCTGAGCTCTTCGGACACAGATGGTATGAGGGTATTGAGTTCCTGGAAGGTGTGATGAGAAAGGCAGATTCCTCCGAGGATTTCCTCTTTACGACTCCGCTTTCCGTCATACTTGAGAATGATGTGACTGAGAAGCTTCGCCTGAATGAGTCTTCATGGGGAAGCGGTGGATACTCTGACATATGGCTTGATGGAAGCAATGCATGGATTTACCGTCATATATTCAAGGCAATTGAGCGTATGGAGGAGCTTACGAAGAGATTCCCTGACCAGGGAACACTCAAGGGCAGGTTCCTGAATCAGGCTTCAAGAGAGCTGCTGCTTGCTATGTCTTCGGACTGGCCATGCATCATGCATGATGGTACATCCGTGACATATGCGGAGAAGAGGCTTCGGAATCATCTTGGTTCTTTCAATGTCGTATACAGCGCTATGAGCCGCAATACCGTGAACACGGAGTGGCTGATCAATGCAGAGCGCAGCAGCGAGATTTTCCCCGATATAGATTACCGGCTATTCGAGACCGGAAATAACTGATAAGCGGCTTCGGTCGCTTTTTCTTTTACAAATCCACTCTTTTTGTGACACTTTTGCCGCAAAGTGTATTAATAAGCTTTTTTCTCGAAATATCTTGCTAATAGAAGAGGCGTGGTGTAGAGTAGTGGCATAAAGTGGGATGGATTCCCACGAAATGGGTGGTGTAGATGCAGCTTCTTACAGGAATGTATAATGCAAAGATCGATGACAAAGGCCGTCTTTCTCTGCCTGCAAGACTAAGGACTGCGCTCGCCGCTGAGCAGGTAGTTGTCCTTCCGGGACTTGATGAGAACCACCTGATGATTATGAGACCTGAGTATTTTGAGAAGGATTTTTCCGAGCCTATTCTCTCATCCCCAATGGCTATGCTCGACAAGAAAAAGCGCATCCTTATCAGAAAGCTCATAGCTCCAGCCATCTATGTGGATATCGACAGCTCCGGAAGGATAAATATTCCACCGCAGATGAGGGAGAAATACTCCCTTCCGAATAAATCGGAAGCGCTGCTGGTAGGGGCAGGCTATACAGTCGAGCTCTGGAACCCGGATGTATTCGACGAAGCCGACGATGGTGAGTCCATTGCCGATCTTGCTCAGGACCTGTTTGAGGAGAAGGAGTGATGGAAGTCGTCCATTATCCTGTGATGCATCGAGAGGTTCTTGAGAATCTTCCAATCCCTGAGGGAGATTCACTGATGATTGATTGCACCACCGGAGAGGGCGGTCATACATCGCTCTTCCTTGAGCGCTATCCGCATCTCTCTGTCACAGGGATTGACAGGGACAGTGAGATACAGAAGAAGGCTATTGAGCGGCTAAGCATTTACAGTGACCGTTTTCATCCTGTTAATGCCTGGTTCAATGATTACCTTGCTTCAGCTCCTTCTGAATCTGCAGATGCGATACTGTTCGATCTCGGTATCTCCATGTTCCATTACGTGGAGAGCGAGCGTGGTTTCTCATTCCGTACTGATGAGCCTCTCGACATGAGACTCAATTGCAGCAGCGGATTGAGCGCTGCGGATGTTGTGAATGGATACAGCGAGGAAAACCTTGCTGATGTCATATACAGGTATGGCGAGGAGCGTTATTCGAGACGTATTGCGAGAGCAATTGTCGAGAAGCGCAAGGAAAAAGCCATAGAGAGTTCTTCGGAGCTTGCTGAAGTGATCCGGATGGCGGTGCCTAAAGAATACAGATACGGGAGGATTCATCCTGCAACCCGTACTTTCCAGGCTCTGCGCATTGAGGTGAACAGCGAGCTTGACAGAATAACACCGGCCCTTGAGGAAGCGATTAGAGTTCTTAAGAAGGGCGGCAGGATAGCGGTAATAACCTTTCATTCTCTGGAAGACAGAAAGGTCAAATGGTTTTTCAAGGAAGAAGCGGCGCGGGAAGGGGCTCGGATACGTATTCTCACTAAAAAACCGATTGTCCCATCTCCGGAAGAAGAAGAGGAAAATCCACCATCAAGAAGTGCAAAGCTCAGAGTGGTGGAGAGGATATAAAAGAGAAGGAGGGGCCGTATAAACGGCAGCGTGCTATGAACGATTTTGATGTATCGAAAAGTATTTCTATGCCGATAAGAGGCGCGATTATCGTGATGCTCGTTCTTGCTTTCATTGTTGCATTCATTCCATTGTGGCAACTTGGTGTATCAAGTTCCGGTACTGCAGCTCTTATTTCTGCAGAGGCTAAGGTTGCTGATACAGACAGGGAAGGCAGGGCTCTCAGGGCTGCTATCGCAGCGGGTATTCCGATGCCTGAAGAGGATTTCGTAGTTAGTGCAGGAAACAGCTATCAAAGCTGATAGCTCTCGGTTATAATCGGGCTATGCTTAAAAGCGAAATCAGAAGCTATGATGATATAACCTATTCTGAGGTCTATAAGGAGAAAGGGAGTTCTGGATCCCTTTCTCCATTCACATATCTCTGTGCGATGCTTATTATCGCAATGCTTGGGCTGACAATCCTTTACTCAGCTTCATATGAGAAGGCAATCGCACTTGGGTATCCTCATTATCATTATTTCTTTTCCAATCTGATTTCAGCCATAGCCGCTCTCATTGTCGGAATCCTTTTCCGTTTCATTCCTCTGAGAGTATTGCGAAAGGGATATCTCATTCTTCTTCCGCTCTCAGCCATTCTTTTCGTGTTTTCATTCATTCCTTCATTCTCACATAACGGGTGGATTGTCATTAAGGGCGTGAATATCATCTCCCCATCCTCCTTTGCGATGCTGACGCTTCCTTTTGTGATTGCCGGAATGATTGATGATGAGAGAGACGGTCTTTCTTTCTCATCTCTGATTCTGCCTTTTTTCATATCATTCGCGATTATGATCGCTTCCCTGTTCTCTGGCGGAATCACATGGTATCTGCTTCTTCTTGCAGTCCTGATAGTATCCCTCAGGATAAAGGGACTGAGGATTCTTCCGCTCCTTGCCGTTCTGATAGCGGCAATAGCCGTCATGTGTGCTCTCTCATTCATTTTCCCTGAACGCCTTCTTTCACCAGTTGTTTACTCACTCTTTCCTGTCAGTGACCCGTCGCTTTACAATCCTGACCTGCTCATAGCAAGAAGTGCTATCGAGGAGGGGGGTATCGCCGGAGCAGGACTTGGAAAGGGCCTTTATAAACTTGGAACACTCTCATCTCCCGAGAGCGTGTATATCTTCGCATCCTTTTCTGAAGAGCTTGGATACACAGGAACACTTGTCGTGATCTTCCTTTTCATCCTTGTCTCGATAATCGGTGCACGTACAATCTCAAGAGCTGAGAGAAGGGGAGACAGCTCATCAGCTGTTATCGTCTCCGGTCTTACGCTTTACATCGTTCTCAGAAGTGCGGTGAACATCCTGTATGTTGCAGGTTACCTGCCTCTTCCAGGTACACTTCTTCCGTTCTTCAGCTACAGCCCTTCGGAGGAAGCTCTGTCCATTCTGTCAGCCACTGTCCTCTACCGCCTGATATTCATCATGGGGAGGGCTCATGAGAAGATCTGAGGTTCTGCCTATTGCCGCTTCATGCTCTCTTCTGTCACTGGCATTGCTTTTCGTTGTCATAAAGGCACTGCCTCTGAAGATTGTTGATGATATCGATACAAAAACATATTCAATGACGCCATCAATGTTCCGCATTCTTTCAGGTGCTCTCGGCGCATCGTATTCCTCTCTTCCCGAGTACAGGATGCTTCATGATATTGAAAGCCTTCCGTACATAAGGAATGCTTCGTTTTCCTATGAAGCCGGTACGCTTTTGCTGAATGCTGAGAATGCAGAGGGTGCCATTCTGGTGACACCGGAGAATGCATATTTCCAGACAGATGACATCAGGACTGAGATTCCGCTTGAAGATACAGCGGTTCTGTCGCAGATCTATCCTGTGATAGGAGTGACGGACGGGGAGCTTTCGGAAGAGGAATGGGCATTTCTTGAAAGTGCTCTCAATGAGCTTGTCTCCGCTCCCTGCGATGTTCGCTTGATATCATGGATTGAATATGTCAATAATATCGAAGATGGGCTTATGGAGCTCAGAATAGCTCTGCCGTTACTCAACACATCAATATTGGTCAAGGACCCTTCTGCTCTGGACAGGCTTGATGAGAGTATCGGAATCATTGAGGAAGAAAACAGCAGTGTGCCAGGTCGTACGGTGTTCTCTCCTTCTTCTCTCTACGAGCTTCACAGCGACAGGCTCATAAGGATCAAGGGGTAGCTATGGCTCAGGATAAGATTCTTGTCGGACTTGATATCGGAACAAGCTGGACACGCTGCGTCATCGGTTCTGCATCCAGAGATGGACAGCTGATGATTGAATCAATCGCGGAACGTCCTACAGAAGGTGTCAGATCCGGCTCGATAGTAAATATAGAACAGACACTCAAGGTCATAAATTCGGTTGTCTCGGATGCGGAGCTGCAGGCAGGAACCGAGGTCAGTTCCGTCATCCTTGGTGTCGGCGGTGATCACATAAGAGGAATACAGTCCAGCGGCGTTGTGGGAATCCAGAGCAAGGATCAGGAGATAAAGAAGGAAGATATCAGAAGATCCATTGATGTTGCCAGGGCACAGGAACTTCCTCAGGACACGGAAATCCTTCATACCCTTGTCCAGGATTTCCAGGTCGATTCACGCTCCGGCATAAAAGATCCTATAGACATGCTTGGCCATCGTCTCGATACAAGGGTCCTTCTTGTTACAGGCTCATCCTCAATCTGCCAGAATCTCAGGAAATGCGTGCAGAAGGCCGGATTGCAGGTGCAGCGCATGGTCGTGCAGTCACTTGCAGACAGCGAGGTCGTTCTCGGCTCTGATGAGAAGGAGATGGGTGCTCTTGTCATAGATATCGGAGCTGGCATGACAAATGCGATTGCATACCTTGGCGGTGCGCCAGTTTACACCGGTGCAATCTCTCTCGGTGGAGATAATGTCACAGGGGACATTGCTTACATGCTTCAGCTTCCGCGTTCTGCGGCTGAATCAATCAAGATTGCAGATGGCTGCTGTCATACACCTTCTGTAAGTCCTGAGGAGATGATAATCACGCCAGCAGTCGGAGGAAAGCCTTCGATAAGGCTGCCGCGCAAGGAACTTGCAAAGCTCATTGAGCCAAGAATGGCCGAGATATTCAGCATGCTCAGTTCAGAACTCGAGAAGAATGATGTGTCCGGTTCATTCGGTGCCGGAGTCATTCTCGTCGGTGGCGGATCATTGCTTTCCGGTGCCACGGAGCTTGCTGCTGAGATATTCCGCATGCCGGCCCGTATAGGCTTTCCTGAGGCGATAAACGGTCTTGACAGACTTTATATCGACCCTCGGTATTCAACACTTCTCGGACTTTTGAAAATAGAGGCAAAGAAATACAGGGATGCTTCCTCGATGCCTGGAAGCGGAAAGGAAAAAGGCGGGATCGGAGAGAAGATGAAGAATTTCTTCGGTAAGCTTTTTTAAGGGAGAGTGAGTATGGATTTTGATATTTTTGATATTGAAGATGCAACAGCCGGTGGAGAGGCTGCTCCAACCATCATCAAGGTTGTCGGAGTCGGTGGCGGTGGCGGAAATGCCGTGAACCGCATGATTGCATCTGGCCTTAAGAAGGTTTCTTTTGTTGCCCTCAATACCGATGTACAAGCTCTCCAGCGTTCAAATGCCCAGACAAGAATAGCTATCGGAAAGGAGCTTACCGGGGGTCTTGGCGCAGGTGGTGTTCCTGAGGTGGGAGAGAAGGCTGCGCTTGAGTCTAAAGAAGAGATAAAGGCAGAGCTTGAGAATTCCGATATGGTTTTCATAACAGCCGGAATGGGTGGCGGTACCGGAACAGGAGCTGCTGCTGTTGTCGCTGAAATCTCAAAGTCCCTGGGTGCACTCACCGTTGCTGTTGTCACAACGCCATTTGCTTTTGAAGGAAAGAAGAAGCTCATGCTTGCGCAGCAGGGCATCGAGAGGCTCAGAAAACAGGTTGATACACTCATCCTTATCCCAAACCAGCATCTTCTGAAAGTCGTGGAGGCAAATACACCAATTAAACAGGCCTTCCTGATTGCAGACAGCGCTCTCCTGCAGGCTGTTCAGGGCATTTCAGATCTCATCACTGAACCTGGTGAAATCAACATAGACTTTGCTGACGTGAAGACAATCATGAAAGGCAAGGGCGATGCGCTTATCGGGCTTGGATTCGGTGAAGGTGCAAACCGTGCAGTTGATGCTGCAAAGCTTGCAATCTCCAACCCTCTGCTTGAGAATGCCTCGATTGAAGGTGCCAAGTCCGTCCTTGTCAACCTCGCCGGTGGTGACAATCTCACGCTCCAGGAGTATCAGGATGTTGTCGAGGTCATTACGGAAAGCTGTGCAGAAGATGCTCTTATCATCGCAGGACAGAGCTATAACCAGTCACTCGGAGACAGGATAAAGGTTACTGTCATCGCAACAGGATTTGAGCACAAGGAAGTCTCGACGGCATTTGATCCAGAGACAGATGTATTCAAGAAGCGCTTTGAGGATGCCAAGAAGGAGGAAGTTCCCGAACAGCCTGTGAAGGAAAAGGAAGCTGAAAGTGCTCCTCAGCCGCAGGTTCCGCCGCAGCGTCAGCCTTCGGATCCTTCCACTATCACTGTAAACAGATGGCAGGATCTTCAGCAGCAGCTTGGAAAGAGAAGTGCAGCTCAGAACGACTATTCGATTCCTGCAATATTGAGATACTCAAGAAACGATGACGAGAACTGAGCTTTCTCCTCGCTTCAAGGAGGAGCTGAAATCCTTCTCAAGATATATAATCTATCAGCGCCGCCTCTCTGAGAAAACCAGAGAGGTGTATTCTTCTGAAGCTGAGCGTTATCTGATTTATCTCAGCGGGAAAGACATGGATCCGTATAAGGCAAAGCCAGAGGATATTGAGGCATATCTTATCTTCAGACGGGGAGAGGGAGCTGGAGAGCGTACTGAGGGAAGGATTCTCTCTTCCCTCAGATCATTCTACCGTTTTCTCATCCAGGAAAGCGATGAGGATGAGGAGAACCCTGCAAAGCTTGTAGAGAAACCGAAGGAGAAGATCCATCTGCCCCGTGTAATCTCCGAAGATGATGTGGACAGGCTTCTTGAGTCATTTCCCGCCGATGACATACTCTCAGTCCGTGACTGGGCTCTCTTCGAGCTTATATACTCATCCGGTATGAGGATTTCAGAGGCGGTTGCACTCGATGTGTCATCATACAGAAAAGAGGAGCGGACAATCTCCGTGATAGGAAAACGAGATAAGGAGAGGCTTGTATTCATCGGAGACGCTGCTGTGAACGCCTTGGAAATATACCTGGAGAATGTGAGGCCTAAGCTTCTGCGCTCACAGCGGGAGACTGCGCTCTTTCTCAATCGCCGTGGTGGCCGCATAACCCGTCAGGCTGCACATAAGCGCTTCCATGAAGCTGTGGAAAGAATAGGGCTGGATGCTACAATACACACACTCCGCCATTCATTTGCATCACATATGATTGAAAACGGTGCAGATATCAGGTCGGTACAGGAAATGCTCGGACACAGCGATGTTCGTACAACTCAGATATATACTCATCTGGATACTTCATCACTTTTATCATTTTTTGATAAATTTTCACCTTTAACTGATGAAGATTTTGATAGAGATTAATATATAATTTATATAATTATTTTCTGTTTATTATATCTAAATCATTGTATATTTGTCAGAATCTGATGTTCAAAGCGTATTAATAGATGATGAATTACAGTGAATTTATACTTTTATACAATGGGAGTGAAAGAGAAAGCGTAAGGAACGCAATAAGAAACGGAGCAGGTTTTGCACTCTCTTCTGGAGTGCCTTTCCTGTATTACGGAAATCTGCCATCCTCATCGCCGATTCTTCTTGCGTCCTTTTCTCTTGGTTCTTATGAGAACTCCAGGGAAATATACATTTCCTCTCTTGAGGCCGTTTCTCTTGGTCATGAGATTGTTGCATACGGTGAATACCGCGCACTTCTTGCTGCAATAAAAGGTGCGGAAGATGGAAACGGGAGGATACATTGCGTGTTCTCGGAAGGTCTTGAATCTCTCCGCTTCAGAAAAGCCGGGGTTATACGCAGGATACTTCTTACAGGTGGCAGCGTTATTTCCTCATCATGCCTTTTCTCTTCCCGCACTGAGGCCCGCTTTCTGATCACATCGCTCTCTTCCTCTGCACTTGCAGTAGTCGGTGGCAGCAAGCTCTCCGCATCGCACCCGCTTATTGAAATGCTTGACAGCGGGAAAGATATTTTCCTTCTCCGCTCATCCCTTTCAAGCAGGGCAGGGCGCATCCTTGCATCAGAGGGATGCCCTGTTGTGGATTCCTTTTCCTCGTCTGTTGCAGGGAGGAGATGCATTGCATACATCTCAGAGCATGGCAGATTCTCATTTCTCGGAGAGAATTATGATGTCCTCTTTTGTTGACCAATGTCAGCCATGGTGGAAGAATCTGGGTATGGGATACATAGAGGATTTCCTTGTTTATATCGAGTCTGTCAGAGCTCTTTCGGAGAACACCGTCAAGAATTACAGCATAGATCTCAGGGCCTGGCAGCGTTATATGCGCGATAGGGATCTTGATCCTGTATCCTTCGCATTCGAGGATGCCGCACTCTATGCCGAGTATCTTCAGGATAATTTCTCTGAGCGTTCTGTTCTCAGGAAGCTGACTACACTAAGGACATTCTATGGCTATCTGCAGAAAAGGGACATAGTACACAAGGATCCGTTCGAGGAGATCTCCATGCGGCAGAAAGCCAGGAGGCTTCCCTCTGTGCTTACGGAGGATGAGGTCAGAGAGCTTCTTTCCGTTCCTCGTTCTTCATTTCAGGATGAGAGGGATCACATGCTTTTTCTTTTCATATATAACACGGGATGCCGTATTTCTGAGGCGATAAGCGTCGATGCTGACAATATTGAGTATCAGAAGAGGAGGATACTCATAGAGGGAAAAGGAAGCAAAGAGCGTTTCGTGTTTCTGTCCCCATCAACCATTCCTGAGATAAAGCACTATATAGAAAAGAGAAACGAATATCTTGAAGCACTTGGCATACACGATGAGAAAGCACTTTTCATAGGTGACAAAGGCGGAAGGTTGCCCTTCAGCTCAGCTCATATTATCTTTGATAAGTATAAAGCTTTGCTTGGCTGGCAGAAGGAGTTCACGCCGCATACGCTGCGGCATTCGTTTGCCACGCATCTGATGGACAGAGGTGCGGATATCAGGCTGGTTCAGGAGCTGCTTGGG
>CASEGX010000051.1 GCA_949287505.1 uncultured Spirochaetales bacterium | reverse complement strand
TGAACCCGCGACCTGCTCATTACGAGTGAGCTGCTCTACCACTGAGCTACTTTGGCATTCCAAGATAATCTACATAATCGGTGAAGTAATTTCAAGAGGGTCAGAACTCAAACCCTGCTGAAAAACCGATGCCAAGCTTATCGATACTGAACGAAAGGCCTGCAGAGAAAACCGAGTAAGAGCAGCGTGTATAGATAAGACGGTCCCTGTATCCCGCTTCCAGTGAAAGAGTCTGCGAGAAATCATAGGAGATTGAGAAATGCGGTATTGAAAGAATGTCAAAAGAATAGAACGGCAGCTTCTTCATGAGAAGAATCTGACTGAGTATGCTGCTCACCTCTGCCCTTATCTCGACGCTTCCCTTCTGCCAAACAAGCCCGAGCGCAGCATCCGGCATGACGTAATATATATTCTCATCCTCATGGAACGAAAAACCGTTCATGACATCCGAGGCGGAGAAATACCAGAACATCTCAATAGATGGAAGATTCCTCAGATCAAGAAGTATTTTCGCATGTTCTCCGGCATCGAGCATGAAGCCGAAATTCATCTCAAGACCTACGCCGAAATCAAAACGATTCGAGGCAAGGAACTCAATGATGCTTCCATTGATTCTGGATGCGAGTAGCGACGAGCCTGATGTGGTTGTTCTGAAGATGAACTGTGGAGTCAGGGATACGCCGATTGCAATTTTGTCGGAAATATATGTTCCATATCCGACGGAGCCTCCAAGCGTGAAATAAAGCGTGCTTCCATAATCATAGCCTTCATATGAAAGGGATGATAACAGAGAAGAGGCACCGTCATATACAAGACCGAATCCTCCCTTCCATCCAAACCCCTCCTTCTGTCCATCCCATGAAGCCGATAGCGAGAGAGCTGCTTTCCCATCGATAATTGATGATGTGTCAGACGGAAACACGCCAAGACCTGAGGAAAGCGCATTATACACGGCCCTTGCCCTGTTTCCCTTCCCTATGGTCTCAATATAATCAGTATTCAGATAATTCCTGATATAATGCGCATTCTCTGCGGCATTCTGGTGCTTAGAAGGAAAATCCGGATCGAATGAGAAGATGGTCTTAATGCTTTCATAATTATCGAGAAGATACTGATCATCCTTGTCGAGAAGAAATCCGCGAAGATAATCAGCAGCATCGGAAAGTGCTGAGGCAGGATCCGAGATGAACTCCAGCATTGTCATGTCGGCATAGCTGGAGATGTCAATGGAGAAACTGCTCTCATCGTCCACAGCTGCAAGGAATGCAGGAGATGAGAAGATATCATCATCCGTTCCTTTCACGGGAATGAACGATGATGCAAAAAGAGATGATGCCAGAGACAGTGCCAATACCGTAAAAAGCTTCCTGATCATCAGCTCTCCTGCAGAACAAGAGCATAATGATACTCATCTGTTTCGAAATTGGATTCATCAGGAGATGGGTTCTTCCTCAGCGCATCGTTTCCCATGCTCACGCCTATTCCTGAACCTCCCGTCATCTTGTTATAGAAGACAAGAAGACACGTTCCGTCCTCCTTCTCGATGAACTCAGTCGAGGATGTGGTCTCAACTTCTATAGTCGTCACATATGCATTTGCCTTAGACCCCACAACAGCAGAAACATTATCCCTGGTAATATATGTCGTTCTTATAAATGACAGGGAAAGCGGCTTCTGACTTGAGCTGTTCCATTTTGAATTGTTCCAGCGGTATGCTTCGGGAGCATCGGAGAAAGAGACTCCACCCGAGGGAAAATCCGAGTCGCTCTCATACAGAGGTGCTATCCTGAGCTTCTGGTAACCACCTGAGGAGAATGCTATATCATTCGGAGACGTATAGACATAGTAATTACCCTTGCTTCCCTCCGGTGCTTGCTCCACTATGACAGCAAACTGCTCTGCACCTCCAGAGGCACTTGCTTTCCATATATACTCGCCTGCAAAACTTCTGGTAGTGAATCCGATTGTCTTTGTGACAGGGCCATAATCAGGAACATCAATCTGGAGAGTCAGAGTGTAATCTGAAAGACTTATGAGCTTTGATGCCGATATCCTGATCATATTGTCCGAAACAGATACAGAAGCACCGGACACTCCAGAAAGCTTCACATTGTCTGAAGATATATTGAGCTCTGAAGAAACGGGAATTTCCACACTGTAGCTCTGCCTTCCGACTCTCTCGTTCAGTTTCTCTATATCGCGTTCGTAGGAAAAGACTTCACTGAGCTTTGCACTCTCGTCATCTGCTGTTTCATTGTAGACAATGACCTTGACAGAAGATGCATAGAATCCTGTGCCGAAAGTATCTGAAGGGAATGTTGCTTCTCCTCCCTCGCCATTGTATGGAAGCACACTGATTTCCTGAGCCTGGCCGGAAGCGTTCACGCGGTAAAGACCGATATGCTTATACTCACCTGCAGGAAGGTTCGAGACTGTCACAGAACCATCTTCTTCGACAGTGTAATGTATCTCGGACTGCCGTATGTCATACGCAGGAATCTCGATGCTCTGCTTTTCCTCTGCAAATTCATCCGTACCTGTGTATTTATGGGAAACAGTAAGCGTCAGTGCATCTCCTCCGATGCCGCTAAGCGTATACGGAAGCTGGTCGGAATCGAATTCAACCGTGAGTCCGTCACTTGTGGTGACACTGTATGTGATATCCTCTGCATTGCTCTTGTCTTCAAGAACAACGCTGTCTTCCATCCTGTTGGAATATGAAAGTGAAGGAGGCCCCTCAAGAACAAGATCGACAGCTACCGATTTCACGATGATCCAGTCATTCTCCGGATTGTCATGAGTTGATGCGAAAACAATTATGCTGAGTTTCCCTGCTTCTTTTGAAAGAGCGCTTCCTGAGGAACTGATACCTTTAAGAGCTGCAGATGTTTTGGGAATGGACACGGAATAGATTCCGTTGCTGAAACTCATCTCCCCATCGGCAAGCTTCACGACATTCCTGATACTTGTACCGTATCCATATGAGCGTGCATTCGATATTGCTTCAAAACGCACCTCTATATTCTCTCCGCTGTCTTCTGCAGAAAGCATGTATTCATCCCTGTCGAAGGACAATGAAGAAGAAGGCTCAGTTCCAAGATCCTTGTAGTACATCGGAGAACAGCTTATTGCAGAAATCAGCAGCAGTGTTATCAATATGGATTTCATAGAAGCCTCAGAGAATGGCAGCAAGTGAAGAAGAATCAGCGACAACAGGATTTCCTCCGTGGAACTCTCCTTCCTCATAACCGACAGTATCAGAGAAAGAAAGCGTATAGCTTCCGCCTCTATCAATCACATTGACGCTGTTATACTTGATATCCACACTCCCCTGATTACCCGGTAGTGTGACAGTAAGGGTATTGGAATCACTGCCATAACCGATAGTTTTGATGGGTTCTGTTCCTAAATATCCCCATCCATCAGGATTATCTGCGTAAACCATCAATTTTCCATTGATGGAAATATTACCGATTTCCGTCTCTGCTGTATATGAAGAGAATTCAATATAACCGGCACTCTGGCTTGCACCGGTGCTTGTTTCAATCTTCACACCGGTTGCTGTATATTCATCGGCAAATTCGCCTGGCCACCAGTCTCCCTCAAACTTCTGATTCGCACCTGAAACGTGCTTGCCAAGTTCCTTGTTGATGGCATTCACAATCTCTTCTGCGCTCTTGAATGTCGCTTCGTAGATATCAAGGACGATCTCTGCAGATTCCCCATATGAAGGGGACGCGGTAATTGTGACTTTTCCTGTACCGCCCTTGAGCGTTACAAGCCCTGTTGAATCGACAACTGCTATTTCCTCATTATCAGACTCATAAGCGATGCTCTGCAGTGTGGCATTATCCGGATAGACCTTCGCATCAAGCTTTATCGTTCTCTCTTCTCCGCTCTCGAGCTTTGTAGAAAGGCGTGCAATGTCACCAGGAAGGGAAATATTCACACCTTCATCAAGAACGCTGACTACGGCAAACTTGACCTCTGAAGAGAATGTACCATCTGCTGTAGTGACTGCAAGCATGAGCGAATTGAGGCCATTCTCAAGATCCGTTCTCACACCATCGCTTTCCTTTGTGATCTTGATGAATGTGCCACCGTTTTCCGCACTTCCGGACTTTGCCTCCACACCGTTTATATACCAGGTGTAAGCTGTGACTCCGTCAATCGGTGCAACAGAGACAGCAAGTTCAGAAATCTCCGGAGTGATTACCATTTTCTCCTGTTCCGAGATTGATATCACAAAATTGCTGTCAGGTTTTGTCGTTGTGATCACGATGACGCTCTCGGCGATTCTCAGAGGCTCTGTTTCCTCACTCATCTCGCTTCTCACCTCTCCTCTTACAGCAATAACCGCGTATGCATATTCATTGGAAGCATAGAGATCGGAATCTGCAAATGAAGTTGTGTTTCCCGCATCCGAAAGCTCTTCAAACTCTCCGCCATTGATGCTTCTATAAACAATGTAGCTTTCTGCACCTGTCACCGCAGACCAGGAGATGATGATTGAATCCGTTCCGGCTTCTGCTTTGAGAGCTGTAGGCGCATCAAGGAGAACCTCCGCGCTTATCTTTTCAGGATATGTGTATACAGGAGATACAAGTCCGGACTTGTGATGTGCCTGAAAAGAAACCGTGTATTCATCCCCCATTGTCATATCTGAGATGGTGTATGACGACTTCTCTGAAGTCACAGCGACATTCTCCTCATGGGTCTTCCCGGCAACAGAAGAATACTTTACCGTCACATAATCAAAAAGGATGTCCGATCCATATTTCTGATTCTTCCATGACAGCGTAACAGAGCTTCCCTCTTCCGGTCCGTATGTCCATTCCACGTCATAGACATTTGTTGCATTGCTGATCTCATTTGCACTGATGGAGTATACCTTCTTTCCATTAACATCCTGCACAGAGGTAAGATTTGCATAGATCTGAGCTATTGGAGTGGTGAGAACAGGATTAAGCATTACCCCATCTGCAGTTGCAAGAGCATACTTGAGTCTCAGCCCGGTAGAGACAGGAAGGACATCGACTACAAATTCCAGACGCGTCGCCTCTTCTCCGGTTGCCTCGCTCCTGCCGGCTTCCACCCATCTGGACTCTGTCTCATCAAAACGGTAGAGAATGAAAACAAGACCACCTTTTTCCATTGCATCCTGCACGGTCTCATTAGAAAGGGCGAGATCGCTCCAGTCAAAAGTCATGGATGCGGAACCTGTGTAGGTATTGTCACTGATCGGTGCAAGCTCCACAGTCACAGTATTGGTACCGCTTGCTGTCACTGCAAGATTCTCAGTTCCGGAGCCATTGAGCACGGGAAGTGCTTTCTCATCCATTGCCTGGATGGAAACGGTGTATCTTCCGAGCCGGACATTTTCAAAGCGGAATTCATCCGTATTTCCCGGAAAACTCTCAATCCTCTTCTCTTTGCTGTCAGAGAGCTGCCACTCACCATCTTTATATATGACTTCGGCAAGACTTACTGTATATGTACCGATTTCCGGAATGGTATCTGGAAGCAATGTGCTTGTGGAGACATTCCGGTTTCCCAGCGACACGATTACATCCGCCCCTGTATTATCCGGAGAACCGCTGCAGGATACCATGAAGATGATGATAGCCAAGGAAAGAAAGTATTTTATGTTTTTCATATGCTGTTTTCCTGTTGAATTCTTTTCATTCTGATACACGTCAATAGGTGTACAAAACGAGGCCATAATTGCATATATGAAACAGATTTTCAAGGAGTTAACGAACAGTTCTTGCAAAAAACGTTAGATATACTTCAGAACAACAGATTCTAAGACACGATAAAAGGGGGTACATTTCTGCACCCCCTTTGTAATCAGAGAATAGGAATTAAGCTCACTTCTTCTCGACGCCCTGTGCAATAGCTGCCTGTGCTGCAGCAAGTCTTGCAATAGGAACTCTGAATGGTGAACAGGATACGTAATCAAGTCCAACTGACTGGCAGAAGGCAATTGACTTCGGATCTCCACCATGCTCGCCGCAGATACCCATCTTCATACCAGGTCTTACACCGCGTCCAAGACCTACAGCCATCTTGATGAGCTTTCCGACACCATCGAAATCGATAGTCTGGAACGGATCATACGGATAGAACTGCTTGTCCGGATCATTTACATAGTGAGAGAGGAATGAAGCTGCATCATCGCGTGAGAAGCCACATGTCATCTGTGTAAGGTCGTTTGTTCCGAATGAGAAGAACTCTGCAGACTTTGCAATCTCATCAGCTGTGATAGCTGCACGAGGAACCTCAACCATCGTACCGAGCTTGTACTCAACCTTGAGACCCTGCTCCTCGAATACCTTCTCAATAACAGCCTCTGCATGCTTCTTGCAGAAATCGAACTCCTTGTAAATTCCTACAAGAGGAATCATGATCTCCGGATGAACCTCTACACCCTGTCTCTTGACTGTGATAGCAGCCTCGATGATAGCCCTTACCTGCATCTCGAGGATTTCCGGATATACAATTGCAAGACGGCAACCACGGAAACCAAGCATCGGGTTGAATTCCTGAAGAGCATTGATCTTCTTTGAAATCTGCTCGACTGTAGTTCCAAGCTGGAGTGCCATCTCATGGCGTGATGTATGGTCATTCGGGAGGAACTCATGGAGAGGCGGATCCAGAAGACGGATTGTAACAGGAAGACCCTTGAGCTCGCGGAAGATTCCGATGAAATCCTCTCTCTGCATTGGCAGAAGCTCTGAAAGGGCAATCTGGCGCTCGCCATAAGTATCTGCAAGAATCATCTTTCTCATGGAGATGATTCTCTTTCCACCGAAGAACATGTGCTCAGTGCGGCAGAGACCTACGCCTTCAGCTCCGAGCTGCACCGCATGATGTGCATCAGCTGGAGTATCTGCATTTGTACGTACAGACATTGTCTTGAGCTCGCTGACATATCCCATGAACTTGCTGTAGTTCTGATAGAGAACGGATTCATTCTCCTTCATTGTTCCATCGAGAACCTGCATGATCTCGGAAGGCTTTACAGGAATCTTCTGTGCATATACGGCACCGGAGAATCCATCGATAGACATATAGTCGCCCTCAGCAAGCACCTGTCCATTGACTTCAAGAGTCTTCTTGTGCTCATCGATGTGGATCTCGCCACAGCCTGATACACATGGGCATCCCATACCTCTTGCAACAACGGCTGCATGGCTTGTCATACCGCCGCGGCATGTGACGATACCCTTGGAAACGGCCATTCCTCCGATATCCTCTGGAGATGTCTCTGTACGGACAAGAAGAACATCCTTACCCATTGCTGCAGCTTCCTCGGCTTCTGCGGCTGTGAAATAAATCTGGCCACATGCTCCTCCTGGAGATGCATTAAGACCATGTGTTGCTTCCTTGAGTCCGAGGTCGCGGATATATGTGTTGTCGAGAATAGGAGCGAAGAGCTTGTTGAACTCAGCTGCAGGAACACGTGAAACTGCAGTCTTCTTGTCAATGAGGCCTTCCTCAACCATCTCAACCTGGCTTCTGAGCCATGCAAAGATCGTTCTCTTTCCATTCCTGGTCTGAAGCATGTAAAGCTTGCCTTCCTGGATTGTGAACTCGATATCCTGCATGTCATGATAATGCTTCTCGAGTATTTCGCGGATCTTGCAAAGCTGTGCATAAACATCAGGATTAGCCTTCATGAGCGTATCTATCTTCTGCGGAGTGCGGATACCTGCAACAACATCCTCTCCCTGTGCATTCATGAGATACTCGCCGAAGAACTTGTTCTCTCCAGATGACGGGTCACGTGTGAATGCAACACCTGTTCCTGATGTCTCACCCATGTTGCCGAAAACCATGGACTGGACGTTTACGGCTGTTCCAAGAAGACCACGGATATCATTCATGAGTCTGTACTTGATAGCTCTGTCATTGTTCCATGAGCGGAAAACAGCATCGATTGTCTTGAAAAGCTGATACTCAGGATCTGTCGGGAAATCCTCTCCTGTAGCCTTCTTGTAAATGATGTTATAACGCTTGATGACTTCCTTGAGGTTATCTACATCGAGCTCTGTATCGAAATGCTTGCCGTTCTCATCCTTTACTGACTGAAGGGCATACTCGAAGCTTGAATGAGGAACACCCATTACGACATCACCGAACATCTGGATGAAACGTCTGTAGCTGTCCCATGCGAAACGCTCGTTTCCAGTCTTCTTGATAAGTGCCTGGAGTGAATCCGGATTAAGACCGAGATTGAGAACAGTATCCATCATGCCTGGCATTGACTGAGCTGCGCCGGAACGTACTGATACAAGGAGTGGATTCTCTTTGTCTCCGAGCTTAGCACCCATCATATCCTCAAGCTTCCTGAGGTTTTCAAGGACCTGATCCCTCATTCCTTCTGGATATGCCTTATGCTGATCCCAGTATGCACATGCTTCTGTTGTAATCGTGAATCCTGGAGGTACTGGAAGGCCAATGCTTGTCATGTCAGCAAGATTAGCTCCCTTGCCACCGAGAAGATCCTTCATATCGGCTCTTCCCTCTGCCTTACCGTCTCCAAAGAAATAAACATACTTTTTTGTTTCTGCCATTTTCTTCTTCCTATAAATATTTTTCGCTCTGATGTTATCCATTCGAGCTATAATGGTCAATCATAATCGTAATTGTAAGTTCTCATATAACAGTAAATTATCATTATAGAAAATGAAACTATGTTCCATTTATCAAAACAAAACTCCCGGTTTTACCCGGGAGAGAGAATGATACGAACTGCTATATCTTTTTGTTAAATGGAATAATAGAAATCATTTCTGAGAAATTGACAGAACCGTATAACCAGCTTCATCCACTTTCTTCTTGAGCTGGACATCATCGATGCTGCGATCCATTTTAATGTATGCAGATCCATCTTCGAGATTCACAGAAGCAGATACACCATCGATAGAGTCAAGTGCACGTTTCACACGCTCGCTGCAGTTCTGGCAATGCATGCCACTTATATGGATGACCCTTTCTGCCACAACAGGGCCGTCGAGATGCTTTTCTCCTGTCTTAAGGAGAGAGGATGAGCCACCGGAGCAGCAGGATCCTTCTCCCTTGAAATGCTTGACACTGCCTTTGAGCGCAAAGAAAAGAAGCACAAGAATAATCAATACAATCACAGCATCAACCATCGTTCCTATTCCTCCTTGACTTACGGATTTTCTCGACAGTCATATAAATTCCCATACCGACTACGTATACAGCGAGGAATATGGCAACCATATAGAACATCGAGTTTCCACCTTCTCCCGTCATTTCTCCTCTTCCCTTCTCTTTTCAGCGTCCTGGATCAGTTTCTCAAGATTGCATGCAGAGCAACCAGAGCATCCTGTACAGCACCCGGTGCATCCGGAGTTTCCCTTCAGACGTTTGCGTATCATGCTGACAACAAGAAAAATACAGTATGAAGCAACAGCAAGAATGATTATCAGATCTGTCATCTATATCTCCTCAAACAAAGGGGCCGGAGCCCCTTGTAATCAGCTGGCAGCCTCAAGCGAACGCTTTGAGTAAACCTTGAGATCCTTGTATGGATCCGGGCGGAAGAGCATATACAGCATAGCTGCAAGAAGCACGAATGCCACCACTGTTCCTATTCCGAATCCACCGCCTGTCACGAATGTGCCAATCTGATAGACAATCAGGGATAGAACGTATGCGAATACATTCTGGAAGACTATCGCAAACCAGAACCATTTTCTTGACTGGAGCTGCTGAGCCATCGTCGCGATAGCTGCAAGACAAGGCGAATCCAGAAGGTTGAACATGAGGAAACTGAATGCAGCGATTGCGCTTGGGAACCAGAGAGACACACCTGGCGCAACGTTTGCAGCATCCTCGACATCTCCGGCAACATTCGCAAGGACACCCATTGTCGATACAATTGCTTCCTTTGCCGTGAAGCCGGAAAGAGATGCAGCGACAGGCTGCCACTCTCCGAATCCGAGCGGTGCGAAGACAGGTGCAATCACACCACCGATTGCGGCAAGAAGCGAGTTGTCAGAATCCTCGACCATTCCGAATCCATCCGGTCCGAATCCAAATCCGGACAGGAACCACATGACAACACATGCGAGGAATAGAATTGTTCCAGCCTTGATGATGAAGCCCTTCAGACGCTCCCAGACATGGAGAAGAACAGTCTTTGCAGATGGGATATGGTATGAGGGCAGCTCCATGACAAACGGTGCGGGCTTGCCGCTGAAAGGCTTTGTCTTCTTGAGGATGATTGCAGAGATCAGGACTGCTGCGATGCCAATGAAGTACATCATAGGTGCAACCCAGGCAGCCTCAGCATAGCCCATAGCAGATCCGGCTATAACTCCCGCCATCAAAGCAATTACTGGAAGCTTAGCTCCACATGGAACGAATGTGGCTGTCATAATGGTGAGACGCCTGTCGTTGTCCTGCTCAATCGTGCGGGATGCCATGATACCCGGGATTCCGCAGCCAGAGGAAATCAGAAGAGGTATGAAGCTCTTGCCTGAAAGTCCGAAATGGCGGAACACCCTGTCCATGACGAATGCGATTCTGACCATGTAACCACAGTCCTCAAGAATGGAAAGGAACAGGAAGAGTATTGCCATCTGAGGAACGAAACCGAGAACAGCAACAAGACCTCCTACAATGCCATCAACCACAAGACTTATGACCATATCACCGGCACCTATTGCCGTCAGTCCTGCAGTAAAGAGATCGGATACCCAGCCTCCGAATGTATCATTAGTCCAGTCAGTTACCCATGTACCGACAGTTGTGACGGAAATGTAGTAAACGACAAACATGACAAGGATGAAGATAGGAATTCCAAGGATCCTGTTTGTGACTATCCGGTCGATCTTGTCAGAGACAGAGAGCTTTGCACCCTTCTTGGTTACAGTGGTCTTGACAATTTTCTGGATGAACTTATACCGCTCATCTGTAATGATTGACTCCATCGAATCATCGTGGATTCTCTCAATCTCATCCCTCAGTGCTTTTGCCTGAGATGGCGCACCAATCTCTGAAACAACCTTCTCATCATTCTCGAGAACCTTTACCGCATACCATCTCTTCTTGCTTTCCGCAATCGAGGAAGGAAGAACCGAGGAGATTTCGGAAAGAGCACTCTCAATCTCATTTGAGAAAATCCCAGCAGGCTTCTTCACATCCTTCTTCTGCGCTGTCTTCACCGCTGTGCTGATAAGTTCATTCAGCCCTGTTTTCTTAAGTGCGCTTATCTCTACGACAGGGCATCCGAGAAGCATGGAAATACGAGATGTATCGATCTTAAGTCCTCTCTTTTCTATGAGGTCTGCCATATTGAGAGCTATCACAACAGGTGTGCCTGTCTCGATAAGCTGCGTCGTCAGATAGAGATTCCTCTCGATATTCGTCGCATCCACAAGATCAATGATCACATCAGGATTTTCCTTGAGGATGTAATCACGGCTAACGACTTCCTCAAGAGTATAAGGAGAGAGCGAGTAAATGCCAGGAAGGTCTGTCACGATAACATCCCCAGCCTTCTTATCCTTTACCCTTCCCTCTTTCTTCTCGACAGTGACGCCAGGCCAGTTTCCAACATACTGGTTAGCACCTGTAAGCGCATTGAACGCAGTTGTCTTTCCACAGTTAGGATTACCTGCAAGTGCAATTTTAATGCTCATCATCTCCTCCCTTATTTCACAATCACGCAGGATGCGTCATTTTTCCTGACGCTAAGTTCATAACCGCGGACAGTTATCTCAACAGGATCGCCAAGAGGAGCGACCTTTCTTATATAGAGCTCGGTCCCCTTCGTGATTCCCATATCCATGATGCGGCGCTTGTACGCTCCATCCCCTTCGATTTTAAGCACAGTAACGGTGCTCCCGATCTGAGCTTCTCCCAGTGTCATATATCCTCCCTCAGGGTGCTCACACATAAATGTGACGAGCCATATCCCTGTTGATTGCAATGCGTGAATCAAGCACACCGACGATGACATCTCCACCCATGTCAGAAAGCACAGTGACCTCTCTTCCAATGACAAATCCGAGATTCTCTAGGAACCTTCTCACCTCTCCGGATCCTGAGAGTCTCTGGATTCTTCCGCTTTTACCCGATCCAATCATCGATAGTGGCATCATATTCCTCCACTTGATTAGCTTTCGCTAACCATGGTTAGTTTATGCTAATCCAAGTTAGCAGTCAACAACCCAAGTTGCCTGTAGCTAATTTTCTCTGTATTTTTTCATTGAAAAATTGATATAATGAAGGAATGAACATGCATGAATCAGGGGAAATGTACCTCGAAACAATATTGAGATTATCAGAGAAGCACGAGATAGTCAGATCGATTGATGTTGCGGAGGCAATGGGATTTTCCAAACCGTCAATCAGCCGTGCAATGAAGAATCTCAGGGAAAACGATTATATTTCCATCAATCCCGGAACAGGAAGCATCACCCTCCTTGAAAAGGGAAAGGAAGTTGCGGAGAGAATATACGAGAGGCACAAGGTCCTTGCAGAATGCCTGGAGACGCTTGGCGTATCATCGGAAACTGCAGAAGAGGATGCTTGCAGGATTGAGCATGTGATCTCAGAAGAGACATTCCAGGTTCTGAAGAACCACCTCAAGCAATACGGAAAGAGATAATCATCCTGCAGGCATTGCAGAGCAAAAAGGCCGGAACGTTCTTGTCCCGGCCGAAGGAATCAGCATATAAGCTGAGGCGTATTGACACTAAGCCACGTTACGAAGCCTGCATTTATGAATGCTATAAGATATATGTTGCCACTCTTCTCATAGAAGTATGTGACAACTTTTGCGATGATGAAATAAAGGAGAAGCATTCCCATCATCGCCCCCTGGGCACGGCTCATTTCCCTGCCGTTCACAAGAGTCGTATGGGTCAAGACAAGATCTCCGAAAAGATAGCCGAGGAAGAGCACCGCAGGAAGAGAATTTGCAAAGAACGATAGTATGTAATAGCTCACTTCTCCCCTTCCTTTTATCCTGAGAGCCTCTGCCTGTGAATATGCAGATACAAGGAAGAGTATCGAGAACATGATGAAGTACACAGGATACTGCCATACCCTCTCTGCAGTCATTGAGGCAAAGTAAGTCTGGAAAATCCGCGGATACTGCGAGAAAAGCCGTTCACCTACCAGAGCGATGAAATACGGAATGAACACGATGATGAGTGCAAGCAGAAGGGTTCTGAAGAAATCCGGTACACTTATCTTCAGCCTTGAAATGAGCGTCGTTTTGTCGAAATCCTTGTCAGCAAAGCATCTGATAACCATGAAAGCGACAGTAATCAGAGAGGAAAGGAAGAACCACCATATGAATCCGTTTGTGCTCTGCACTTTGAAAAGAGATGGAAGATATCCCATGATTGTCTGTCCCTGGATGATAGTTGTCTTCACGATCAAGGCAGAAAGCACAGGAGGGACAAGGAGGAAAAGCCAGAACTTCAGATTGAGCTTCGCACTTCTCTCTCTGACGGGTCGCTTTACCTTGCTGAAGAAACCTGTTCCGAGAAGAATCGAGCCAAGGGGGAAGAACATGACACAGAGTGCGATGGCGGCAAAGAGTGTGGAGATCTCATGTATCCAGGCAATCTGATCATCCGGCTCAAGATCTGTGACGTTGCCACCGATGGAGGAATCGATGAAGCTGATAATCGATGCAACAGGACGGGGAAGGAGGTTTGACATGCTGTGGAATGTATTCGGAACAAAAAGGATTCTTCCGCTGTTTGCACCAGGATCCCCATACCAAGTGTCGAAGACAACCTCGCTGCTTTCCACTCCTGCAAGCTCGGGGAATGAACCCAGGTTATATGCATCCTCATGATATGTATCCCAGAACGTACCCTGCCCGGCCTCATCAAGAGTGCCCCAGATACAGCCGACACTAATGTCATTATAGACTGTGAGATCGGTACTGCTGATGCCGCAGCCGATGAACATAACAGCTTTTCTTGCATCTGCGGGGACATATTCGCTGGTGATTGCAGCAGTTGCCTGTGCTCCTCCGTTCGAGTGTCCGGTTGCTGCAAGCCTTCCATTATCGACAAATGAGAGTGAAGTGAGATACTTCATTGCCGCTAAGGCTCCCTGATCTGAAACCGGAGAGAAACTGCTTTTTCCCGCACCGTAATAGTCATAGGCAAAAACCACATAGCCCCTTCTTGCAAGCTCAGCGCTGTAACTCTGGTAGAATACATGAGGAGTGTTTCCGCCGGGTGCGATCAATACACCTGCCGCAGGTGTCTCAGACGTTGCATTCGATGGAATATACAGCGTACCTTCCATCATGACACCATCATCTGTGAACATGCTCACATCCTGAACAGTCACCGAAAATCCTGCAGTCTGCACACACCGAGAGATGAAGATGCAAAGAACGAATACGACAAAGGCTATACCGAGAATGATCAGATTCTTACGGTTGGAATCTTTTCCAAAAACCATTTACATCTCCTGAAAAATGCTTGTTATTCTGGAAAATGATACCATCTGATAGTAGCGCAAACAAGAAAAAAGGACGCCTTTTAAGCGTCCCTGATTCAGCATGCCTTGCTGAATACCGAAAGGTCCCTTTCCTCTGAAACCGTCCTGAGCCTCTCAAGAGCCCTCTTCTCTATCTGTCTGATTCTCTCCTTTGTAAGACCATATACTTCCCCGATCTCCTTCAAGGACATAGGCTTTCTGCCGTTAAGGCCGAAGCGTCTCTCTATGATATCCTTTTCCTTGTCAGAGAGAGTATCAAGAAGCGATGCGACAGCATCCTCCAGCGATGTCTCCATCACTCTCTCCTCCGGTCCTTTTGATTCATCCTCGATGAAATCTCCGAAGGTGGAATCAGACTCCTCTCCCTTCTTTACAGGGCTGTCGAATGAGATGATGTCGCCCGAGACAGTCAGAAGATCATTCACGAGTTTAGCATCGAGTCCTGTTGCCTCTGCGATATCTTCAGCACTAGGATCCGCGGTTTCCTTCTCATGCATAAGCGCTCTCTGTGCCTTCTGAATCTGCATCAGCTCATTGGATCTGTTGAGAGGCAGACGGACCGTCCTGCCCTTTTCAGAAATTGCCTTCATTATGGACTGTCTGATCCACCAGACAGCATATGATATGAAATGATAGCCTTTTTCCGGCTCGAATTTATCCAGAGCGGTAATCAGTCCGATGTTTCCCTCATTGATCAGGTCTGAAAGAGGAAGTCCCTGACCACGGAACTTCTTCGCAACCGAAACAACGAAGCGGAGATTGGCACGGAGAATACGGTCACGTGCAGCTTTATCGCCATTCTTTGCTTTCACTGCAAGCTCATATTCCTCCTCATGGGAGATAAGCGGGATTCTGTTTATTTCCTTAAGATAGATGGAGAGAACCTCATCGTCGCTTTCCATCATGTCTTTCTTGATTACGTCTTCCATGTCTGTCCTCCTTAACTGGATTACACAAAACAACATGCAGGAAGCGTGCCAAGTACTGGTGAATTTTTATAATTTATTACTATTAAAAGAATTAGATATTGTGTAGAAATGATGAGCAATTCTACTGAAATGAGTCATAATGACCCGACCGGGTTCAAGCGACTCCAATGTGGGTCAAAATGACCCTTATTGTGCATCAAAAAGTGACTCTGAGTCATTCTGATACGGAAAGATAATCTTTACGGACTCAAGAAGATTGATTCTTCCCTCTCCCGTGATATTGAATGGAGAGGAATCGGCAGCTTCCACAAAAGTGTCATAAGCATCCTTTATGAGATCCGAGATCATGTCTCCTTCGGGAAGGGAGAGTGTGAAAACAGGCTTTGACCTGAGATACGTCGCCAGCTGATAGCGGTAGAATGAGACAAATTCCAATGTATAGCATGATAGGTGAAGACGGGGAAGAAAGGCATTCACATAATCCTCAAACGCTTCCCCATACGAAAGAAGCCTTGCCTTCCTGTTTCCTTCTTTATATAGAACAATACTCATTGTGCTATCCATATCACGCTTCCTTATGCGTAAGATAACAAATATGTAGAAATAGTGAAGAGCAAAAAGAAAGATTTTTCCTCTTGCCTGTAAGACCATCCATTTGTATATTCCTTATTGGCCCCATAAGGCTTATTAATGATAAGAGGTGATAACATGAAAATCATTCCGCTTGGTGATAGGATTCTTGTAAAGGCAAAGGAAGTTGAAGAGAAGACAGCTTCTGGTATCTTCATTCCACAGACAGCTCAGGAAAAGACACAGATTGCTACAGTTGTCGCAGTCGGTGATGACGAGACAATCAAGGTAAAGCCTGGTCAGGAAATTCTCCATGACAAGTATGCTGGAACAGCTATCAAGGACAACGGAGAAGATTATCTCATTCTCAACTATGCAGACATCCTGGCAGTTATTGAATAATCCAGAATTTCCATAGTACAAGCCATCTCAGAGCGAGATGGCTTTTTTCATCAATAGAGGAATCTCTCTATCTTCTCTCCTATATTTCTCATCTCAGCATCTTCGGGTATATAGCAATCAGGGAGGGATGATATCATCACACGGCCATATCCCTTGAGAAGAATCCTGCTGTCAAGGATTATGACAACGCCCTTGTCGGTCTCGCTTCTTATCAGTCTTCCGATCCCCTGCTTGAGGCGTAGCGTTGCTTCTGGAACAACCATCCCCATGAATGAGGACATTCCGTTTTTCTCCATTGCCTCTGATCGTGCCCTGACAATAGGTGTGGAAGGAACGGTGAATGGAAGCTTCACGATGATTACAAGGCGGAGTGTATCCCCCGGTACATCGACCCCTTCCCAGAAGGAGGAGACAGCAAAAAGAGAACTGTCCTTCTTTTTCCTGAACTTCTCAAGAAGCGTGCTGCGCGGGATCCTGTCATCTTGTATCATGAGATCCTTGAATCTGTCACGGAGCAGAAGATAGACATCCTTCATCATCTTCCGCGATGTGAAAAGCACGAGCGCGCCTCCTCCGGATGCCTCGATTGCCGCACTTACAGAAGATGCCACATACTGCACGTACTGCATCGTGTTCTCATTGGAAAAGAGATAACCGTCACGTGGAAGAAGAAGCATCAGGGAGCGCCGGAAATCAAAGGGGGACGGGAATATGCCCGATCTTACCCGCTCCTTCTCTTCCCAGAGTCCTGCCCTTCTCTCGAAATACTCGAAGCTTCCATTGACGCTGAGCGTTGCTGAGGAAAAGATCATTGAATCAAGATTCGACACAAGAACACGTGAAAGCACTTTTCCTGTATCCATTGGAGCAAGATGTATCTCAGCCTTTCCATCTGGCCCCACAACAGAATAAGGGATCTCATCATCCCAGGATGAGAAACGGAGCCAGTCCTTGAGGGTATCTGAAAGAAGAGAGAGGGAGAGACCGTAGCGTCTGATCAGATCGACAAAGACCTCATTGGATTCTGCAGGCCTGTCGCTGTATCCGGACTCAAGTGCATTTCCTATTCTCATCATCTCTGCAGCAACACCTTCCCCTTCCTGAATGAGTTCACCGTGTCCCTGATAAAACGAAGGAGTAAAGAGAATCTCTTTTTCAGAAAATGAGAAAAGGGATGAAGAGAGAAGGGAATCGAATCTTTCCAGCATGGTACGGAGGTGTGCTATGTCATTCTTTATGCGCTTTCCGCTCCCCTTTTCCTTCTCTTCCGGAGAAAGGAAATCGAGAATGGATGCAGAGCCGAAGCGTTTTTCCTTTCTTGTAAGATAATCCAGTACCCTTCCAGCCCTGAATGATGAGTAGATTCTAGAAAGCACCTCAGTGGCTTCAGCTTCTGCATGGTGCGCCTCATCCATCACAGCGACAGAGTATCCAGGAAGAACCGCATCCTCATCGAAATCAATCATCGACTCAGACCTGTTTTTTGCATCCAGTAAAAGCAGATGATGATTCGTGACAATGAGCCTTGCTTTCTGTGCTTTGCGTCTAGCTCCATAATAAAAGCAATCATTGGAATATGGGCAACGATAGCCAAGGCAATCCTTGTCATCGCATGCAAACGGATAGAAAAAAGATGCATTCACACTGGAAGGTATGTCCTGCAGCGTTCCGCTTTCCGTACAAGTTGCCCATTCCTCGAACCTCAGCTCTTCCACGCTACGCTTGACACCTGCAGCGCTCTTTTCGTTTCTTGATTCATTGAAGCGCCTGAGACAGAGGTAATTTCCACGGCCATAGAGGATTGCGACGGGAATATCCAGAGAGAGGGCATTCAGAAGCAGCGGGATATCCTTGTCATATAGCTGCTTCTGCAGCGTTGTCGTACTTGTGGCAGCGATAAAACGCCTTGAACGGTTTTCCGCAATTGAAAGAAGAATCGGAACAAGGTATGCAAAGCTCTTACCCGTTCCTGTCCCGGCCTCGATGATTGCATGAGAGTGATTCTCTAAAACGTCAGCGACAAGCTTGGCCATCTCAAGCTGTCCATCCCTGAAGGAATAGGATGGAAGAGATCTTTCAAGCTCACCGCCAGGTGAGAATATGGACTCAATGTCCATTTTCACCTTCCTCAATCTTCAGATCCTGCATACGTCTTGCGATTGTCTTCCTCCCGATTCCAAGTAGCTCCGCAGCTTTCGTCTTATTTCCCTTCGCATAGGAAATCGTCTCAAGTATCAGCCGGCGTTCCGCCTCATCGAGGGTGATGGGAAGATCGAAAGAGACCTTTGCACCGCCCCCTGCTTCCCTTATCTGCTGTGGCAGATCGTCCTTGTCTATGTTCTTTCCGCGGGCCAGTACAACCGCAGACTCTATCGCATTCTTCAGCTCCCTTATATTACCGGGCCATGAATATGATAAAAGCGCTTTCCTCGCAGCAGGAGTGAAGCCTTCAATCTTCCTCTTGTCCTCGGAGTTGAATGTCTCAAGAAACGATGCGGCAAGGAGATCAATATCCTCCTTCCTCTCCCTGAGTGGCGGCACCTCGATATGAACGACATTGAGCCTGTAGTACAGGTCTTCCCTGAAATTGCCTTTCTTCACTTCCTCAAGAAGATCCCTGTTCGTCGCACAGATCACACGCACATCCACAGTAATCGACCTCTCGCCTCCGACTCTCTCGAATTCCCTCTCCTGCAGGACTCTCAGGAGCTTTACCTGCGTCGCACTGTCGATCTCGCCGATCTCATCAAGAAAGATCGTGCCTCCATCAGCAAGTTCGAAGCGGCCTTTCTTCATGGACACAGCACCTGTGAATGCACCCTTCTCATGTCCGAAAAGCTCATCCTCCAGGAGCGTGGATGAAAGAGAGGCGGCATGCACCTTGATGAAAGGCTTGTCTGAACGGGATGAAAGCGCCACAAGGGCATCGGCAACAAGTTCCTTACCTGTTCCGGATTCGCCTGTTATAAGGACAGTGGCACGCGTATCCGCAACCTGCTCAATCAGGTTGAGCATGTCAGAGACTTTCTGGGAGCGTCCGATGATCTTTGAGTAGCCCTTCTCTCTTCGGAGCTTCCTGAGCTCTTCTGAGAGCTTCCTGTTCTGCTCCTTGAGTTCAGTAGCTGTGATGCTCTTTTTCACCACAAGGGACAGCTTGTCTATATCGACAGGCTTCGTGAAGAAATCGACAGCGCCGTCCCTCATCGTTTCCACCGCAGTTTCTATCGTGCCATGACCGGTAAGGACAATGACTGGCAGAGTCGGATAGGATGATGCAATGCGCTTGAGAAGCTCATAGCCATCCATCTCCGGCATTCTCAGATCAGTGATGACAAGATCCACGATATTCTTCTGCAGCTTCTCCCAGGCTTCCTTGCCGTCGGCTGCGGTTATCACTGAATATCCTTCATCCTCAAATGCAAGCTTCAATCCCGAAAGGATGTTTTTCTCGTCATCAGCAATCAGTAATGATGCCATTGTCAGCCTCCTTGTCGCCTATTGCCTTGCGCTCTGTGGCAGGAACCGGCAGTTTTATTGTGAAGACCGTGCCTTTTCCCGGTTCGGAAGAGACGAATATATCGCCACGATGCTCCTTGATGACCTTATACACGACAGTCAGTCCCAGACCGGTTCCTGATGCCTTTGTAGTGAAATACGGCTCAAAGATCTTCGAGAGATGCTCAGAGTCTATTCCTGTTCCCGTATCGCGTACTGTGACTGTCTCATAATTGCCATCCAGTCTGGCAGAAATCGAGAGCTTTCCGCCTCCGGGCATTGCGGCAAAGGCATTCTCCACTATATTCAGCAGACTCTGCCTGAGGTAACGCGCATCCATCTCGATTCGGGGAAGGAATTTCTCCACATCTGAAACAACCTCGATATGCTTCTCATCAGCTTCCGGAGCAAGGAATGTGACAAGATCATTGATCACCGACTCTATTGATCCCAGCCTCAGCTCTATGTTCATAGGGCGTACAGCAAAAAGGAAATCAACAGCAATCTTATTCAGATGGTCTATCTCCTCATCGAGGACACCGAGATACCGCTCAGCGCCTTCACTGTCGATGCTTCCCTTTGTCTTAAGCGTCTTACGAAGAAGCTGGAGATGTATTTTCATGGCTGCAAGCGGGTTCTTTATCTCATGTGCGATTCCCGCAGCCATCGTCGTCATGGAAGCAAGTGACTCTGAACGGCGGAGCCTTGTCTCATTCATGATCTCTTCAGTTATATCCCGAATAACAACATCCGTGTAACGCCCGGAAGGAAGGGAAAGTAAGGTGAATGATACCCTTTCAGTCCTGATCTCATTTCCTTTTGAGAAGGCAAAATCCTGAGCCTCAGGTTTCTCATCTCCTGAGAATACCGCAAGAATGAAGCGCTTAATATCCGCATCAATCATCAGATCTTCCGCTTTCAGCCCGGCTTTCAGACGCCGTCTCCTGTCAGATGGCAGAAGATGATAAGCGGAATTGTTTATGTATACGATTCTCTGCTCGGGAGAAAATACGATATGTCCCTCTGGAAGTGAACCGATCACGCCCTCCAGAATATCCGCATCGTCCATCTGGGCTCTTACAAGCTTCTCAAGCTCTCCTGCAGGCAGAGCTCCCAGATCATCGATGACTTTGCTCAGCAGTTTATTTGCCAATTTCTGCCTCCCTGAGTGCAGCATCGAGGGCAAGCCTGATGCTCATGTTATATACATCGCTCCTGAAAAGCGCCTCTGAAAGAGACCCCCAGGCCTTTCTTATCCGTCTTGGCTCAGTTTTGCTATGCAATGCTTTCTCAATGGCTTTTATCACAGAGGAGCGGAAATACCCGTATCCATCGGTTTTATCCAGAGTTGAGAACAGGCGGCTCTCCTCTTCCAGTGTAAGCATCCGGCCGCAAAGAAGTGCATCAGAATACAATGCCGCTGCCGCCTCCATCGCCTTTCGCCCCTCCTCGTCCGTTCCTTCTGTGAAGAAGAAATCATCAAATGAGGAGTATTCTCCATATATGGAAAATATCTCGCCAATGAGCGAAGAGACTGTCTTGGATCCAAGCTGGGGAAACTGAAAGCGCCTCACGCGTGAAAGGATTGTTGGCAATATCCTGTCAGGATGCTCCGAGAGGAGAATGAGATGACTGTGGAGAGGCGGTTCCTCGAGCATCTTCAGCATGCTGTTCTTCGCACCTTCCGTGAAATCCTCAGGGTTCTCGATGATGACGCATTTTTCATCGCTGCCTTCCTCTATCCAGTCCTGTACGGCTCTTATCTCATCAATAGTGGCGCCGGGTGTCTTCTTTCCAAGTGTGAAAAAATCGTTGACAAGCCTTCTGCCAAGAGTATTAACAATGCTTTCCACCTCGTTTCCATCAATACCGTCCTCAAGGCGGGTTATCAGGGCATCCACAGCTTCCGCATTCGAGAAAAGAGTACCGCCTCTTCCCTCCTCATCCTTTTCCTTCACGGCTATTTTCCTGTTCTCGTAAAGGGGTGCGATTGAACCATGGTACTGCAGCAGAGTCTTTCTTACGGTCTGTATGAGAAACATGCGGCTTCTGTCATTGCGTTCCCTCAGGAAAAGGGAAAGAGCTGCAGCTGTTTCCATCTTGAGGCTGCGAGATGCTATATACATCACATGCGAAGATCTCAGAACATCTCTTACCCCCTCCTCTCCTGTCAGGAGAAAAGAGAGATCAAGGGCTGCAGTCAGGCGAGAAGAGCCTTTCCTTCCCGAAAAAAGCAGTGACTGAGGGAGCATGGATGATGAATAGACAGAAGAAAGCTCTGAAGCGAGCCCCTGCTGTGTCCTTGAGAGATTCTCAAACATCACGCCCCCTTGACGACGTCAACAAGAGCTGGGAAAAGAGGCTCGATAATATTCCTCACGATCACACTTGAGGAAGTTATTGAGGATATATCGAAGAAAGACTGATAATTCAGGATTGCGATGATGATCGAAAGGGAGATGGAAGTTGCCAAAAGCCCCCAGACAAAACCAAGGATATGGTCAAGGGCCGGAACCATCTCAAGCACTCTCTTCAGCATCGAGCCGAATATGGCGACTATGATGAACACCAGAAGACATATTGCGACAAAGGCAATGAGGGATGACCAGAGTATAGGGATACTTGTATTTGCAGAAAGCACAGATGCGACAGGTCTGGTGAAAACAAGAGCGACAGGAATTGATATTACGAAACCTGCAAGATTCGCAACCTGACGCGCAAAACCTGTGATACAGCCTGAAACTGCCCCGATAAGAACAATAACAAGCGAGATGATGTCAAGAATACCGAATGTCAGCGAACCTATTGTATATGTCCAGTCCATATCATAATGATACCCAGTTTTTCCGTTTTATGACAGCAACAAGAAAACAAAAGAGGGAACAATTGGAAAAAATGACAAAACATTCTCATCGCATTTCCTTTCTATGCTGATAGTTGCTCCTTTCGTAAACAGAATGGCTTTCCTCTGTTGTTTCCCTTTTCCGCATTTAGTGCTAATTTCACACTATGGCGAATTTCTTTGCATCTCTCTTCGGAGGGACTAAACACGACAAGGACATGAAGCGTCTCCGCCCTATTGTGGAGAGCGTGAAAAAGGAATACGGCTGGGCTGAATCCCTCAGCGATGAGGATTTCCCAAGAATAACGGCAGAATGGAAAGAAGCTGTAAAGAATGGCAAAAGTCTCGATGAACTTCTTCCGAAGGCATTCGCACTTGCACGTGAAGCTGCGGGAAGAGTCCTTGGAGAGAGGCACTATGACGTCCAGATAATGGGTGCAATAGTACTTCATCAGGGAGCGATTCTCGAGATGAAGACAGGTGAAGGCAAGACGCTGACAGCTGTTCCTGCAGCATACCTCAATGCACTTGATGGAAAAGGTGTGCATATAGTCACGGTAAATGACTATCTTGCGCAGCGCGATGCCGAATGGATGGGAAGAGTCTACGAGTTTCTCGGCCTCAGGACAGGCTGCATCATAGCCGGTCAGGATGAGACGAGAAAAAGAGAGGCCTACAGCGCTGACATCACATACGGAACCAACAATGAATTCGGTTTCGATTACCTCAGGGATAACATGAAGATGTCTCTGGCACAGAAGACACAGCCAAGACATCACTTCTGTATAATCGATGAGATCGATTCAATCCTTATCGATGAGGCAAGGACACCGCTCATCATCTCGGGCCAGGCTGAGGATGATACTCCGAAAGTAAAGGCCGCAAAGGCAGTTGTCCCCTTCCTGAAGGAATGCGAGAAGGATCCGGAGACAGGAGACTATTACGAGCTGACTGCTATGGAGAAGCTCGACAGAGAAGCATATGCCGCCTTTGATGAGAAAGGTGATTTCAAGCTTGATGAGAAATCGAAGAAAGTGACATTCACAAAAGAAGGAATGACACACATCGAGGAACTGCTCAGAAAGGAAGGTGCCCTGAAAAGCACAAAGGATGAGAGCGGCAATACCGTGACATCGCTCTACGATGATGAGAACTTCGAGCTTGTCCATTATGTGACACAGGCTGTAAGGGCCCAGTACATGTACAAGAGGGATGTTGACTATCTCGTCAAGGATGGCGAGGTCCAGATCGTGGATGAGTTCACAGGCCGTGTCCTTCCAGGCAGAAGATACTCAGAGGGTCTGCATCAGGCTATCGAGGCAAAGGAGAATGTATCGGTCCGCGGGCAGTCCAAGACATTTGCGACAATCACATTCCAGAATTTCTTCAGGATGTACGACAAGATATCAGGCATGACAGGTACTGCTGATACAGAAGCAACAGAGTTCAAGCAGATATACAATCTGGATGTCGTAGTCATTCCAACAAACCTTCCGGTGCAGAGAAAAGATCTGCCGGATCTCACCTTCTATGACGAAGCAATGAAGTTCAGGGCTATCGTGAACGATGTGAAGCGCATCCATGCAACAGGACAGCCTGTGCTTATCGGAACAACATCGATCGAGAAAAGCGAGAGACTTTCATCCCTGCTTACAAGAGAGGGAATAAGACACGAGGTCCTCAATGCCAAAAACCATGCAAGAGAGGCTTTCATAATCGGTGAAGCAGGATCAAAGGGTGCTGTGACGATTGCAACGAACATGGCAGGCCGTGGAACGGATATCAAACTGGGAGGCTCACCGCTTCACCTTGCAATGAAGAAGGTCGGAACAGATGCAGATCCTGAGACTCTGAAGAAAGCGATGAAAGAGACAAGGGATGAATACAGAAAGGCATATGAAGAAGTAAAAGCCCTTGGTGGATTGTACATCATAGGATCTGAGCGCCATGAATCAAGAAGAATAGACAATCAGCTCAGGGGCCGTTCAGGGCGTCAGGGAGATCCTGGAATGAGTCAGTTCTATATCTCTCTCGATGATCCGCTGATGAGGCTCTTTGCAAAGGAAGGACTGAAGGAGATGATAGGACGCCTTGGAATGAAGGACGGCGAACCTATTCATCACAAGATGCTCGACAATGCCATCGAGAATGCACAGAAACGCGTTGAGGAGCGAAACTTCCAGATCAGAAAGCATCTCCTTGAATATGATGATGTCCTCAATGAACAGAGGAATTTCATCTACTCAGAGCGCGACAAAATCCTTGCAGATGAGAATCTTCTTGACCGCATCATAGACCTTACAAAGGAGTATATTGATGAAGCTGCTGAGAGTGCAGGTGGAGATAAGGAGAAAAGAGCTGAATATTTCCAGAGTGTCTTCGCCTTCCGCCCGGAGGATGCACTTCTTGAAGATATAAGCAAGCTGAAGGAAACGATGGTTGCAAGCCTGAAGGAGAAGGAAGCGAAGGTCGGAAAAGCCAATTTCAATAATTTCATCAGATTCGTTTATCTGAGGAATATTGACAAACGCTGGGTTGACCACCTTGATGCACTCGAGGATTTAAGGGATGCAGCCTCACTCATGAGCTACGCACAGAAGAATCCTCTTGTTGAGTACAAGAACACCGCCTCCGATGCTTTTGATGAGATGATCTCATCAATTACAGAGGTCGTTGTAAGGACCGTGAATGCCGTCAGAATCACGATACAGCCGAGGGCTCAGCAGACTCAGGGAAGGATGCAGGCAACGCACAACTCCCCTGTCACTCCTATGGTTCCACGTGGAGCCTCTACAGCTGTATCATCACAATCCCAGGCTCATGGAACGACAATCGTAAGATCAACACCAAAGATAGGCCGTAACGACCCCTGTCCCTGCGGCTCAGGCAAGAAGTATAAGAACTGCTGCGGCAGAAATGCATAATATCAGTGCAACTCTGCCCACGTTAGAAAACGTGGGCAGAGTTATTATCAAAAGAATCTGCCGCATAAATCATTTTGAGAATCGGCAGCATCCATTAATCAGCAACAAGCAGGAGCTCAATCCTGCCATGTATATAAAACGGATGGGACAAAGTCAGAATATAACCATCAAAGGACTCTCCCTGGACAATCCGTAATCAGTTCTGAACCAGAAAGATGTACATTGACGATAGTTAACCAATGGTTTAATATTCCATTGGGTAGAAAATGATTCAGACGTTCAAAGACAAGGAATGCGAGCTGCTTTATCAGGGATATGCTCCTAAGCGCCTGCCGCCTGATATAGCAAGAAGAGCTTTGCATAAGCTTATTGCCATCAATGAGGCGGAAACCCTTTCTGACCTGAGAATCCCACCAAGTAACAGGCTTGAGCAACTAAAGGGGAACAGGAAGGGACAGTTCTCGATAAGAATCAATGCTCAGTTCCGAATCTGTTTTTTCTGGAATGATGGGAATGCCTACGACGTTGAGATCGTTGACTATCATTGAGGAGGCTGACATATGGAAAACACTTACAAGATAGATCTTGGTACGTTCGGCGATTATCTCAACGAGGAGTGGATTGAGCCTCTAAACCTTTCTGCTTACAAGCTTGCTAAAGATCTTGGTATATCTGCCGCGGCGCTCAGCAAGATACTCCAGGGCAAGAACAGGATGAGCGATGATGTATGCTGGAGACTTGCTAGATATTTCGGCATGAGCCCGAACTTCTTCATCAGGGTTCAGGCCGAGTTCTCCCGGCGTAACAAGGAAGAGAAGTTTATTATGGAAACAAAGAACCTCCCTGTTTACAAATGGGGATGATGTCATTTCAGAATCTTTCATCACTCCTCCTTCCTAATGCCTGCATTGATACTTTCTGGTAAGAAGTATAAGAACTGCTGCGGCAGAAATGCATAATATCAGTGTTTTAAAGCAACTATGCCCACGTTTCGGCGTGGACAGTTTTTAATCCAAAACAACAAATCCATTAGATAATGAGAGCTATTACTACACAAGCAAAAAGAAAAAGACTGCCAAATATAATGGCAAAAGTTATTTCGAAGATTTTGATGATAAGCTTTTCGGTTTCATCCCAACTGTATTTTTTCATAATGCAATTATCACTCTTTCATGTTGAATCGATATATAGGAAAATAAATCTCATACATAAAACAATCTAAAACTGTATTCTATATATGCATAAATTATATAAAAGACATTCAAGTATTAATCAGAATTCTGTAATATTCATGGGATCAAGAGAAACACTGTGCTGTTCTACGGAGAAGACAACCGCAGGTTCCTGGAAAAGCTCGCTGCTTGTACCTATAGTTCCGATCACATCGCCTTTCTCGACCTTCTGGCTGACCTTCACAGCAATGTACTCGAGAGAGTAATAATCAGTTGAATAACCATCATCATGCAGCAGTGTTATTGAACGCCCGAACACCGGATGGGAAAAAATATCTATTACTATACCATCTCCAGCCGCTCTTACAGCTGTTCCCGGATCAGAGGCAATGACAATGCCCTTCAAAGGCTCTCCTTCCACAAGCTCTCCGAATCTTGCAATCACTCTGCCATTCTCTATAGGAGAATCAAAAAGATATGACATGGTGCTTTTGAGTGTTCCCGGAGCTGGAACGAAAATCTCCTCTCCCGGATATACCGCTGTATATGGCTTTCCATTAAGTGCAGCCAGATCCGGGGCAGAAAGCTCAGGATTATAAACCTCTGCAATTGAGGAGAGCGTCTCTCCGTCAACGACGGTGCACAGCGTACCATCCACTGGAGGAATTGAGAGGACAGTTCCCGGTTTAAGCTCAGTACCTGAAAGCTTGTTGTACGAGACTATTGTCGTATCGAGAAGGCCATAGGATTCTGCAACAGACTGCAGTGTCTCCCCTTCACTCACAACATGCTTGGTATATTCAAGCGCCTGGTATTCATCGGAAGCTTTCTCATAAGACGGAATACTCACAGCAGAATCATCTGTCTCTTCAATCTCTTTCTCTGCAATCTCCGGCACAGCTGCAGCCTTTGCCTCTATGATCTCAGGCTCGACAGGTGTCACAGTGACACTTTCCGCAAGCGCTATGTTTTCATCAGCCTTATTCTCATGCGGAGTGAAAAGAAGATAGATTATTATCGCGATAAGGGTCAGCAGGACTCCGATGGAAGCAATGGCAGCAGTCATTCTTCCACTCCCCTTTTTCCTGTCTCTGTACCCTTCTGGGGGCATGTCATCGTAGCTGTACCTGCCCATCTATCGACATTCCTTAAACTGAGGACTATTATTTTATATATGACTGAAAATGGCAATAAGGGTGGCAGCTGGCTCCTTGCTATATTACTTATATCTGCACTTGTCTCAGCAGCCATCTGCACAGGTTCGTTCTTCAGCTTGGGAAATGATTCTGTGCCAGCTTACAGAGATCCTGAACTCTCAGAGACCCTTGTAAGAGGAAGCATTGTTGACAGGAATGGAAGATATCTCGCGATACAGGCTCCGGATTATGGTTTCAGAATACATCTTTCCGATGCTTCTGCACAGGAAGCAGCTGCTTTCATATCCGGATATACAGAAGAGAATGCGATATCAATCGCAAATAAAATAGAGAACGGTGCAACTTTCATAAGAATAACGGACCTCCTTGATTCCAGTGATTTCGATCTCATCGCCTCTTCCCTTGCAGATTTCTCATTAAGCGATGACATAAGCCCTGCCTCTGTTGAGAGAAGAAGATATTTCCACAGAGCAGCTTCGATGGTGGGAACAAGTGATGAGACAATGCATGGAACAAGCGGCATTGAGAAACTCTTCGATGATGAGCTTGCAGCAGTACCTGAGATCAGCAGCGCTATATCGCATGGAAAGGAAGTGAGGCTGACCATTGACATGACACTCCAGCAGAATCTCTACGATGCGATGTATGTCACGGCAAGAAACGAGAGAGCTGCAATCCTTTCAGAATCCGGAGAGGTCCTTGCGTTTTATGGGAAAGCAGACGATGAGGAACTCCGATCAATGGTGATGTCCATTGGAGGAGAGCCATACGAGAGGCCCGCATTTCCCGAAAAGACCACACAGGCAATAAGAGGATATAACGCCTATGTATCCCCTTCCACCTCGGCTCCGATGATCAGAGCCGTCATAAATGCAATTCTGGCTAAAGCGACAGCTGAGCCTTGAATCTTTTCATATTAAGGCCGAAGCCTTTCATATGCTCAAGCAGAAGCGCACCCGACGCCTTCTTTATATCATCAGGGACTTTCTGCCCATCTGTGAAGAACGTGATCGGTACTCCTACGCTGTATGAGAAAGAAAGAACATTGCCTATTGTCTCCGTCTCATCCAGCTTTGTCACGGCAATTGAGGAAGGAGAGAAAGACGCATAGGATGAATACTGATCCATTATATCCTCCTCCTTCATGCTTGCGCTGACTGTAAGCACATAATCCGTACGATCTGGATCGAGAAGCGAAAGAAGCCCATGGAGCTTCAGATTCAGCTCCTTATCCTTCGGAGAAAGCCCCATCGTATCGATGAAGATCATGTCCTTCCAAGAAAAACGCTCTATTGCCTTTAAAAGCTCATCCTCCGCACCCGCGCTTATCACAGGAATCGATAGTGCGTTTCCGAATGCAGCCATCTGCTCGAACGCACCGGTACGGTAAGTGTCCAGAGTAATGATACCGACGCTCCTGTCTGTCCTGCTGAAAAGATACGCAGTCTTTGCAAGCGTTGTCGTTTTTCCAGATCCAGTGGGTCCGATGAAAACAACGAAGTGACGCGGATGCAGCTGTTTGCTGTAATCAAAATTAACAGTCTCAAGAAGCCGTGAGGAAAGAACAAGGGGAACATCCGCATCGCGGGGAAAGGATTCAAGGAGCTTAGCGCGTAGAGGATCGGAAATATGATTCAGATCAAGAAGCTTCTCAGCTTCCGGATTGATTTCCTTTTCCCTGTAAACTTCTGTGTTCAGTCTTTCCTCAGGAGAGAGAGTGGAAGGATCCGGGGTCATGGCCTCTTTTTCAAATTCGGAAATATCCTTCTCTTCCTTGTCTTTTATGTCCTTTCTTTCTCCCTTCTTTCCCAGATAGCAGACAATCTCACAGCGCTGCTTCTTACGTGAGAAAAGCCCACCCCCTGTCGTGTAATCACGACGGGAGTGGATTCTTATCTCGCTACCGTACATATCACGGGCTTTACGCACCGCATCATCATAGTTTTCACCAACAACGGTATAATACTGCATTTCTTTATAGTATATATTTTGACAGATCCTGATCTTCAGCAATATCGGAAAGGCGTTCTTTCACATATCCCTTTGTGATATTGACAGTCTGACCCGAAAGCTCATCCGCAGAGAATGCGAGTTCCTCAAGAAGCTTTTCCATGACTGTGTACAGACGGCGTGCCCCGATATTGTCATTCGTCTGGTTAACCTCCGATGCAATACGTGCTATCTCCTTGAGTGCCTCGTCATCGAATTCGACATTAACGCCCTCTGTGGAAAGAAGAGCTTTGTACTGCTTCGTAATTGCATTCTGCGGCTCTGTCAGAATCCTATAAAATTCATCAGCCGTGAGATCGTGAAGCTCAACACGGAGCGGGAAGCGTCCCTGAAGCTCCGGAATCAGATCTGAAGGCTTTGAGAATGAGAATGCACCGGCTGCGATGAAGAGAATATTCGTGGTATCGATCACACCCCACTTGGTAGAGACCTTAGAGCCCTCCACAATCGGAAGGATATCGCGCTGGACTCCTTCTCTGGAGACATCCGAGTTGGATGTGCTGTTGTGCGATGCGACCTTGTCGATTTCATCGATGAATATGATACCCATCTCCTCTGCTCTGGTCTTCGCCTCGTCCACAGCCTTATCCGGATCAATTACCTTATCAAGTTCCTCTTCCTCGATAATCTCCCTTGCCCTCTTCACGGAAAGCTTTCTTGTCTTCTTTCCCGGAGATGAGAACATATTGCCGATGCTTGAGAGAGCATTCTGCAGATCCTCCATGTTCCCTGAAGATCCCATAAGCTCGAAACCGACATGGGTCTTCATGTCAACAGGCATCTCGACTTCTTTCTCATCAAACACACCATCATGAAGCATCTTTCTGAAACGCTCGCGTGTCTCCTCAACAGCAACATCGGTCTCACTCTTCGACTTGTCTATAGCAGGGAGAAGAAGATCGAGAAGTCTTTCCTCGACACGTCTTTCCACCTCATCATGCCTCTGCTGGGCCATTTCTTCCCTGACCATCGACAGGGAAGCTGCCATGAGATCGCGGACCATCGATTCAACGTCGCGCCCAACATATCCGACTTCGGTATATTTTGTTGCCTCAACCTTTACAAACGGTGCATTGGCAAGCTTGGAAATACGACGTGCAATCTCCGTCTTACCAACACCTGTTGGTCCGATCATGAGAATATTCTTAGGAGAGACCTCATCCCTGATATCATCAGGAAGCCTCTTCCTTCTCACCCTGTTTCTGATTGCTATCGCAATTGTTCTCTTGGCCTCATCCTGGCCGATTATATATTCATCAAGGTTCTTCACGATCTCTGAAGGAACCATATCATCAAGACTCTTCTTATTCTCCAGCATTCTGGACCTCCGCAATGATATTGTGGTTTGTATAGATACAGATATCCGCCGCGATGCCAACGCTCTTTCTTGCAATCTCCTCAGCGCTCCAGTCAACTCCGGCATCAAGGTATGCCCTAGCCGCTGCCAGAGCATAGCTTCCGCCCGATCCGATACCCATCACATCTCCCTCAGGATCGAGGACATCGCCTGTTCCCGTGATCATGAAAAGCCTGGAGCCGTCGGATGTGAGCATCATTGCATTGAGGTTTCTCAGTGCCCTGTCGGTACGCCACTGCTTGGCAAGTTCGACTGCAGCTCTCGTAAGATCTCCGTTATACTGCTTGAGCTTGCCTTCAAAGAGCTCAAAAAGCGTGAAGGCATCTGCTGTAGAGCCTGCAAAACCGACAATCACATTTCCATTATAAAGACGGCGGACCTTCCTGCAGTTTCCTTTGATGACGACTCCGCCCTCTCCTGAAGTTGCCTGCCCATCACCAGCAATCGCAACCTGACCGTTTTTACGGACTGCACATATCGTGGTACCGTGAATTTCCATCATTACTCCTTGGCATGAGGATGTGTCTCCTCATAGACTTTTTTCAGCCTAGAGCGTGAGACATGTGTATAAATCTGCGTCGTAGAGATGCTCTCATGCCCAAGCAGCTCCTGAACCAGCCTG